>JBPOIE010000087.1:0-51524 GCA_052034855.1 Bdellovibrionota bacterium | reverse complement strand
CGTTTCATAATACTCCAAACTGATTTACTCTTAAAATAATAGCATTTAAATTAGACAATTTCCAGCCCTTTCGAACGCTGGTTAAGATGAATTGGACTTCTTTTGTTGCCCAGGTAATTAAGTTTAACCAAATGAATCGTTTTCGTACGGTAGTTTGCGATCATGAGATTTCCTTTTTCTTAGATTCATTATATGCACCATTTAGCATGTGGAAGTAGGCTGGTTTAAATTCTTGAACTATTAAATGATTAATATATTTAATAGTCAAAAAATAATGACTGCATTTTGAATGGCATTCTTGTAATTATTAAAATCTCGGTGGAAAACCTTATCACTTAGAGGATGAGGGCAGTTTTTATATTATTAACGCACAAAAGCCTCGCTATATTTCAAATCAATTCCAAGAAGGTCTCATCCATGTGATTTTCACTCTAATCTTTTTTTCATATAAGAATTGGCCACGAGACTTCATTGATCATTCACTTGTTGATTTGAAAATTAAAGATCCTATTTATATTGAAAAGGCCTACAATCACATTTGTCTTCACTAACCATCAGGCCAGCGAATTAACAAAACGAACGACGGATTTTTCAATACCAGCTCTTAAAAAATCTATATAGCTTTTCTGCGGGCACTGCTCCTGAGAAAAAATGTAACCCGCACTTTAGCCAGGTTCTAACGTAATGAAAAAAATGGTATTTTGACTGGAAGAGATCTGGATTTTTTCTGGAGTCAAGTGCCCCTGTGAATTTCACAGTAAGTGTTTAACTAAATTGGGAAACAGATTTCTCCAATCCGTTTTAAATCTAAGATCGGAGGCATCAAGAAATTCCTTCATGGCTTTTAACTTTGCTTGATCAGAATAAGGTTTATCTAGAACAGCAATCATCGATTCAAGGCCAGCCTGCTCATTCTCATCTATGAAGTTTTTATTTTTTTGAATGTAGTCAGTTATATAATTTCTGAAATATAAGGAAACATCGGAATTACCTAGGTTTCCTATAGAAAAATAGTCTGGATACAGGACTAGATTTGGCATCAATTTTAGAAATCTGCCATCTGTTTGGTAATGTTTTTTTAATTGAGCCAGCCAGTTCATGTATTCTGGCAATGTCCAAAGTGAAAGGATATTGGTCGACATCACAAAATACAATGATGTTTGCGTCTGATTCAGAATCTCAAGAACGCGCTTTTGCAGAATTTCAAATTTAAGGCCTCTTCGAATGAATTCGGCTTGATGTCCCCAAGCCTCATTGCTAATATTCAGGTAGAGATAAACTTGAGGATAGCTTTTGATTTCATTTAAAAATATAATTAGCTTTTTCCAGTAATTTTCCGGAGGACAGATATTTGTATAAATATTAACATGAATCGGAAATGTTCGAGGTAGTTTTAGAGCCTCAAAAATTCTGTAAGTCGGAGCATTTAAAAGCGGCTCTCCACCTGTAATACTAAGCTGGCTAATGCGAGGGATAGCTTTGACAATTTTGTCATAGTATTCTTTCTGATCTTCATCCGATAATTCAGTTTCGTTTTTAAATGACGGAGATTTATGTGAAAAAGGCCCTCGAATTTTAAATTCATTTTCCCAGGCGGTTGAATAATCATCGCTGCAATAAAGACAAGAGAATTGGCATACTCTTCCCATTCTTAAGTCAATCCAGGATGGGTTTTCTTGAAGCTTCAATTCACCAGCAAGAGATTTTACCTTGATGGGATAGTTCCCAGAATATTCGGCTCTGTACTCACGCGGAGAGACCCCTCCAGAGTTTTCTATAGACCAGCATTTTTGACAGTCTTTCGGGTAACCCCCATCTAACATCTGCTGGCGAGCTACTATTTCTTCAGATTGGGATGTGTAGAGATCAACCATTTTTATTTTTTTATATTCATGATGGCAACAGGTAGAAAGTCCTCCAATAGCTGGATTAACAGCAAGAGTGCTCCATCGACTGGGGCAAAAACTGGGGCTAACTTGATTGATCCAAAGTGGTTTTTTCATTTAGTCTTTAATTCCACGACAGCATATCAACATGAGAAATTCTAAATTGGATTTCGTTGGGGTTCAATTACATCTTTAAGAACCGATGACTCGGTCAAATAGTAACCTTTATTGAACTTTTGATGCTTTTGAAATCCTTCACTTTGCATTAAAAGCTTTGTCAATTTACTCAGATGATAAGAGGGAATTGTGGGGAACAAATGGTGAGTCAGATGGTACGGAGTTCCATGTGGAATGAATATCTGATTAAGAAAGCTTGGTTTTACATTACGCGTAGAAGATAACTCTGTTTCGTAGAGTAACCCAAAATGTTCAGACAAGCTTCGAGTAAAGGATATATAAGGTAATATCAATAAAAAGGGCACCAACCAATATGTCAGGAAGATGAGCTCGAGATTAAAATAAATAATCAATGTTGCTAATATGAAATAATAGCTGGCAATAATAATTTTATATTGATGTGGGTAGCTCGGATTAGAGAAAATGTGTACCAGTTTGAGTATGCGTCCCTTTGTGTTTCTCACTACACATTCCATAAACATGAATTTTAAAAAATTGGATTTTGATTTTGGAAAATGCCAACCTTGCTGGCGCTTTTTATGCCATTCAGGATCATTTTCAGTATTCAGATATTTATGGTGATTTAAATGTGCCCACGAAAAAGCTCGAAAGCAATTACCTAAAGGCAGAATGCACAGCGCTTCGGCGGCCCAATTGTTTAGTTTTCTATTTTTAAAAAGAAGACCATGTACTGCCTCATGCAATAGACAAAGCAATCCATGTTGACGACCAGCGATAATTATAATTGCAACTGTATATATAAGTGGATGGTTCATTTTCTCAGAAAGTAATATAAAGAGTAAGATAACGGCGTAATCAAACACAAGCAGAGCAACTGATTTGATACCATTCACCTCAGAAAAAGTTTTGGATTGAGTCGAAACTTGATTGAAAAATTCATTTCCAACAATTTCCTTCCAGGACTTGAGTGGATTTACATTTGGCGAACTTGAACTCACGCCTTCTCCTCGATCAACTTAATAAGTTTTCCAGACACATCAAGCTGTAAATAGCCTTGTCCGAACTGAGAGGACTTGGGGTAACGGTGGTGATTGTTGTGCCACCCTTCTCCAAACATAAGAAGGCCCAGCAGAATATTATTTTTACTTTCGTCGCCTGTATCAAAAGATTTAAATCCAAACTTGTGGCCGAAAGTATTGATAAAGCTTCCCATATTCCAAAGTACCGCAGCAGGAAACAGATAAAGATAAATAACAGCAAAAGGTTCAATTAAAAACAGTAGAAGGGCAAAACCTAAATTTAAATGCCAATAATAGCGATGAAAGAAGCGGTTCAGCGGGTTTTTTGCAAGACTACGGATTAATGACATTTTAGTTCTAGCAAACATACTCAAAAACTGAACTCTGAAAAAGCCTTGATGCCGAGGAGCGTGTGGGTCGTGACTGTTATCTGAATTTTGATGATGGTCGCGGTGAACCGCACACCAGGCAATGCTACTACCGGTTAGTCCTAGAGTCGCAAAAGCAAGGCCTATGGCCTCGAACCATTTAGGCGCCTTCCAAGACTGATGTGCAACTAACCTGTGGAACGTCATACTCATTCCTAAACAACCAGTTAGAAAATAAATACATAAAGAAAGTAGATAATGAATTCCTTCTGCATACAGAATCATTGGAATTATACTAAGGTGTGCAATCAGCTGCGCACTAAACAACTGATACGCCATGCGATTTGATTTCATATTACACTAAAATTAGATCAGTCACATAGTTCAGTGTCAAGATTTAGACAAGATTCATTCAGAAAAAGACTTAGTAGTCGTAAGCTTTAGCTTTATCATAGAAACTCTCGTATTTGTTTCTGAACTCATCGCTCGGATTTTTAACACAGATCGGCCAAAGACAAAAGACCACATGAATCCGATCCTCGTGTCCTTGATTAAAAACTTCATGCATCAATCTTGTATTGAGTAAATAAGAACTACCGTCGGCAGGCATGTGTACCTTTTGGTCATTAACATTAAAATAGCTGTCTGAATTTGTTTCTATGGGTACATGAAGAGTCAATCGGAAAGCTCCATCGTTGTGAAGAGGGATATGACAACCGGGTTTAGCAATTAACACGCGACCTTGATAAAGATGAACTTCAAATCTGTCATAGATATATTTAAAAGAATGGCCAAGTTCATTCTTTTTTTTATGAAAATAAAAATCCGCAATTTGGTCATAAGTATGGTCGTTGTTGCGATGACGCCGCGTGGTGTCGATACACCCATAGTAGGGGTTACAATCGACATCTGACTGAAGACAGTAACCCACATATTCCAAATTTTTATCCTTAATTCGAGGTTCTACTTTAAGGCAATTGGCATTATGAATGTTTTTTAATAGGGCGATATCAAATTGAGTATCCAACTTAAGGCATGTGAAGTCTGTATTGAAATATAATGTTTCAAGATCTTTTTCAGAAAACATTGTATTTTACTTTTTTAACTTATTAGCCTTCTCGATAATAACTTGCTTTCTAAGTCCCTTAATCGATTCAGCACATTTGATATTTAAATTTTTGAAATTCGCGGACATGCAATCGCTGATTTCAATTCCAGTTGTGGTGTGGCGACAATATTTATTGTAATCTTGAACGCACTCAGGGTTTTGAGAAGCGGTGTGTTCAATCCAACGATTGTAGAACTTAAGCGCTGGAAAACAAACGTTTGAAATTTTAGCCCCTTGGAAAAACTTTTCTCTCAGGCATATTCCCGAGTCTGTGGACCCATGTTTTTCGCTGGCACAGTTTGACTTTTCTTCTGCGATACAAAGAGTTCCATAATCTGGTTTTGATTTTGCGGGAAGCGTGAAAGGACCTTGCCACTGCATAAGTCCAATTTTTTCTACTATTGTGTAAGTTTTTTCTGAAGAGTATTGCATTGGCAAATTTTTAGCGTTTGCATTCAACCATTGTAGTGTAGATCGGAGTGCATAAAAACATGTTTCACTGATTTGAGATGACTTGAGCATAAAAGATGTTTCAAGACAAGTTGGAGCCGTGCTATCAGCAGATCTTAAAGGGTAACAAAACTTTTTCACATCATCTTGGCAGTCCTTATAAAAATCTGCTTTGAGTGCATTTGCCAGATCTGGAGTTTCTAGCAATGTTTTTTTTTGATTTACTGTGTATTTGCCTGATGCAGAATATTTTTCTTGGGCGCCAGCAAGTGAACAGGTTAGTGCTTTCGCTAATAAGAGGGAAAATAAAATGAATAAATTTTTTCTCATAGAGTCTCCATTTGTTGTAAATATGATTACATCAGGCTTTAGTAAGAGCAATCGTAAACTCCAAGTGTAATCGCTTAAGATCTCATCTGTCGAACTAGACCTTCGTATTCTATTTTAACTTCCTGTTGACTGTGCGGAACGAGTTGAACACATAAATCTTGGAAATATCGATCCAAGTCGGGGACTTTCTCAAAGCCAGTATATTTAGGTCTTTCTTTGAGAGGAAAGAATTTAGAATAGATTCTATGCTTTGAACTCCCCGTTGATAATTTTCCGACAACCTGGCTTCGACAGAGTGCTTGAACATCTGGGTCTACCAAATAGGAATATATGATTTCAGGAGTATACTGAAAAAACCCAGGGCAACCGGGTTTATTAATTACCTGAAGTATTCGATACCAGCTGGCTATTTTTTCTCGCTCAAATAAATACCAGGGGGATGGTTCATAGGGCGATACCCCAGGAACGTAATCTTTAGAAATTGCCTTTTCCAAAAAACACTCACCACTACCAAGAACAGGGTATCCATCAACTTGATCCATGAGCCACATTGTTGGAGTTAACCTTGGCCACGAGCATCCAGTCTTCATTGAATATTCTATTCCTTGTGTTTTCCAAAATTGTTCAAGATCTAAATCAAAAAATTTATATTCAACGCAAAGATCTTCACAGGTTGCGATCGCGTAGCAGATGTCATGAATATTAAGATCAAATTTGAAACGATTAATGGCCACCTTAAATGGCACTCCAGCCGCGTGAAAAGAACGAACTGCAACTTCGCTGTCGATTCCACCAGAAAACAAAACCCAAATTTGATCATTGGTTTTTTGTCCTATTAACCTTGCCGTATGAAGACATTCTTCATAAAATGAACCCACGGGTCTGCGGCATTTTCCAAACCGGGCAAACCATTGATCCTCAGGACTTTTTCTGAATGAAAAGGGTATTTGATTAAATCCGAATTCGAAGTGATTTTCATTTGTCATTTCAAGAGTGTTCATGTAATACCTGATTTCATTTTATCAGACCCTGGTGTGCTTACTAGATATTTTAAATGCTCTTTTAACTTTTTCTTTTTCTGTAATTCCCTAAACAACCTATAGGGCTCAATGAACTGAATCACAAACGGATTATATGACCTTGGAATATCCGACTGGGGGCCAAATTCGACAGGTATCACTTCAGGTTCATAAGTTTGAAAAATTCGATCCCAAATACACAGAATATTACCATAATTTTTATTAATATAATGTGGATTTCGTCCGTGATGAACTCGATGTGCAGATGGCGTGGCAAAAAGAAATTCAATCGGACCTAGTTTTGGAACGATTGTGGTATGTTGGAACAGTTGTAAGTATCTATGAAGTGCGCGACAAACTAAAATCATCCACAATGGAAAGCCCGCCAACGCTAAAGGAATTAAAAATAAAAATCTGTAAATTTCGACAATCCAGGATTGCCGTCCTCCAGTTGTGAAATTGAACTCTTCTGCTGAGTGATGAACGTTATGAAAAATCCATAAGAATTGATTTTCGTGGGCCCATCTATGTGACCAATACTCTAAGAAATCCAGCAGAAAAAAACTACAAAACCAGGCTAGTATTGTATATTCCCATTTAAACGTAATCTCTTGACAGAGCAAAGTGATTATTGGCAAGGGAAAGGCTAAAAAAATTAACTCGCGTGTAAATCCACCAATATAGATCATAAAAATATTGGTTGCCGAGTCTTTCCAATAAACAATCTTTTCTCGTCTAAGTGAGCAGAGGATAAATTCAAAAGCGATTAGCGTATACGCTAACGGTCCGGCATAAATTTTAAACAAGTTATAAAACTCGTTCATAAAGGATTATTTGATACTCATAAGTTTAACCAGAGATTTTTCTGCTCTTTTGTTTAATACAGCATTGAACACTGCAAACTCACTTCCGAAAAAAGAAAAAACAGCGTGAATCATCTTAGTATTGATATAATACCAGTTTTGATCGGCAAGTTTTATGACTTGATTGTTTTGAATCCAAACAAAGTTGTTTTCAGAGCAGCCCTTTATTGTATATATTAATCGAAATGTTTTTTCGTCAAAGTCGCGATGAAAAGGAAAAAAGCCGCCCGTTCCCAATCGAATAATATGACTGCGGCCAAGATCAAAGTACTCATCTAAAAATGCAAAAGGAAGAAATTGAGGCGTTGGAGTTTTGAAGTCGACTTCCGAATATGATGTACCATTTTCTCTATTATATTCATAAAGACTATCGAGATCTGGTACGCCATTAACCGATCCATCAAGAGAAGTTAAGCTTGCGCCCCAGCGCTGAATATTTTTTCGTGGATTATACGGAACCCAATGTAATAAATGAGTGTCTACTGCTGGAGTTGTTAAGCGCAGACTAAAAAAAGGTTCATAAAAATCAAACATCTATAATCTTTCACGGTATTTCGGTTAGTCATCAGATCTAAAATTAAAGAATTACAATAAAAAATAAAATACCCTAGAGTTAAATGATCGGGTGATATTATTAGTTAAGACAAGCACAATTATGATTTCCGCTAAGTTTGCCACATATGAAGTCACCTCTGTTTTAGTTTTAAACTGCTTTTGCCAGTAAATTACACACAACTATTTTAAGAGATTATGTTTTGTTGAGTCAATCACAGGAGATCTAGCCATGATATTTTAATTTTAATATGGAATCTAGCCGAACTTAAATGAAGAAGTCCAAAACTTCCAATTACTCATCTGTTCGTGATAAACGCGCGTTGCACTATCATTTTTTGCTGTACCCGTTACTACCATCAAAGGAATCAAGTGGTCTTCGCGAGGGTGACAGAGTCTTGCGTGAGGTGCATTTTCCCAATTAATGAGTTCTTCAACGCGCTTATTTGGCGGTTGCTGTGATGTTTGCATAAGCCAGTCATCAAATTTTTTAGAATACCCATGGACATCGTTCAATTGTCGAAGATTGTGATACGATAAACCGCTACCCACAATTAAAATATTTTCAGACCGCAGAGGTTCTAAAATTTTCCCCATTTCAATATGTTCTCGGGGGTCTAAGTTTTGTTTCAAAGAAAGTTGAACAATGGGAATATCGGCGTTTGGATACATTAATAAAAACGGAACGAATAATCCGTGGTCATAGCCTCGTCCAGAGTCTGCTTTGAGGGGCACATTGGCCGCAGCAAAAAGGTCCTGAACTCTTGAAATAAGCCCAGCTGAGGTTTTTGCAGGATAATTTAATTTATAAGTTTCTGCAGGAAATCCGTAGTAGTCAAAAAGCATCGGCGGTGCTGGATTTGTTTGAATTGTGAAATCTTCTTCTTCCCAGTGTGCAGAAATAACAAGAATTGCGTCTGGTGTGGCATTTAAATTTTTAGAAAATTTCTGAAAGTAATCTGCTAGATTTTTGAAAGGCTCAGTGGGACCCCAATCCATCCAAAAACAAGGCCCTCCACCATGTGATATATAAAATGTAGGTAGAGGGTTGTCTTGTTTTTGTTTCATGGGAATGTCCTTTGAATTATTTTGCTTTAGCAGCTTGAATGTTCAAAGAGATTTCAACATCATCACCGACGACAGGTCCAGCTTCGACAGCTTGGCTCCAAGTTAAACCAAAGTCTTTGCGGTTAATTTTAGTAGAGCCTTTGAAAGCAATTTTGTCTTGTCCGTAACCGTCTTTCACTTGGCCTAAATATTTTAACTCAAGAGTGACGTCTTTAGATTTGTCTTTGATTTTTAAAGAACCTTTTACAGTTAATTTGTCTCCAGATTGAGAAACTTTAGAGCTTGTAAAAGTCATTTTTGGAAATTTTGTAGCATCAAAAAAGTCTGGGCTTTTTAAGTGATCGTCACGTTTCGTAACTCCAGTGCTGATCGAAGCAATTTCAACTGAAAGATCAACTTTAGATTTTTCAATCTTTTTATCAACTTCAATAGTTCCCTCGTATTTGTCAAAGTGACCTTCAACAGACGAGATGACTAAGTGTGGCACTTCAAAGCCTACTTTTGAATGCATTCCATCAATTGCATATTTGCCTTCAGGGATCGCTTTTCCTGCAGCTATTGATGTTGTGGCTATAAATAAGCCTAGAGTTGTTATTGTCGCCATTGTTTTTAAGTTCATAGGGTTCTCCTGTTTGTGTTTGTTGTTCCTGAAAACAAGACTATATGCAATTTTAAGACTTGAATAGATCGTATAAATAGAAAACACTATCCGGTATGCCGTATAATAATTTGAAGCTCTGGGGGCGACATGAGTCTTGAAGGAATTGATGTGTTTGTAAAAGTCATTCAGATGGGAAGCTTTACAAAGGCGGCTAAAGCAATGAATCGCCCAGTAACCACAATCAGTGACAAGGTGGCGCAACTTGAAAAACGTCTCGGAGTGACATTAATTCATCGAACGACAAGACAGCTAAGGTTGACTTCGGCGGGAGAAATCTATTTTAGAAAATGTGAACAGGCGATATTAGATTTTGAAGGGGCAGAACAGGACCTAAGTTCAGTCAAAATCGAACCGCAAGGCAGATTAAGAATATCAATGGCGGTCGATGTTGGTCATACGATTGCGACAAATCTCGTGAGTCGATTTATAGCTCAGTATCCAAAAGTTAAGGTTGAGCTTAACGTGACAAATAGAATGGTTGATTTGGTTTCCGAGGGCGTTGATCTTGCAATTCGCGTAGGATCACTAAAAGATTCAACGTTTAGATCGCGAAAATATTTAGAAACGACAGCCTCATTTTTTGCCAGTCCGGAACTTATTAAAAAATATGGAGTTGTTCAAACTCCAAAACAACTAGAAAAGTATCCTTACGTTCGATTTTTTTTAGACTCAGAAAACGGCGTAGAAATTCACCGAGGAAAAGAAAAATTAAAAGTAAATTTGAAATATAAAATTACTGCAGATGATCTTGAAACGGTAAAAAAACTTGTTCTTAATTCTGAAGGTGTAGGGTTAATACCAAGCTACATCTGTGAAAAAGAAGAGAAAAACGGAAGCCTTGTTCGATTGTTACCCGAATGGAGCCGTGGAAAAATTATTTTGTCATTTGTATATCCGCCAACAAAATTCGTGTCTCCGAACGTAAAGGCTTTTATTGATCTGGCGCTGTTGGACAAATATGAATCGATCTGAAAAACTAAAAACCTTTCTTAAAGTCAAAGTTAAAGCACGGTTGTTTGCAATTAATTGAAAATTAAGACCTGGAACGACAAAACGCCGGCACAACTGTCTCGAGTTTAAACACTCAGAGCCGCTAAATCTATTATATTTATTTTAACCGATTCTTAACTGGGCACAATAGTTGTATTAGATCAGCCTGTTGTACGTTACTAGATTGAGAGGCCACTATGAAAAAGCTGTATGTTTATAGAAGTTGCACGTTGTTGTTGGTGGCCATATTCTTTTTGTCTGTGAATTCTGAAGGTTCAGTCCAGCCACTGGTGACTCAGTCCATCGAGCAAAAAACGACCTTGTCAAACTCAAGCGTTAAAAGTTACCGAGAGTGGAAAACGACGATGGTGGACGCCGCCGATATTCGAGTTCAAAAAATTAAGAATAATTTAGAACAACAGCGTCAAGTTTCGGGAGCAAACATCGATCCAAATTTAAAAAATCAGCTTTCGAAAGAGCAACTCCAAGCAGCATTGGCGGCAGAGCTCACTATAAATGATTATTTCGTAGGCTACCTAAATAAACAAACGAATTTACAGCAGGCGATAAAAGGCGTGGCTGGAAAGCTCAATGACGAAGAAGTTGCTGAACTAATGTCAGCATATGCCTATAGTTTTAACAAAAACGAAATGAAACCCCTTAAGTCGGCCGCTGAGACCGGCTCTCGCGGGACCTTAGATTAGAAAATAAAAAACAAATCCCACCCGACCTTGACACTTTCTGAATGCAATTCATATTTGCAACACGTATAAGATAAATCACAAAAAAAGATTAACTAACCAGGCTTTTTCAAAAAGGCCTGTTTTATTTGGGAGATACAAATGGGAAAAACAGAATTAGGTGTTCGTCCGTTACATGACAGAATTTTAGTTCGCAGAATGGCTGAAGAAACAAAAACAGCTGGTGGATTATTTATTCCAGATACAGCAAAAGAAAAACCACAACGCGGTGAAATCGTTGCTGCTGGAAAAGGTCGCGTGACTGAAGATGGTAAAGTTTTACCACTCGAGGTTAAAACAGGTGATCAAGTTTTATTTTCTAAATACGCGGGCACTGAAATTAAATTATCAGGCGAAGAATATTTAATGATGCGCGAAGAAGATATTTTAGGAATCGTGCAGTAGGCGCGTAAAACGTATCGTGCAGTAATTGCACTTGATTCGCAGATTAATTTAATTTTTAAAAAACAGGAGAAATTCAAATGAGTAAAATTTTAGTATTTTCAGAAGACGCAAGAAACCACATTTTAAAAGGTGTTAACGTTCTTGCAAATGCAGTTAAAGTGACTTTGGGTCCTAAAGGTCGTAACGTTGTTATCGATAAATCTTTTGGTTCACCATTAATCACTAAAGACGGTGTAACTGTTGCTAAAGAAATCGAATTAGAAAATAAATTCGAAAACATGGGCGCGCAGATGGTTAAAGAAGTTGCTTCTAAAACTAATGACGAAGCCGGCGACGGAACAACAACAGCAACAGTTTTAGCTCAAGCGATTTACCGCGAAGGCGCAAAACTTGTATCTGCTGGCCACAACCCAATGTCTATCAAGCGCGGTATCGACAAAGCTGTTGGCATCGTGATCGAAGAATTAAAAAACATGGCTAAGCCAGTTAAAGGTTCTAACGAAGTTGCACAAGTTGGTTCAATTTCTGCGAACAACGATCCTGAAATCGGTAAAATGTTAGCTGATGCAATGGATAAAGTAGGTCGCGAAGGTGTGATCACTATCGAAGATTCAAAAACTGCTAAAACAGAAGTAACAACTGTTGAAGGTATGCAATTTGATCGTGGATATTTGTCTCCATATTTCGTAACTAACGCAGAAAAAATGGAAGCCGTTTTAGAAAACGCTTACGTTTTAATTTATGATAAAAAAATCTCTTCTATGAAAGACATGATTGGCGTTCTTGAAGCAGTTGCTAAACAAGGTCGTCCGCTTTTAATCATCGCTGAAGACGTTGATGGTGAAGCATTAGCAACTTTAGTTGTTAATAAATTACGTGGCACTTTACACGTATGCGCTGTTAAAGCTCCGGGCTTTGGTGATCGTCGTAAAGCTATGCTTGAAGACATCGCGATCTTAACTAAAGGCCAAGTGATTTCTGAAGATATCGGAATGAAGCTTGAGCAAGCAACTGCAGAACACTTAGGTATTGCTAAGCGTGTTGTGATCGATAAAGACAACACAACAATCATCGATGGTTCTGGCAAAAAAACTGAGATCGCAGCTCGCGTTGCTCAGATCAAAGCTCAAATCGAAGAAACAACTTCAGACTACGACAAAGAAAAATTGAAAGAGCGTTTAGCAAAACTTGCTGGCGGTGTTGCAGTAATTCACGTTGGTGGCGGTTCAGAAGTTGAAATGAAAGAGAAAAAAGCTCGCGTTGAAGATGCTTTAAATGCAACTCGCGCTGCTGTTGAAGAAGGTATCGTTGCTGGTGGTGGAACTGCATTACTCCGCGCTTCTCAACAAATCTTAAAATCAAAATTTTCTGAAGAAGAAAAATTTGGTGCTAATATCGTTAAACGTGCTTGCGAAGAGCCTGTTCGTCAAATCGCGACAAATGCGGGTCTTGATGGCGCGATCGTTGTTGATCGTATCCTTCAAGAAAAAGGAACAAGCTACGGTTACAACGCTTACAGCGATGAATACACTGACTTATTAAAAGACGGCGTTATTGATCCAGTTAAAGTTGTTCGTTGCGCATTAACAAACGCAGCATCGGTTTCATCATTGATGTTAACAACAGAAACAATGATTGCTGAAGCTCCTAAAAAAGACGCTCCACAAATGCCAGGTGGCGGCGGTGGAATGGGCGGCATGGGTGGCATGGACGGCATGATGTAATTGCCGCTCTTAATGAGCACTTATTAAAAAATAAAAATATTTTTTATATGAAAAGGCTTCGAAGAAATTCGAGGCCTTTTTTATTAGAACAAATAATTATAACCTAACGAATAGATAGTCTCGGTTGTTTTTGAAGCTACAGAAGAAGACTTAAATAAATAATAATTATACTGACTTGCAAATTGTATGAATTGATTATTGTTAAGCTGATAAGAGTATTTGAAATTGGGCTCTATACCAAACCCAGTCGAGTGAGTCGACGAATTTGAATTTAAAAATAATACAGAGGCAGATAATCCAAATTGAAGCGAAGAGTTAAATGAAGTTAGTGGAACCCTATAATCAAGTCCAAATTGTGGTCCCAAAGAGTTTATAAATATAATATCAGCTGTTAATCTGTCTGGCTGATATAAAAGTGGGATGGTTTCTGTGATCACTCCTGCATAGAGCGAAAAATAATCAATATGTTTTCCTGCATACAGAGAAACATCAAATGCCTGTTTTGATTTTTCTATAGAATCACTATTTAGAAATGAAAAGCTTTTATAATCTAATTTAAATACATAATAAATCGAACTACTTTCGCGACCAAAATCGATTGTCACATTTGCAAAAGGCCGTCGATTTGAATACACTGAAGCGATTAGGTTTTCGCTTTCAATTCGTGATTCAGTATCGATAAGTCCAAAATCAACAGAATATTTTTTAATCCCTATGGATTGTTCTTCGACCTTCTCTGTATCTAGAAATGCATTTGATAAAGATTTGTCCGACTCTACAGGGGAACGGTCATCTTGAATGGATAGCTGCGCACACTCTTTGGGAAGAAAAATTTGTTGGCCAACAGCTATGAAATCTGGATTTTTGAAATTGTTTAAAGCTGAAGAGTTTGAAAGCGAACCTGTTTTTCCATAAATTGGGCGCAAGCCGTAGTTCGAAAGTATTTGGCTTAAAGATTCTCCGGCCTTTACAGTATGTATGACTTTATTGTTCATGCAGTTTTCAGCATGTAACAACGAGCAGAAAAAACTCAAAAATAGAAAAATTTTTAGATTTTTCATATTATAAAATTTATCACCATAATATAAATTCGTTAATCTTTTGATTAAAAACAAGCCCTTCATCGAAAATGAACTTTTGTCTAGTACTTGTATGACAAACTTAAGCTTGGATAAATTTTTGCATTTTTATAACTTACATCCGTTTGAAGGCTATTTTGCACTGACGTTTTGTAGCTTGCAGAATAATAGTTTAAACCGATACCAACAGAAAATCTTTCGTTGATCGGTGGTTCAACCGCCAGCTTGATAAATTGACTTTCACCGCTCAATTCTTCGTTCACAATTGAATCTGAGTACTTACCTTTACAAACAACGGCATAGGCGATGGTTATAGAAACAATTTGATTACCAGATTGCCAACGGAATGCTGGCCCCATATCCGAAGAAGTCAGACTGGTTTCTGAGCTTCCGGCGATCGATTGCTTTGAAGATACGCTGGACATATACCAACCTAAATAAGACCCCGCTTTAGATTCATTTTTACCGAGATTTGCGTATAAAATCACAGAATTCATAGACTGATTTGACGTTGTGTCGCTGGCTTGACTGAATGTGCTCTGATCAAGATTTAAATTGAGGTCAGCCAAAAAACCAAATGCATGAATTTGAAAAAGTGTTATAAAAATAAATATTTTTTTCATAAAGGTACTTTCGGTTTTGTCGGAACAAAACATAAATTAATTTTGTGCTCGACTTAGATCTACATGTAGCCTTTGCGTTTATCAGATAAAAAGATAAGATTTATAAATGAATAAACTCACAATTTTCTTAATCTCTGTCTTGGTCTTTGCCGTTTCTTGTTCGACAAAAGTGCCGCAGAAAATGATGACCGATACGCTGCATCCATTCCATCCAGAAATCGCAGAGTACGCAAAAAATTGGGATGAACGAAAAATGGCTGCATTGCCAAGCTATGCGACATCTGGTTTGTGTGGCGGATTTCCAAAAATAAATGTGAAAACAGCGCCGGGCTTTTGTCTGGGTTTATTAGATAATGGAGAGGGTACTGTTTTCCCACGAACAGCCTTGCAAATAGATTCTAAAAACATTTTGCTCGTTGATATGGGCGGCTGGAAGGAAAGCAATGGAAAACTCTATTTGCTAACTCTAGCAAATGGAAAATACACACGAAAAACAATTCTTGATGCCGCCGTATCAAAAAATCTTTTAGTCAAAAAAGCACTAGATCGAGCTCATCTTTTATTGCGAGGACCGGATCAAAAAATATATCTGAGTTCTACTTCAATGATCGTTCGAATTAACCCTATGGCGAGTAACATTGAAAGCTCGATCGAAGTGGTAATTAGCGATTTGCCAAATGCTGGATTACATCCATTGAAAGTATTCACTTTTGATGATCAGCAAAATTTGTACGTTAATGTTGGTTCAGCCACAAATGTTTGTAAAAAACAAGGTTTTCTTTTTGAAAAAAAATCTGAATGTTCTGAGGTCGAAGACAAAGACGCAGGACAAGCTCAGGTTAGAAAGTATTTTAAAAACACAGATGGATCATACTCTAAGAATTTTATTGTGTTTGCAAAGGGGCTTCGAAATTCGATGGGTTTAATTTGGAATAAAAATATTCAAACTCTGATTCAAGCTGAAAACAGCCGAGACAACATTGCTGAATATAATCCTCAAATGGCAAATATCGATTTGCCACACGAAGAATTTAATATTCTACAAGAAGGACAAAGTTACGGGTGGCCGTATTGTTATGACAATAATCAGAACAATCCAGAATGGTCCAATTTTAACTGTGATTCACAAACTCCTCCTCATATGTTGATGCCGGCGCATTCTTCACCTTTGAGCCTAATGATTTATCAAGGAAATTTGTTTCCTACGTGGTACAAAAATAGAATGCTTATTTCGCTTCATGGTTATGAGCCTCGTGGTCATCGCATTGTAGCTTATTTGCGCGACGACAAGGGTCTGCCTGTGAAAGATCCGCTCAGCATCGTGTATGGATGGGATGCAAATGGAAATCAAGCGAAAGGAAGCCCAGTAGGACTCAGCGAAATGTCTGATGGATCAGTTTTGATCGTCGAAGACAAAAGCCGAAAAGTTCTCAGATTATTTTACGATGCCAAATTAGGCGACGGCAAACCAGTGAACGAAATACCTGCAGTTGTAAAATCTGAAGATGAGCAAAAAAATGCAGTCATGAAGCAAAAAATTGAAAAAGCGTTGGCTTCAGAAAATCCGCCTCTGTTTGCACAAATCCAAAATCTAATGATCGATAAACATTGCACGGGCTGTCATTCAGGTGCTGATGCTCGGGGACTTGAATTGGCACCTTATGATTTTGAGGGCAATGAAAAAAGAATTTTAGAAAATAAAAAACAAACGCAAATTCTGTATCATCTTAAAGGCGAAAATAGTTACGCGCCGATGCCACCGGACGGATTCAAAGATGCTGCTGAAAAAAATCAGTTGATCGATCTCTACGTCAAATGGCTCAGCTCAAAATAAAATCAGTAAGAATTAAACTTGAGGATTCTTAGACCAATTGTTCAAATCTTTTTGGACTAAAAACCAAAGCGCCGGAGAGAAAAAGAACCATAAAAAAAACAAAATCCAACGATTAATTTTTTCTGTGCCGACTTTTTCATAAAGCTCAACATATTTAAAATGAGAATAGAAAATTCCAAAAGGAACAAATATCAGAATTGTCCACAGAGTTGGCGTAGCCTTTTCATCTTTGGCAACAATTTTAAGCTCTGAAGCTGTTTGATAAAACCAGTAAATTCCGTAAAGTCCGAAAGTCACAATCATTAATAAAACTTGTACGCCCATGCTTCTGTATTTAATTTGATTCATAAATTTTCCTTTAATGTGTCATTAGGGTTATCTAAAGTTGAGCCAAGTCGCAACAACTTATTTTAATTCAATAGGAACAGTGCTAGAATATTTCTATGCAAGCGAATAAGTCTGAGATCATTCAAAAATTTATAGAATCTATTGAGGCAGAGCTTTCGGTTTTGAAAAAAGCAGCTCAAGATACTGCAGATTATGCAACAGACTCGGAAAATAAGCCTGAGAACAAGTACGACACTCGAGGACTTGAGGCTTCTTATTTGGCCGGAGCGCAAGCTCAGAGGGTTGCTGAAATGAGAGATGTTCTGCTTTGTTTTCGCAGCACCACTATAAAAAAATTTCACGAACAAAAAAAACCGGTTGTTGCCATCAGCGCGCTCGTAGAGACAATTTCCAATGATAAAACGAGTTATTTGCTGATTATGCCTCTGGGCGGCGGGCAAACGATTAAAATTCAGGACGAAACAGTTCAGGTAGTGACGCCAAACAGCCCCTTAGGAAAAGCGCTTATCGGACAGCCTGAAGGTGAAGTTATAACAATTCTTGCGGGCGGAGCAAAACGCGAGTATGAAATAGCCTCTATTATTTAAATAAATCAGGGGTTCAATTTTTATGATCAGCACAAGCAATGTGTCGCTTCGTTTCGGCGGCAAAAAATTATTTGAAGACGCAACAGTTAAATTTACTCCGGGAAACTGTTACGGCCTTATTGGTGCTAATGGAGCAGGTAAATCAACTTTCTTAAAAATATTATCAAAGGAAATCGAGCCGAATACGGGTGAAGTCATTATGCCGGCAGACGCTCGCCTATCGATTTTGAAACAGAATCATTTCGAATTTGATGAAACAACTGTTTTAAAAACTGTCTTGATGGGAAATCAAAAATTATATTCGATCATGGAAGAGAAAGAAAAAATTTACTCTAAACCTGATTTTTCTGATGCGGATGGCGAGCGCGCTGGAATATTAGAAATGCAATTTGCTGAAATGAATGGTTACGAAGCTGAGTCAGAGGCTGGCGCCATGCTTGCGGGCTTAGGTATCGGAGATGATTCACATCACAAACTACTTAAAGAATTAACAAACTCAGAAAAAGTTAAAGTTCTTTTAGCTCAAGCGCTGTTTGGTCAACCAGACATTCTACTTTTGGATGAGCCAACGAACAACCTAGATATTTATGCAATTAAGTGGCTTCAAGATTTTTTGATGAATTTTAAAAACACAGTCATCGTCGTGTCCCATGACCGTCATTTTTTAAATACAGTTTGTACGCATATTGCCGATATTGATTACGGAAAAGTGACTGCGTTTACAGGAAACTATGATTTCTGGTTACAAGCCAGTGAATTACAGCAACGATTGTTGTCTGACCAAAATAAAAAGAGTGCTGACAAAGCCGAAGAGCTGAAGGCCTTCATCGCAAGGTTCAGCGCGAATGCATCTAAGTCAAGCCAAGCTTCATCACGACAAAAAACATTAGAAAAATTAACATTTAATGAAATGCCAGCATCTAGTCGTAAACGTCCGTATGTAGGATTTGAATCTCTTCGGGAGGCCGGACAAGATATTTTAACTGTTAAAGATTTATCTTATAAGTTAGATAACGAAGTTATTTTGGATAATTTAAGTTTTTCTTTAAGACGTGGTGATAAAGTCATACTATTGGGAAAAAACGATTTAGCAAAAACAATTTTATTAGATATTTTAAATGATAGAATTAAACCAGACTCAGGATCTGTCAATTGGGGCATTACAACGACGAAATCATATTTGCCAGCAGATAACTCAGAGTATTTTCAAAACGCGGAACTAGATCTAGTGAACTGGCTTCGTCAGTATTCGACAGAAAAAGACGAATCATTTATTCGAGGTTTTTTGGGAAAAATGTTATTCAGTGGTTCTGAAGCTTTGAAAAAATCAAATGTTTTATCCGGCGGCGAAAAAGTTCGATGCATGCTTTCTAAAATGATGTTGTCTGGCGCGAATGTTTTATTGCTGGATGGTCCAACAGCCCATTTAGATTTAGAAAGTATTTCTGCTGTGAATGAAGGTTTGAAAAAGTTTAAAGGAACTATCCTGTTTACTTGTCATGATCATGAATTTATTCAAACCACGGCGACTCGAATTATTGATATCGAAAATGGTAAAATTAAAGACGATCGTTATTGCACTTATGAAGAGTATTTAGGGATCTAAAATTTAAATTTTGAGAGATTTGAAAAAACTTTGTGACTCCGAGCAGTTAAGGAGTCACCCCAAATAAATGGCGGAAAGCGAGGGATTCGAACCCTCGAGCCCCGCGAAGGGCTGCCAGTTTTCAAGACTGGTGTATTCAACCGCTCTACCAGCTTTCCGTTGATTGTTTTATGTAATTTCACCAATCGGATCAAGAGTTTAGATCGTTGTTGCGGGTTGTTATAAATGAATTCTGAATTAATGTTCAGAATTGCTATTTTAAATGGCGTATATTTAAAAAAGTGAGTGTCGAAGTTTTTCTGGTAGCCATTTGTAGTTAAAAATAAATAAATGAAACAAAAGCATCCCAAGGCTGACCTGAGTTAAATCAATAAAAATCAAAATGTTGATGTGCAAGAAAATATAAAAATAAGAACTCCATTTTCGTGTAACTTCTTTGATGAACAAAAGCGGTGCAATCAGTTCAGCCCATACGACAATGAATCCTGAATATTTATATAATGAAAAAGGTAGTTTTTCACACATAGCCTGAGTAAATGAAAATGCCAATTGTCCATTTAAAACCTTGTACATCGCTTCTCCGGTTAACCAGCTCGGGGTAAGAAGCTTCGTGTATCCACTATAACAATAAGCGACGCCAAGAACGATCCATGCGCTGTACAACACACTCTTCGGAATTTGCCAAATTTCAGTACGTTTTTTGGAGAGGGAAAAATCCGGAGGCGTAATAAACAACGTTGCGAAGAGTAGCCAACCGATCAGAAAAAGCTCGGGACTTTCTGAGAGGGGATTTTTATTGTAGAGCGAATTCAATACGAACAAAGTAATGAATGTTGCCGTTTTCGAAAACTTTCCAATGAAAAGCAATAAAGATGATGCGATTAAGATAGAAAGAAAAACATAAACTACAATTTCACTTGAGCTAAAGCTCAGCAGAGAAATTGAATGGGTATAATCTTTTGAAATGCCAGAGTTCGAATATAATAGTCCAGCGTAGGGCCACAATAGAACTGTATAAACCAACACGTAAAGCGCCGTCAGCGAGCGCCATAAATTAAATTGAATTGCTGGATAATCAACTTTTAGTGGCATTTGATCTCGTAAGTTATGTCTTTGTCTTTGTCTTTATTTGTAAATACAGCAGATCCGACATCATGAGGTATTTTTAATTGATCCAAGACATTGAATCCATTCTCGCAAAATAAATATTTAAGAGCGTTTTTGGATATGGAGTCTCGATAATTAGTGTAAAAAAAATTGGGTAACAAAAATGGAATTTTGACTCGATGGGGTCCGGTCAAATCAATTTTCTGATCATATCGCACATTCAATGTTTGAAAGGTTTTAAGATGAAATGAAATGTCCAAGCTATAATCTTTAGATAAATAATCAAAAATACCTCGTGAAAGCGGCGCAGGAGCGGGAGACATCATCGTCATTTTTGAAAATCTGATGACATCAGTCCAGCGAAACACTTGTCCGAGTGACTGCGCAACGCCTACAACAACGAGAACTATGAATATGATGATTTGTGATTTTTCTTTGAATGTGGAAATCACATTTTCTTTATTCAAGCGCTACCGAATTTCTTTTTTATTTCCCATATAGCTTTGTAAGGCCTTAGGAATTTCTATACTTCCATCTTCACGTTGATAATTTTCAAATATTGCAACCAAAGTTCGTCCTACAGCCAACCCACTGCCATTCAGCGTGTGCACATATTGAGGTTTTCCGCCATCTTTCGGCTTGAAGCGAATGTTTGCACGTCGCGCTTGAAAGTCTTCGAAATTCGAACACGAGCTGATTTCGCGATATGCATTTTGACCAGGAAGCCAGACTTCAAGATCATATGTTTTCGCAGATCCAAAACCCATGTCACCAGTGCATAATAAAGATTTTCGGTAGGCCAAGCCGAGATCACTCAGAATTTTTTCAGCGTGTGAAGTGAGCTGTTCGTGAACCTCGCTTGAGTTTTGTGGTAAACAAAATGTCATTAATTCTACTTTATTGAATTGATGTTGGCGAATAAGTCCTTTGGTATCTTTACCATAGCTTCCGGCTTCAGATCTAAAACACGGAGAATAGGCGCAAAATGATTTTGGTAAATCTGTTTCGTTTAACGTTTCACCGTTATAGTAATTTGTGACGGGAACCTCTGCAGTTGGAATTAAAAAATAGTCTGTGCCGCTGAGGTTAAAAACATCTTCTTTGAATTTTGGAAACTGCCCCGTTCCTTGCATGCTGTTGCTGTTCACAATAAACGGTGGAATCATTTCAGTATAACCGTGCTGGGTTGAATGCGTATCCATCATAAACTGAATCAGCGCGCGCTCCATTTGCGCAGCAGCACCCTTGAGAAAAACAAAGCGTGCGCCGGTTGTTTTCCCTGCGCGTTCGAAGTCGATGATGTTTAGTTTTTCTCCGAGTTCAAAATGTTCTTTGGGTTTAAAAGAAAATTTTTTAATTTCACCTACGGTAGATACAATTTTATTTTCATGTTCAGATTTTCCGACAGGAACATCGTTTTTTGGTTTGTTTGGTAATGTCAAAAGCAGTGCTTGAACTTGACTATCGACATCGGTAGCCTGAGTTTCAAGTTCTTTAACATAAGTTTTTAATTTCTCAACTTGGCTTAATAACTCAGACGCATCTTTGCCTTCTCGTTTAAGCTGACCAACATCGGCGCTGAGTTTGTTTTGTTTTGCTTTTTCGGTTTCAGATTGCGTCATCACTTCTCTACGGCGGACGGCAAGTTGCATGACCGTTTCTAATGTTTTTAAATTTTGCTCAGAGCCATTGCGATTCTTAAGCGCTTGAAGATAGTCATTGTAAAAACTTGTGCCGTTGTCTTCTTTTTTCTCTAATAATTTAAGATCGATCATAAAATTCCTTAATCTGTTGAAATGCGTCCACCAATTAGTTTGGCGCGATCAGAATATACATTCTTAATAGTGATCCAATGAGAACACAAATAAAATCAAAAATAATAATTTGAGAAACTGTTCTCTGGGCGAGAACCTTAAAGATTATTGCTAAAAACAATGTCGTTAAAAAAATTAACATAAACATTCCAAGAGAAAACAATTCTTGGAATATAAGAGCCAAAACAGTTCCAATGAAAAATCCTGAAATCAGTCTGAGTAATATATGGCTGAGACCATACGTTGCTCTTTTTGTCGTATTTTGTACGTTGCTTGATAAAGCGCTAAATTTATCTGTGAGACTCATTTTATTTCCTCTAAAATTTCTTTAGTGCGCCATTTTGCTTTCAATTTCTGATCGATCTAGTGCGTTCGGTGAAAGCTCTAGATAGAGGCTGAAAGCATCTTTAGCTTGCTGTGGTAGCCCCTTTTTTTCGAAAACATAACCTTGTTCTCGGTATATTCCAGGAAACCCACTTTCTCGTTGTTTAGCAATATCTAACATGTCTTGCGCAATGTCTATGGCATCGCTTTTTCGATAACAAGTTGCAGCCTTAACATAGAGGTCCGCTGAATTTGATTTCAACTTTATAGCGAGTGAATATTCTGCGGCACATTCTTTAAATTGACCTTTTCGATCAAAAACCTCGGCCGCCAGCAGATAAGGCTCTGCTAAATTAGGATTCCGTGTTTTTTCTTCTTTGATCATTTCAATAGCTTCAGGAAACTGTCCTAACTCGAGCAACGCCTTGGCAATAGAATAAGAAACTAGGGGATAGTTTGGGTTTATGGTCCGAACGGTTTTAAATTTATTAAGGGCAAGACCGATTTCAGCATTATTATTTTTAGACACAGCTGAATCAAGTTGAAGTTGGGCTGTTGCAAAAAGAGGTTCAACATCTGATGGGTCAAGCACTGCAGCCGTTAGATAATACTTTTGTGCGAGATCAAAATTGTTCATATTTCTGTGACAGCGAGCCAAACCAAAATTTGCTTTTTTATCTTTTGGATCTGTATCAACAAGCTGTTGGTAAATTTCTGCAGCTGATCTGTATTTTTCCTGATATTCATAAAACTCAGCAAGACCCAAGCGGTATTCGAGAGTGTATGGAAAGTTTTTAATCAGTTCTTTGATATAATTTTCGGATTTAACATTTCCTTGTGATGCATAAATATACTTGGCATAAGTCAGTTGAGCCTCGGGCCAACCAGACTCTAAATCTACAGCTTTGCCGGCGTATTTTTGTGCTGATTTAATGGCGATCTCTTTCTGATCCTGTTCTTCTTTGGTTCGCGAAGGCGTCGATAAAAATTGTGTGATGTAAGCTTTCGCTAAGAGTGTTAGCAACTCAACGTCAGCATCATACAACTTCAAAGCCCTTTCGCCATAGGTAATAGCATTGGGAAAATTATTTTTCCTATTTTCTATAATAGCTTGAGCTTTAAGAATTTCGTAACTATTAGGGGCTATCCGAAGTGCAATAGAGAGCGCACGTGATGCTTCGGCAAAATTAAATTTCTGAGATAAATAGTCAGCCTTTAATCCATAAGCAGCAATATTCTTTGGATCTAGTTTGATCGTCTTATCAAGCCATGCAACTGATTCGCGAGATTGGTTCAGGGCCCATAAGCTCTTTGCAACTTTAAGAGCGATGCCTCCATTTTTTGGATCTAAATCAAAGGCAGCTCTGAATTGGGCTTGCGCAGCTAAGTGATCTCCACCTCGGGAAAATTGATCACCTAAGAGAACTAACTCTGAAGATCCATTCGCTGAAGAGCTTTTGTCATCGCCGCCCAGTGAAACGACAGCCTCTTTGAGTGCACGATGACTTGGGCTAATTTCCAAACCAACAAGAGCGACTGCAAGAGCCGTCTGTTGGTCATTTTTTTTCAAGAGAATTTTAATATATTCTTGGAGCGCTTCTATGTGAAATGATTTTGGAAGCCTTCTCTTTTCTGAAAAACCTTGCGAAAAAAACTGTTCTGCTTTTTGGTTATTATTTAAATTAAGTTCATTTAAAGCGAGTCCATATTTGGCTGCTTTTGACGAAGGATTCGTCGTCAATATTTTTTCAAAAACAGCACGAGACTCTTTATATTTTCCAGCCTTGTAAAGAGACCGGCCCTCTCCAAATTGAGCCCAAAGCCATCCTGGAAATGCTTTTGAAGCTTCAGAATAATACGCTTCTGCGTTTAAATAGTTTTGTTGCTCCTCAAGTAAATCTGCCTTTATGAGGTATAAAAATGGAAATAATATAAATCGATCTTCGGTATTTTGATCTAAAACTTTTTCAACTAAAGCCCGCGCATCTTTAGCTTGGCCTTTAGCAATTAAATACGTCGCTTGGCACGAATCAGAATAGCTTGAGAGTGGATTAATACTTCGTGAAGACTGAGAAACTGCAGCAAGAGCCTTGAGGTCTTCAGCTGATTGTTTTGTGTAGGGCCAAAGAATATTATACACAACACAAAGTAGTCCACGTGATTCGAGGTCTTGCGGAGAGCCTTCGACAGCGGCAACCAGATTTTTTTGAGCAATGAGTAAGTCTTCAAGGTGACCTGATTTTATGAGACTCAAGCTTTTAGACTTGTAGCTTTTCAGTTCATTTGCAGGAATATTTGGTTTGTTATTTTGTGGAGTTATAAGCACCCATCCTACTTTTGTTACTTCGTCTTCGAAAAATAAAAAGTAGGCTGTGATTGAAAAAATAAAAATAACGATCAGAGCAAAAGGTAAAATCTTTTTTGTTTCTGCCCGCTTCAGCTTTTGGATCTGTTCAAGTTCAATTGTGACCTGTTGATCGCGAGCCTCGATGAGTCCTTCAGAAACCATCAGGGATTGGCTTTTTTGCTCGGCGGGAATTAATGAAAGAGGTGGTGGCGGAGCTGGTGTTTGAATTTCTGGTGTCGACAAAGGAATAGGTGCGAGCGGCTCTTCAGAAACCGCAAGCGCTTTTATTTCATTGGAAAGCTGACTGAAAGAAACGTGTTGTGCTGAATCTGATTTGGGTGGAGTTCTTATAACAGTTTCAGCTTCCATTTTGATCGCATTTTTAACATCGCGCTCAACGGGATTTTCTAGCGACTCAAGCAGTGCTTCGTAAAATTCACTTTGTTTTGAAAGTGGACGCCAGTCCCCATCTGGGTAGGCTGAGATACTTTCTTGTCCAGAAAAAATCCCCTCAATAACCATTTTACAAACAGCATCTGTCGAATATGGACCCTTAACTTGTTCAGACTCAAGTTTGATCATCCATTGATCTGTAATTTCGCTGCTATTTTTAAACTTCGACATCTTTATTAGTATAAATAAATTAGTAGTGACCTGTGTATGATTAGATGATCGAAGGACCCAACTTATGACCAAGGTCCACACTTGGAACCAGCTTGGTTCCAAGATGGAACCCGTTCGCTCTGTTTTGTGGTCTGTATTAAAATTAGATGGGTTTTCAGAAATTAATTTTTGGCATACCTGTTGCTAAGTACTTGGTTATGATGAGATGGCTCGCAGTAGTTTACATAGTTGTTGTTCTTGTAATTTCAGCAAAAGCTCGCGCCGCCTCTTCAGAAGTAGTTTATATTGATCACCAAGTTCAGGCTTTATTGCCTTAAAACTTAAGTCATTATCCAGGACCCCCTCCCAGATAATAACGAGGTCCAAAAGCTTGGTGAATCCAGATTTGATTTCTAAAACTTTGCTAGTAATAGCAACTTGTTTTATCAAGGCTTAGTTGTGGCCCCTCCTCAACTAAGCCTTAATTTTTTTTAAAACCTAAATTTAAATTAATTTAAAAAATGACGAGTAAACGAAGTTAATCTCTTTAGTTGACGCGTTTTACTTTTGCCCCGAGAGAAGATAATTTCCCCTCAAGATTTTCATAGCCACGGTCCAAATGATAAATTCGCCCTACTAAAGTTTCACCTTTAGCAACTAATCCTGCCAAAACAAGAGATGCGGACGCGCGCAGATCTGTTGCCATCACTGGTGCTGCCGATAATCCACCGGGTTTTCCACGAACAACAGCAACTTGAGTTTTTGGTGTAATGTCTGCACCCAAACGCATGAGTTCGTTCACATGCATGAAGCGATTTTCAAAAACTGTTTCAGTAATAACACTAGTTCCATGAGCTACGGTCATTAAAGCCATAAACTGAGCCTGAAGGTCCGTAGCAAATAGTGGATGCGGCGCCGTTGTAATATCCACTGCTTCAAAATGAGTTTGCGGATGAACGCGTAGTGAGTTTGGACCCACATCAATTTTGAAACCACTTTCACGCATTTTAGAAATGAGGGCTTCAAGATCATGGGGTTGACAACTTTCAACCGTGACATCACCGCCCGTGATTGCGCCGGCGATCAAGAGCGTTCCTGCTTCGATACGATCTGGGATAATTGAATGACGAGCTGGCGTTAATTTTTCAACGCCAACAATTTTAATAACGCTTGTTCCTTGACCCGTGATCTGCGCGCCCATTTTATTTAAGTAATTTGCAAGATCGACATTCTCTGGTTCTTTAGCCGCATTTTCAATAATTGTTGTGCCGTCAGCTAATGTGGCAGCCATCATTAAATTTTGTGTGCCACCCACAGTTGTTTTTTCAAATAAAACAGTTCCACCTATGAGGCGTTTTGTTTTTGGATCTGCTTTTGCGAAAACATATCCATCGCGCAATTCAATTTCTGCTCCGAGCGCTTTCATGGCGTCTAAGTGTAAATCAATCGGACGGCTTCCGATGGCACAACCACCAGGCAAAGAAACAATCGCTTCGCCGTATTTTGCCAACATGGGCCCAAGGCACAAAATACTTGCGCGCATTTTTCTGACGAGGTCATAGTGAGCTTCAAAAGACTTTAATTTTGATACGCGAACTTTAAAAGTATGTCCTTGTCTTTCGCTTTCACAACCAAGGCTTTGCAAAAGCTCAGCCGTAGATTCGATATCTTTAAGCAATGGAACATTATCAAAAGTATGTTCACCTTCAGCAAGTAAAGTTGAAAATAAAATTGGAAGAGCTGCATTTTTAGCTCCGCTGGTAGAAATTTTACCATTCAGAACAGTGCCACTAGTGATGAGCATTTTATCCATAAAATCCCTTTATTTTTATAAGGTATATTTTTTCACTTCAATTGAAGTAACGACAACTATTATCGTACTGCTTTTATGAAACGATCAAGTCCTGACAAGTCTTTTAAAACAGAAACTTTGTTAAAGGCACCGAGCGTCTGAAAGTGCGCCAGCATTTCGGAACCTTGGTCCATTCCCATTTCAAACATCATCAGTGATTTGTCTTTAAGGTGTGGAACTGATTTTTTTGACCATGATTTCAGTAAAGAAAATCCACGATCAGCAGCGAACAATGCCGCTTCCGGTTCAAAATCACGAACTGATTTTTGAACGCGCAGATCAGCAACGTCGATATAGGGTGGATTTGAAACGATAAAATCAAACAACCCTAGATTTGAAAAATCGAGAGCATCAATGTCAGCTGAAATAAACTGGCATCGATGAGTTAAACCAAGAGCCTCTGCGTTTTTAGAAAAAATTTTGTGAGAAGTTTCAGATTTATCTATGGCAATTAAAGTTGCCTCGGGGTGGTTTTTCAAAATGGAAAGACCAATGCAGCCAGATCCGGTACCTAAATCTAAAATTCGTGGATTTGGGATTGGGTTTGATTTTATAAACAACAAAACTTCATCGACGATCATTTCTGTTTCGGGACGCGGTACAAGAATTCCTTTTTCAACAAAAAAGTTCAGTCCGTAAAAACCTTTTTCTTGAACGATATAGGCGACCGGTTCACCCAAAGATCTTCTTCGGATCATTTCTCGACAGTCAGAGACTTCGACGTTTGTTAAAGGTTGATCGTATTTTAAATACAATCCCATGCGATCAATTTTTAATGCATGTGAAATTAAAAGCTCTGCATCTAGCCGAGCGGTATCGATTTTTTTATCTTTAAAAAACTGAATTGATTTTGTTAGGACCTCGTTCAGCTTCATTGGAATTAGTTGTTATTTGAGGCTTGTTTTTTGAGGGCTTCAGCTTGGAAGTGAGCCACCAATGGATCAATCAGATTTTCAAATTCGCCACTCATGACTTGATCAAGTTGGTGAATTGTTAAACCAATTCGGTGATCAGTGATACGCGTTTGTGGGAAGTTGTAAGTGCGAATTCGCTCTGAACGATCGCCGGTGCCGATTTGATCAAGGCGAGTATCAGAAGCTTCTTTCATGGCTTTATCATCTTCGATTTGTTGAAGCTTGGCCTGTAGAATTTGAAATGCACGTTCACGATTTGAATGCTGAGATTTTCCCTCTTGGCATTTCACATCAAGACCTGTTGGCAAATGCACAACGCGAACTGCAGACTCAGTTCTGTTGACAGACTGTCCGCCCGAACCTTGTGACCGCATTGTTTCAACGCGGACATCGCTCATTGGAATTTTAATTTCATTAATTTCAACTTCAGGAATGATAGCCACCGTGATCGTTGAAGTATGAACTCGTCCGGCCGCTTCTGTTTTTGGAACGCGCTGTACGCGATGAACTCCAGATTCGTATTTAAGTTTACTGTAAACGGAATCACCAGAAATAGATGCGATAATCTCTTTAGCTCCGCCGACATTCCCTTCAGAAAAAGAGATGAGCTCAATCTTCCAACCCAGTTTTCCTGCGTAATGGCTGTAGCCACGAAACATTTCTTCAGCAAACAGAGAGGCTTCATCACCGCCTGCACCAGCGCGAATTTCAAGAAGAACATTTTTTCCATCATTTGGATCTTTGGGAATAAGTGCGATTTTTAATTGGGCTTCGAGGTTCGGAAGATCTGCTTCGAGCTGTTTGATTTCTTCACGAAACATTTCTTTCATTTCGGGATCAGATTCAGACGTCAGCATTTCTTTACTGTCTTTCAGTGCTGCTGTTTTTTGTTTGTATTCGCGGTATACGACTACAATTTTTTCTAAGTTCGCTAGCTCTTGCATGAGGGCGCGATATTGCTTTTGATCAGAGGCAATATCAGGTCGTTGAAGCGACATATTGACTTCTTCATAACGAGAGGCAACTTGTTCTAATTTCGAAAACATAAGAATCCTTGCGTGCTAAAAATAATCAGCGAAAATTTGAATGACTGAGTCAGAAATAAAAAAGCGGCTTGAATTCAGGCCGCTTTTATTCTTGATCTTCGTGGAAGACCAAGCGTTTTCAAATGTCGAAAGCTACTTTGCAGCAGGTTTAGCGTAACGTTTGTTGAAACGATCGATACGACCTTCAGTATCCATAACACGTTGTTTACCAGTATAAAAAGGATGAGAAGCAGAAGAGATCTCAACTTTGATTAAAGGATAGTCTTTGCCATCAGTCCATTTAACTGTTTCTTTTGATCCTAAAGTTGTTGTTCCTAAAAACATAAAGTCGCAAGACATATCTTTAAAAACGACAGTGTTTAGCTTTGGGTGCATGTTTTCTTTCATAAGCGTTCCTTTATAATATTGATTTCAAAGACTTAGGTGATAGCATAGCCTGTGCTGTTTGCACAAGAAGAAATCACAAAAATTGTATTTCTTAGAGTTTAAATTTTTTAATGCTTTAATAGATTAAAGTTTTAATATTATTGAGCAATTTTAAATAGTTAGGGCGATTTATGAAAACTGCTGTTGTAATTGGCGCTACGGGTTTGATAGGTCAATTTTTATCTGAACGTCTGGCTGAGGATTCAGAATATGCTCAGGTTTTAGCGATAATTCGAAATCCTGTGAGCTGGAAGAGCTCAAACATTAAAAATATACACTTTGATTTTTTGAATTGGTCGGACCTTGCGGTGCAAATCAGAAACTTTAGTTCGAGCTCAGAAATCCATTTCTTTTGTTGTTTAGGTACGACAATAAAAACTGCAGGTAGTGAAGAAAATTTTAAAAAAATTGATCTCGATTATGTCGTTGAGTTTGCCAAAATTGGTCAACATGTCTCAGCTGTAAAATTTGTTGTTGTATCGGCACTGGGTGCAGATATGAAATCGACAATATTTTACAATCAGATCAAGGGGCAAATGGAACATGACGTAGGCATGGTTTATAAAGGTGCTCTTGCTTTTGTGCGTCCGAGTTTATTACTCGGTCAGCGTCGAGAGTTTCGTCTCGGAGAAAAATTAGCAATTGTGCTGTCGCCGATTTTTTCAGTGGGCCTAGTTGGTCCGCTGAAAAAATTTAAACCTATTCATGCACGCCAAGTCGCTCATGCAATGGTTGAAATCGGCCGACTCCGTTTTCAAGGAAAAAAGATTTTCGAAAATGATGAGTTATTCAGTTTCAGATGAAGGTGCGAGTAGCGATTGAAAACGAAGGCAGCCATCGCTTTTAACTTTGAATTGTAAATTAATAATACGATTGCTGTTTCGAACAAACTCGAGAAAAACATCATCAGGAGCGCCGGCCTCTAACTTGGGTTCAGTAATTTCAAAAGGCTGAGATAAAATTTGCGCTAAGTTTTTTTGAATATTTGCTTTTGTTTCCGGACAGCTCACATCTGCCTCTATGAGACCTTGGTGAGGTACTTCATCGGGGCCTAGCATAGACATCAAAATTTTAAAATTTTTTGATTTGAGTTCTGAAATAAGTTTTGGCAGTTCCGCAGATTTTAAACAACTGAAGTTACTTTCTGTCGAGTAGCTTTCAATATACGCTGCCAATGTTGATTTTGAGTCGCAAGTGATTGGGCCCATATAAATATCCCAATCTTGAGACTCATTAATTGTTTTTAACCAATCTGCAGCTTTGGATTTTGATTGATCAACAGTCGCATAACATTCGGCAATAGCTAAAGCAATGTCACCGTAGTTGCCTTCTGGCATTTTGGTATCTGTTTCGTTGTCGATCGAATAATAAACATTCAAACAATTTGGGGCATTTTTAAGGTACTCAGCTTGTTTGTCTGAACAGTTTTTTTCTTGAAATATTTTTTTTGCTGATTCTTGGCAATTGATTTGAACCGTAGCTGACAACTCAGAAGGGCCTTGAAAAGAATCCTGATTTATAGGCTGTGATGTAGTTTCAGTTGAGTCTTTTTTTACAAATAAAAACAAGATTGCAATAACAACTGAGCCAATTAAGAAGGCCGCTATGGCCTTCTTTTTGGCAGATAGGGCTTCTTTGATGTCTTCGCGGGTTTGTTGATCGTTAGCCATTCATACTCTTTAAAAATTCAGCGTTTGTTTTTGTGCGTTCTAATTTGTCCATTACAAACTCCATAGCATCAACAACATTCATAGGCGCCAAGACTTTTCTTAAAATCCACAGACGACTTAAGTCACCCTTATCGATTAATAGATCCTCTTTACGCGTCCCTGATTTATTAATATCCATACAAGGGAAAATACGTTTTTCCATCAGCTTACGATCTAATTGGATTTCTGAGTTTCCAGTTCCTTTGAATTCTTCAAAGATAACCTCATCCATACGCGACCCAGTATCAATCAACGCTGTTGCGATAATTGTTAAAGAACCACCCTCTTCGATATTTCGTGCGGCACCAAAGAAACGCTTTGGTTTGTGAAGTGCATTTGAATCCACACCACCCGATAAAATTTTACCCGATGGGGGAACAACTGTATTATACGCACGAGCAAGACGAGTGATTGAATCTAATAAAATAACGACATCATGTTTATGCTCAACAAGACGCTTTGCTTTTTCTAAAACCATTTCAGCGATTTGAACGTGACGAGTTGGTGGTTCGTCGAATGTCGAACTGACAACTTCACCCTTTACAGTACGTTGCATGTCAGTGACTTCTTCAGGACGCTCGTCAATCAGCAACACGATCAATTTGACTTCAGGGTGGTTCGTCGAAATTGCGTTGGCGATATTTTGTAATAAAACTGTTTTACCTGTCTTCGGTGGGGCCACGATAAGACCGCGCTGCCCTTTACCGATCGGAGACATTAAATCTGCAATTCGAGTCGTCATTTCGCTTGGATTATTTTCAAGCTTTAACATTTTATTCGGATAAAGCGGAGTTAAGTTATCAAATAAAATTTTATCTTTACTTGATTCAGGAGAGTCGTAATTTAATGAATCAACTTTCGTTAAAGCAAAATAGCGCTCGCCTTCTTTAGGGACACGTACGGTTCCTGTAACAAAATCGCCAGTTCTTAAGCCGAATTTGCGCATTTGCGAAGGTGAAACGTAAATATCATCTGGTCCTGGTAAATAATTGTAATCAGGAGATCTTAAAAATCCATAACCATCAGGTAAAATTTCAAGAACGCCAGATCCAAAAATATCGCCCAGTTTTGCACCGCGCTTAAGGATTTCAAAAACCATGTCTTGGCGACGCATACCTGCTGCATTTTCAATTTTTAACTTAGCAGCAAGCTCAGTCAGAACTTGAATGTTTTTCGATTTTAAATCTTTAGAGTTCAACCAGCTTTTTTCTTCTTCAGTTAAATTGATATCTGCTAAATCAATTTCAACTTCGGGTTGATATTGCTGCATTGGTGGTTGTTGATCGTTTTCTTCGCGATTTCTATCGCGGAAATCATGTCTCTGATTGTTGTTATAACGATTTTGATTATTGTTCTGATTATTGTTGTTGTGGCGGTTCTGGTTATTATTGTTATGGCGATTTTGATTGTTGTTATTGCTATGACCGCCACCACCACTATTGTTCTGACCACCAAATTTTCGGTATTCTCTGCGAGGTTGGTCAGAGTTTTGGTTTTGATGGTTATTGTTCTGTTGCTGCTGAGGTTGGTTTTGCTGTGTTTGTTGTGGAGCTGCATTTTGAGGTGGCGTGTTCTGCTGCTGTGTATTTTGGGTCTGCGGGTTTTGTGCAGAAGTGTTCTGGGTTTTTTCTACAGCTGATGTTGCTTGTGTCTGATTTGTCGAAGCTTCAGTTTGCGCAGGAGCTTGTGCGCTTGCTTGAACTGTCGGCTTGCTTGCGGCCTCTTCGTGAGATGATGACTTGGCAGTGCTTGGTTCGTTAGATTCGGCTCCAGAGGAATCGGTAGCTGATGTTTTACGACTACGTTTTTTCGTTGCTTCGATGATGACTTCTTTTTTTGCCAAGTGAGGGACTCCTGTTAAAATTTAGTTGTAAGATTTTAAAAAAATAGGTGTTTGTTATGTAAATTGTTGTGATTTTTCAATGAGAACCCATGCGAGGGTTGTGCGTACAGCTTCAATATGTAGCTGGGTCAATTTGTTGTCAATGGAAATATATGGACTTTGGCAACGACCAGATTGTTCAATAAACCTCAGCAAAATCAAAGCCTTAAGCACGCAATGAATACTTGTTTGTTTCTTTTTGGAACAAATTAAACTTTATCTCTGATTCTGCCGATAAATGTAAAGAACCCCAAAAGGAGTTATACATTGGAAACAAGTCAATTACCCGCGCCAAGAACGCCACTACATCTGAATGTTTCATTTCGACGAAGCTATGCCAGAACGGATACCGAAGGCACATTAAAAAACATCAGCTTGTCAGGAGCATTTTTAGAAATTGCAGCCCACGATTTAAGAGTTGATGAAAAAATTAATTTAACTTTTGTCGTAGCACAACGTGAAAGAAAAATTACAGCTCAAATCGTATGGAAAAATTCTTTAGGTGCGGGCATTCGTTTTATGCCACAAAACAATCGTGATGTTCAAATCGTAGATGATTTAATTTATTATGTTGAAACAAAGCGGATGGGACACAGAGAAATTCTTGGCGGGATATTAGACGGTCTATTAAAAAAGGCATCGTGATCTGACGACAAATTAATTTTAATTTTTCGACGACTTAAGTTGAAAATAAAAAAGGCTGGTGTGAACCAGCCTTTTTTATTAAGTAATTTGAATTTTGATTAAGTGCCGACGTTCGTTTCTGACATTGAAGCCATTTCAATTTCTTTTTTCTTTTTGTTTCTGCGAATGAGCGCGAATGCTAATAATGAACAAAGTACGACAACTCCGCCCAACATCATCGTAGTATCAGAGTTCATGCCTTCCGAGCTTGCCTCTTCTTCTTCCATGTTAGGTGTGACGACTTTTTTCTTTGGCTCTACAGGGGCCGCAGCTAAGTCATCCGCAGGAGGCGGTGGAGGTGGAGGTGGAGTCATTGCTGCAGCATCTGTTCCACCCGCAGCTGTTGTATCTGCCGGTGGTGGTGGCGGTGGAAGATCTGTTGATGGTGGAGGAGTATTTTGTGCCAGCTGATCCGTCGGAGGAGCCATATCCGCTGGTGGTGGCGGCGGTGGAAGTTCAGTTGGCGGTGGAGTCGGCGGCGTCATTTCTTGAGCGACAGGCTGGCTCGGCAATTGATTAGTAGAGTCGATCACTTGAGCTCCACCACCTGCTGCTGGAAATGATGATGTGTTATCAGCTACAGTTGGAGTTGGAGTAACTGTTGTGTTTGCTTTCCAGTAACGTAAAGTTTCACCTTCAGTAAGAGCGGTTTTTGATTCGACAGGATTAGTTGTCCAAATCTCTTTGTATGCATCAGCATAACCTAACAACTCTTTAGAAACTTTTTTAAGATTGTCACCTTTTTGTGCGACATAAGTTTCTGCAATCATTCCAGTGTCTTCATAAAAAGAAATTGTTTTCATTGAATCTGCAGGACGATTTGGAGACACGTAATAAATTTTGTCTCCACCCTTAGGTGATCGTGCTGCTAAAAAAGAGTTAATTTTTTTAAGCTCTTTTGTTTTATCCATTCCGTATATTTTTTGACTGATATCTTTTAATTTTTCTTTTGGACGAGCGATATAAACCGTATTTACCCATCCTTCGCCAAACTGGTAAGGAGTCGTATCGGAAATTTTCTTTAGAGATCCACCACCTGATGGTTTAGTTGAAGCCGTTTTTGTGACACTTGTAGTTTCAGATGCAGTTACCGGAGGCGGCTCCGAAAGAACAGGAGACTCTGTGATTCCTTGTGCCATTGCCGCATCTGTGTTTGATTCGGCAATCGGTGTTTCTGTAATTCCACCAGTTGATTCAAGTGTTGGCTCAGTTGCAGCAGTCGTTGTATCCATTGGCGGAGGAGTTCCAAGATTTTGTTCATCAAGTGTCGGAGCGGCAGCGATTTCAGCAGCAGGTTCTGTCGGTGCAGTTTCTGTGACAGCGGCATCTGTTGTTGTTAGAGCTGGATCTGTAGCGGCCGTGGTTGAAGTTTCTCCCAATGCAGCTTGCAGCGATTCATCAACTGGGCCTACATTATTCGCCGTGTTGTCAGTTGCAACAAGAGCTGAATCTTCTGCTTCAATTTTTTCAACGTCAGCGTTTTCAACAATTTCAGTATCATCTTGCGCTTTTTTAGATTTGCACGATGTTGTTTGAAACGCGAGTCCAAACAAAGCCAACAGAAGTACTATTTTTTTCATAATTTTCCTCATCCTTGAAAAATTTTAAAAGGATCCATCCTTTAATTCTTAATCTATTTAAGCACATAGATAAAGAACAGGAAAGAATCTTCATTATCTCTGGACTGGACCTTTGTCTTTTGAGATTCAGACAAAATTATTTTATAAAATTAAACTTCTGTCCTATTTTAATTTTATTTTTTTTAAACCAGCCTTTATTCATCTCTAAAGCATATAGAGCTGGTTTAGAACTTGGATAACTCGGTAAATCACCGACCATCATCTGGTTTGTGGCCTTCATTTCCTGAATATCGACGATCTGTTTGTTTTTATCAATATAAGCAATTGAAAGATCAATGAATGTATTTTTCATCCAAAAGCTAAGGGTTTGTTCGTTTTCAAAAACAAACAGCATGCCATTGTTTTCAGGCAGCGAGTTTCGATTCATTAAGCCGTACTGATGTTGGTCGGGGGTTTTTGCCATTTCAACTTGAATGATTTTTGATCCAATTTTGATTTTTTGTTTATCGAAAATAATCTTTGTAGCTTCATCTGCAAATAAGTGCGAGCAAATGAAAAAACTAAGGCCGACTAGCCAACTCAAGCGCAACGCCATGACGAACTCCTCGTGTGGAAACAATAATTTTTGATAAATTTACTTTTTTTAAAGTTTCAATCAGAATTAATACGCCAACCAACATAACATCAGCTCGTCCAGTAGGAAACCCAAGATCAAGTTTTTCTTGAACACTCAAATTAGCTAACCGATATAACCATTTTTCCAGAGATTCAAGACTCATCTCATAGCCGTCAATCAGATCGACAGAAAACTTTCCAATTTCGACAGCCGCTAAAGTTGTTGGAGTTCCGGCGACAGCAAGAACATTTTCGATTTGAATTTCCGGCAGAACGGCAATTGTTTTTTTGATAAAAGATCTGCAGTTTTCAATTTGCATGTCTGGCGTTGGTTGCTGAGATATAAATTTTTCAGTGAGTCTAACGCAACCGATATCAAAGCTTCGAGCAAAATTGATATGGAGACCTTGACCAAAAATAAATTCGGTAGAACCACCACCAATATCAACGATCAATCTGTTTGAAGTTGATGTTTGTCCAGACGTAGCTCCGCGATAAGTAATATCGGCTTCTTTTTCGCCGGGGATAATTTCGATCGGAATATTTAAATCAGCACAAATCTGAAAAAGTTCGTGTTTGTTTTCAGCATCCCGAGCTGCTGATGTCGCCAGAGCGAGGATTTTTTCGGGGCGGTGTTGGTCGATCAGGGTTTTGAACTTTGATAAACATTCGCGTGCTCGAACAAGGGCATCCGGATGAAATTTTTTAGAAGCAGAAAGACCTTGTCCAAGTCGAACAACTTGGACTTCATCCGAATAAGTTTGGGTGATCGCAAGCTGTTCAACTTCGCAAATTAGGCACAAAAAAGTATTTGATCCTAAATCAAGCGCTGCAACTTTCATCAGGACTCAAGCTTTCTTTTTAAAATTTCATTAACTACATCGGGATTCGCTTGGCCCTTTGATTGTTTCATTACAGCACCCACAAAAAAACCAAAAAGCTTTACTTTACCCGATTTATAATCGGCCACTTGAGTCGGGTTTTGGATGAGAATAGTATCAATCATTTGCTCAAGCTCTTTGGTGTCTGAGACTTGAGTATAACCTTTTTCGTCAACGATTGTTGAGGCGTTCTTAGAAGATTGCCACATTTCTTGGAAAACTGTTTTGGCTATTTTTCCCGAAATTTTATTTTGATCAATCAATTGGATAAGTTCTCCAAGCTGTTGTGCCTTAATTGGTGAGTTTTGAATTTGTATTTTGTGAGAGTTGAGTTCACGTAATAATTCGGATAAAACCCAGTTCGCAGCCGATTTATAGTTGTTAGATGTTTGACCAACAGCTTCGAAATATTCTGCAAGCACTCGATCAGATGTTAATGTTTCGCAATCCGCCTGCGGCAAACCCAAGCTATCTTTAAAACGATCTAATTTTTTCAAAGGAAGCTCAGGCAGCTCGCTCCTGATTTTTTCTATATCTGAGGACCTTAATAGGATCGGCAACAAATCAGGATCTGAAAAATATCTGTAATCATCAGCATCTTCTTTTGTTCTCATCGTGAATGTTCGATTTTTATCTGGGTCATACAGACGCGTCTCTTGAGAAATAACGCCACCCGAGTCAATCACATCAATCTGACGTTCAATTTCATAATCGACTGCTTTTTCGATAAATCGAAATGAATTTAAATTTTTAATTTCGACTCGAGTACCAAATTTTTCAGCGCCGACTCGTCGAACAGACACGTTACAATCACAACGAAGAGAGCCTTCTTCGAGATTGCCGTCGCAAACATCTAGATATTGTACGATGTTACGAATTGTTTTTGCGTACTCAGCTGCTTCTTGGGCAGAACGCAAATCGGGTCCAGAAACAATTTCCAAAAGAGGAATCCCTGCGCGATTGTAGTTAATCAAAGTATATTGACCAAAGTGGGTTGATTTGCCGGCGTCTTCTTCAAGATGTGCACGCGTGATCGACACTGTTTTTTTGATGTCATTCACATAGAAATACAGCTCGCCGTGTTCACATGTGGGCTGATCGTATTGTGAAATTTGATAACCTTTTGACAAATCAGGATAGAAATAGTTCTTGCGAGAAAATACAGATTTTTCTCGAATATTACAGCCAAGTGCAAGTCCGGTCTTGATGGCCATCTTAACCACTTCACGATTTAAAACCGGAAGGGATCCTGGCATACCAACACTGACAGGAGAAGTGTTTTCATTATCACCAGCATCAAATTGTGTAGAGTCTGCACAAAATATTTTTGATTTAGTTTTTAATTGAACGTGGACTTCGATGCCGATGACAGCTTCAAATCCGCGAATAGAGTTTGAAGTGGGTTGGTTACTAATAGACATTGGGCACTTTTCCTTGAACAGGAGAAATTTGTTGTAAGGCGTAGGCCACATTCAGAATTTTTTGCTCTTCAAATGGTGCACTGGTCAGTTGAACTCCGATAGGCAATTGATTTGACGACAAACCAAATGGCACGCTCATTCCTGCAAGACCGGCTAGATTTGTTGATGTTGTGAATATATCATTCAAATACATTTTGAGTGGATCAGAAGATTTTTCGCCGATTTTAAATGCGGGCGTTGTTGTGACTGGACTAAAAATAACATCACACTTTTTGAATGCTTCAGTGTATTGGTTTTTAAGAAGTCTGCGAACTTGGCAGGCTTTATTGTAGTAGGCATCAAAATAACCAGACGATAAACAATATGTACCCAGCATGATTCTGCGCTTTACTTCGGGTCCAAAACCTTCACCACGTGTCGTTGAATAAAACTCTTCAAGATCAACCGAAGACAGATCTTTGAAATTTGATCTATAGCCATATTTAACGCCGTCATAACGAGCTAGATTTGAGGAGGCTTCACTGGCTGAAATTAAATAGTACATGGGAACTGCAAATTCAGTCAGAGGAATCGAGACTTCAACAATTTCTGCGCCCAATATTTTAAGTTCATTCAGGGCTTGTTGAAATACTCTTTCTACATCTGGATCAGATTGTCCCATCATAAACTCTTTGATCAGACCTATTTTCATACCTTTGATTTGAGAATTTAAATTTTTTGAAAATGAATCGACTGAATTTTTTGAAGTGGTTGAATCGTTTTCATCAAATCCAGATAAGACTTCTAATGAGATCGCGGCATCTTGAACTGATGAAACCATCGGTCCTGCTTGATCTAATGAAGACGCATAAGCAATGATGCCATAGCGACTGATGCGACCGTAAGTCGGCTTTATTCCAACTATTCCGCAAAAACTTGAAGGTTGGCGAATGGACCCACCCGTGTCTGTTCCGATCGTGCCCATCGTCAGTCGAGCTGCTTGGGCGCTGGCTGAACCACCACTTGATCCGCCTGGAACGCAATCTAAGTTCCAAGGATTCTTGCATGCGCCATAAAATGAAGTTTCATTTGATGAACCCATTGCAAATTCATCTTGGTTTAATTTTCCAAGTATTACAGCACCAGCATTTTTTAATTTTCGAACAACTGTTGCATCGTAAGGCGGGATAAATCCTTGTAAAATTTTAGATCCTGCCGTTGAAGGCATACCTTTGGTGCAAAGCATGTCTTTGATGCCGAACACAACACCAGCGAGCGGCCCAACATTTTTTCCAGAAGCAATGTCTTGATCAACTTTTTGAGCTTCGTCTAAAGCATGACGATTCATATGTGTAAACGCGTTCAGGACTGGATTTAGTTTTTCCGCGCGAGCAAGAAAAAACTGAGTCACTTCTACAGCGGAGATATTTTTTTGTCGAACCGCAGCGGCGACGTCTTCGAATGAGGCTGTTAATAAATTCATCTGCTGACTCCGCTATCCAACAACCGGTGGAACTTTAAATAAATTTCCCATTTTTTCAGGAGCATTTTCGAGCATTTCTTCTGCCGTGAAAAGGCTCTGAACAGTATCTTCACGAAAACTCAAATCTGTGAAATAGTCTCCGTCGATAGGGCTTGTCATGGGTTCAATATTTGTTGTGTCAATTTTTGAAATTTGATCAAAGTGATTTAGAACCTTTGTGAGCTGCTCTCCATAGTGTGGAGCTTCTTTAATATCAATTTTTAAACGAGCCAGCTTTGCAATGTGCATAATTTTTTTTTCGTCGACCATGACAGAATCTACTTTCGCTAAAGTTCGAGCAATTTTTAATATTTAATTTAATTCATCAATTGAATTATTTTAACTTAAAAACATTTTTGTGCTACATTTTTCTGGCATGTCTATGAGCGAAAAACAGAAAATAAAATCAGAACACGAAAGACTTAAGTCAGAGGTCAAAAGGCACGATCAACTTTACCACCAAAAAGATCGTCCAGAAATTTCAGATTTTGAATATGACCAACTGTATTCAAAGCTTTTAACGCTCGAGGAGTCTTATCCCGAGCTAGACAAGTCTGATTCCCCAACCCAAAGGGTCGGTGGCGATGCGATTGAGCAGTTTCAAAAAGTATCTCATCGAAAGCCCATGCTATCTTTGGCAAATAGCTACAGCCCAGAAGATATTGTTGAATTTGATGCTCGAATAAAAAAATTTCTCCGATCTGAAAATAATGTTGAATATTTTGCTGAGCTTAAGCTTGACGGTTTATCAATGGAACTTGTTTATGAAAAGGGTCAACTTGTTCGGGCGTTAACCCGAGGAGACGGTGTTGTTGGAGAAGACGTCACTCACAACATTCGAACGATTAAATCGATTCCTTTGACAATTAAGCATACTGATTTACTTGAAGTTCGCGGTGAAGTGTTGATTCAAAAGAAAGATTTTGCGGAAATGAATCGGCAAAATTCCGAAAACAATGTTGCTGAATTTGCAAACCCGCGAAATGCGGCGGCAGGAACAATACGTCAGTTAGATCCCAAAATAGCTGCCAGTCGCCCACTGAAATTTTTTGCCTATGCTTTGGGTGATTATGAAAATATCAAATTCACTTCCCAGTTAGATATTGAGAGTCAATTAGCAGACTTAGGTTTTCCAGTTGTCGACCGAAAACTGATTTGCTGTTCTGATTCGATCGATAAAGTTGTTGAATACTATCATTTCATTAATGAAAAGCGTGCGAGTCTACCATTTGATATTGACGGGGTCGTAGTGAAAGTGAATTCATTGACCCTTCAAGAAGATTTGGGTCTTGTGGCGCGCAGTCCTCGCTGGGCAACGGCGGCTAAATTTAAGCCCGAACAAGCTGAAACAGTTGTTGAAAATATTATTGTTCAAGTCGGACGGACAGGTGCTCTGACTCCAGTTGCAGTCATGAAGCCTGTTAAAGTCGGCGGTGTTGTCATCACAAATGCAACTTTGCACAACCAAGATGAAATCGATCGCAAAGATGTCCGTATCGGTGATACTGTTGTGATTCAGCGTGCTGGCGATGTCATCCCTGAAGTCGTTCGCGTGATCGAATCGGCTCGTCCCAAAAACTCTGCCCGATTTGTTATTTCAGAAAATTGTCCCTCATGTGGAACTAAAGCAATTAAAGAAATCGAAGATGCTGTACTTCGTTGTCCAAATCCACGATGTCAATCTGTCGTGATAGAGTCGATTAAACATTTTGTTTCTCGCCGCGCTTTAAATGTGGAAAAAGTCGGTGATAAGTTGATTGAGTCATTAGTGAATAAAAAAATAATTTTAGAATTTTCAGATTTATATCACTTAACGGCAGAAAAACTGTCACTGCTAGAGCGGCAAGGTGAAAAATCAATAGAAAATATTTTGATGAGTGTTGAAAAATCAAAAAAAACCACGACCGCAAAGTTCATTTACGGACTGGGCATTCGATTCATTGGTGAACAAACAGCGAAGTTATTGGCGGATCATTTTTTAACTGTCGAATCCTTCATGAAAACGAAAACAGCCGAAGAGTTGGAAAAAATTCCTGAAATAGGTCCAAAAGTATCGGCTTCAATATTAAAATGGACACAAGATAGTGATCGACAAAAGGAAGTTCAAAATTTATTAAAATGTGGTTTTGTTTTCGAGGCCCCAACCAGAAATTCGTCAGGCAAGTTTTCGGGTTTAAGCTTTTTGGTGACAGGAACTCTGCCCGTTAAGCGAGATGTCGCACATGAAGTGATTGAAAAAAACGGTGGTAAATTACTGTCGTCAGTTTCGTCGAAATTGTCTTATCTGGTTGTTGGAGACGATCCAGGGTCAAAAGCAGAAAAAGCTCAATCCCTCGATGTCAAAATGATCTCTTGGGATGAGCTTTTAAAAATGATTGAATAAATTCAATATATTTAATCTAGATATGGTCGATAATAATATCGCGGGCCATAACTGTTTTGCGGCCATCTGCTTTTGCAGATTCGATGCCCTTAGCACATAAACGCTCAACGGCTTTAGATAACACGTCGATAGTTTCAGCTGATGTGTTCATTTCGCCTTTTTCTTTAATAAACTTTTTAACTTTACTTGTTACAACTAAGATATCAGCTTCCATTAATCCTCCAATAATATTTTGGTGTACTTAAAAATGCTTACATAGCGTGTAGTTATTGACAAACAGAAACCCTTTTTTGATTCACTTATGATGCGACTAGCTAACTTTTAGCTTCAAAATTCTTTTTAGCCGAAGATATAAATTGGCAGAGTTCCGCTTTACGTAGGCCTTCATTTTCGGAACTTGGCGAAATCCAAATGTAATTATTCCGCTCGACAGATTCGGTGCAATTCACATCTGTAAAACCAGGCGACCAAGAGCCTGAATTTAAATGTTCTATCGATCCGTAGAATTCATGTCGTGGCAAATGAGTGTGTCCATAAACAATACGATTCACTCCGGTCACAGAGGCTTGTTTTGAAAAGAGATTTTCGTCAGGCTCTTTGTAAGTTGAGACTAGGGAAGTGACTGATCGTGCATAGAATATAAAAAATGGCATTGTCAGCAGAACTGGAACAAAAATCCACGACAAAGAAATATCAAAAATATGTTTCAAGAAATACACCACGCCAAAAGTGAAAATGAGGCCCGATGTAAATAAAAATAAGCGGTCCAACCAAAGTTCTTTAGCGATTAAAAGTGGATTTTGCACAGCGGGAGTCGCAAAAAGTTCTTGCAGTTCTCGTACTACACGCGGAGAAGTATTCGATTTCTGTGCTGCCGAGTTCACAATATTTTCCATGCCGTTTTTAGGTTTGAATGTTTCTGAAAATCGATCACGAGTTACATGGAATAGAGTCGCCACCGAGCCCCAAAGCCAAGTCCAAATAATTAACGGCTGAGTTCGCATAAGGTATTTGAAAAAAAATTGTAAGTACTCTGAGAGAGACATAATGTAATTGGTTTCGACATGCGGATTAAACAAACCCATACCATTCATAATATATCGGCAGGCGACATTTCCGAAAGGCAGTCGAATCGTTAGTTCGTTATAGTCGATTAAAAATGGATTGAGTGGATTTTCACAAAGACAGTACGGATCTTGTTGATGTCCATGTTCGATTAAGGTGTCATTATTACTGATGTAAAACCAATGAACAAAACGAACCCGTTTTTGATCCATGAGGTTCAAATCTAAAGAATCTATGAATTTTTTTTGTACTTTTTCGAAGTGGAACTCAACATCATGATTACCTGGAATGATCACTAATGAATTCCCACGTTCGATAAACTTTTTAAGAGCATCCATAAAAACAGCGTGCTCTTCGATGATAACCGAAACCTTAAAAAGGGATCGTTCTTCTTTAGGAAAAAGACCTCGACGAGTTTCTATCCAGTGCAGTTTAAATATGGGATTCTCAGGTAACGCCATAACACTATCGAAATCAAAAATATCACCATTTAAAACCAGTTCTATCGGGGTGTGGTTTGCTCTTTGCTGAATTTCATCTAAAAATTCAACGAGGGCTTGATCAATAAAGAAATCCTTCGTTTTAAACTTTTTCCACAATTTGTTGCGAACTTTGTATTTAGGACGCGACGGTTCTGCATCGCTTAAATGCAAATCGCTGATAATCGCAGTATGAAAATTCTGATGTAAACTCACAATGACATTGTGAGTGAATTCAATTATTTTGTACAGTATGAAAATTTTGAATTTGAAGCAAAAAATCAAAACGCCAATCGTTGTCGTAGGTCTAGGTAAAAGTGGTCTTGCAGCAGAGCGATTTTTAATAACAGCGGGATTTTTGAAAACAGATGTTTTTACATTTGATGAAAAAGCTGAATCGCAACTTAAATCTTGGGAACAAGTTCAGAATTTAACTGTTGGAACCTTAGTTGTTTCGCCTGGAGTTCCTTTGCAATCCGCTCACATTCAAAATCTTAAAAAGCGGGGTTGGCAAATAACTTCTGAAATTAACTTGGCCAGTACTGTTTTAACAAATGAAGTTGTTATTGGCATTACGGGCTCTGTTGGTAAAAGCACCGTGACGAGCATGCTTGGCGCTGGTGCAATTTCAAAAGATCCAAATGCTTTTGTTGGTGGTAACTTAGGTACTCCTTTTTGTGAGTATGCAATTTCAATTTTGGAAAACAAACCCAAGGCTCGATATGTTATTCTTGAACTTTCAAGTTACCAATTGGAAAACTGCGCTCATTTAAATTTAAAATTTTCAGCAATTACATACTTATCTGCAAATCATTTGGAAAGATATGATTCGCTTGATCAGTATTATTTAACAAAATGTCACATCGGCCAAATGACAACAGATCTTTGTGTTTTGAATTCAGCCTCTGACGATTTGATGAAGTACAAAAATCAAATTCCAGGTCAAACTGAAGCAACAATAATGAAGAGCCAGAAGATTAATTTGATCGGAAAACATAACTTAGAAAATTATTTTGTCGCAGCGACATTAGCTGAAAAATGTGGATGGCCTGCAAAATCATTTCAGGCTATGCAAGAGTTCCGCGGTCTGGCTCACCGACTGGAAACTGTCGGCGAATTCAAAGGTATTTTATTTATTAATGATAGCAAAGCTACGGCGATGGATTCAGTTCTTGTTGCTGTTGGTGCAGCGCTTGAAAAGACAAAAAATGAAAACAGGCTTTTTTTGTTACTTGGTGGAAAAGATAAAAATTTGCCATGGGAACAGCTTCACGAACTTAGTGCTCATAAAAATATAGAAATTGTGTTTTTTGGACAATGTGGACAAATTGCTCACGACAAGTCTCAACTAGAGGGAAATATTTTTAATAAACTATCTGAAGGTTTGTCATACATATTTCAACAGGCCAGATCTTCAGATGTTGTTTTGTTGAGTCCCGGTGGCACAAGCTTAGATGAGTTTAAAAATTTCGAAGAGCGAGGAAATATTTTTAAAGAAATTGTGACTCAATACTACTCGACAAAATGAGCGACATAACTTTTTGCGGGTTCAGCATAAAGCACCTGCGAGAAAGTTTTATCATTCTTTTGATCTTGTAAAATAATTTCCTGAAGTCCTTCTGGCAAATTATATATAATAAATCCACCACCCTTTGCTGGTGATGAAGTTGGAGCTCCTTGAGCATCAAAATAGACAATCTGTCTTTGATCAAAATTTTCGACAGTCAGGTGTAAGTCAAATTGCCCAGCCGGCGCAAATCCAATAAATGTCGATGATTCCGGTAACTGAGGAATCTGTTTTTGAATTCTGATTTGATCTAAGTAGGCATCTTGAATTAATGGTAAGTGGACATGGTCTTTTTTTGCATTTTGTAAGTAAACATAAGGTGTGTATGCCGAGTGCGCAGGACGAACTTGAATTTCTTGTAGCCCAGCAACAGCTGTTGTTCTGTATCTGCCGACTCCATCAACGACAGAAAAAATATCTTCATGTCCAGGTAAAATCAGATCAGCATCCATTTCATCACCAGTGAAACCATCAAATGCACGGACAACAATAGATTGAGCCTTTATCGTAGATAAAATTTCTTGGTAGGAAACAATATTTTCATCTGCAAAGTAAATTTGGCTGCCAATTGGACGGTCTTTAATAAATGCAGCAATATTGTATCTGCCGGAGTTAATCCCGGGAATGATAAAAAAACCGTTTGAACTTGTTGCTGATTGTTCAGTTTGGGGAATTAAAAATTGATCTAAATAATAAGGTTCAAGGCCAGGTTGATTTTCCACAACCACTTGTGCACCCGCGACTGGTTTTCCATCTTGTAAAATGCGTCCGATGATAAATCCAGAATTTGACTGATATTGGATTTGAAGCTTTTCAGATAAATATGTCTTCAAGCCATCGACCCATTTTTGTGAAAACAACAGTGTTTCAGAATTATCCTTAGCTGTTCGAAAACTCAATGTTGTTGCTGATTTTCCAGTTTTATCTGAAATAAGAGCTAGAGTTGACGAAAGACTCGCGACATTCGGATAGGTATCAGTTGTTTTTTTTAGCGAAAAATTTCCAGAATATAAAGAGGCCGTTAAATCAGGCTCGCGTAATTTTCGATCATCAACATTTCTCAGATTTAATCCGACAGTTGTCGGTTGGCCCACTTTTAAGAGCGGGCCAGAGAAAAACAAACCAGCACGCTTAAGACCCAGAATTTTTTGGCGATCTTCTCCGATAATCATCCCTGCGCGGTCTTTAATTTCGGCGACTAATTCGCCCTCGAAAGAACCAACAAGAATTTGGTACATGCCCGCTTTTAGATCCACTTCGCCAAGTTCTATCGACTGACCTTCAAAAACACGACGAAGGCTAACGATGTGATCGACGATTCCAACACCCTCGGATAATTCGAAATTTCCTCGGATAGTTGCAGCTTGAGCTTGGCTCTGTGGCTGCTGACCAGAAAACTGTGGTTCAGAATTATGAGATAAAGATAGATTTGAAAATAAAGAAGAATCTTGCTGTTGAGTTGCAATCGTGTGGAGTGCCTGTTCTGTTTGGACTAAAAGTTCACTTTGATCAATCACAAGCTCAGCAGTTTTATAGATAGGATTTTCAGTTAAGCGCTCAACTGAATTTAAGTTAATCGTTGGTTTTGATTCCGTCAGATTTATTTTTGCAAGCGTAGCTGGCTGAATGATTTTTTGTGATTGTCTGTACAAATCATAGGCCGGAGATTTTCGCTCTTGTGTGATTGTTAATGGTTTCGCAAAAAAAACTGATCCCGATTTTTCAACTTTCGGTGAATAAAGAAGGGTCATTGGAATAATCAGAGCCAGTAGATAAACCATTGGTCTTTAGAATACTTAGAAAGGGTTGTCGCCGTCAAATCTCTGTTGTTTTTCGAGACTATAGTTAAGTGCTTTTTTAATTTCTTTGGCGCGTTTTTCTGTGAGACCTTCGTCCAGCTCAGTGTCAATATAGGTTCGAGTTTCAGCTTCAAACTCTTGTCGCATGACTTGGATATTGATTTCATAGGGCCTACGAGCTCCAAGGATAATAACTTTGGTCACATAGCGGACGTTGGGCTGGTCTTCGGGTGCAATCATTTTAAATTTTGTATCGTGATATTCAGAAATAAGTTCTCGACCATTGAGACTCACCAATTGAGGTTTACCAATCACGGCTGTTACAGCTTTTCGCGTTTCTGGAATGACTAAGGTCGAGTCCGAAATATAGTACCCAGGAGTTTGGCAGCCTAAACCGCCAAGCATAATCAAAAAATAGAATAGGAAAACTGCGAATTTCATCTATTTAATATTTTTATTTAGTTTGTGTTTTTTTCCAATCAGATAAAAACATTTCAATACCTTTTGTTGTTAAAGGGTGTCCGGTCATTTGTTGCATCACTTTGAAAGGGATAGTTGCAATGTCGGCACCAATCAGGGCAGCTTGTTGAATATGCATAGGGCTGCGAACTGAAGCCACTAGGACTTCTGATTTGAAATCATAATTCTGATACATCTGAACGATATCAGCAATCAAGGTCATACCGTCTGTGCCAATATCGTCTAAACGTCCAACAAATGGGGAAACCATAGTGGCGCCGGCCTTAGCAGCCAAAAGCGCCTGTGTGACAGAAAAAACTAATGTGACATTCGTTTTGATTCCGAGACTAGAAAATTTTTTAACAGCAACCATGCCATCTTCGCACATAGGAACTTTAACAACGACATTGGGTGCAATTTTTGATAATTCGATTCCTTCTGCAATCATTCCCGCAGAATCTAAGGCAATCACTTCAGCGGAAACGGGTCCTGTCGTTAATTGACAAATTTCTTTGATCACATCATGAAAAACGCGTCCGGATTTTGCAATTAATGATGGATTTGTAGTAACCCCATCAACCCAGCCGCGATCAATAGCCATTTTAATTTCTTGAACGTCTGCGGTATCAATAAAAAATTTCATAAGATTTCCTTAACTGTTTTGTTAATAAAACATTAAATTTATTTTGAATTCAAATCTTCCATAGAATAAAAGCCTTGTTTCTTTTTAACAAGGAAAGCAGCAGCTTTTAATGCACCTTGTGCAAAAACAGTACGATTTAAAGCCGTGTGCTCAACGGTAATGACTTCACTTTGTGATTGGGCTGTAATTTTGTGCACACCAAACACATTTTCTAAACGATGTCCTACGGGAGTTTTCAGTTTTTTATGTAAAATCTTTTCTAAATCTTTTTGAAGCGTGATGGCTGTCCCGCTAGGGTTGTCTTTTTTCTGCAAGTGGTGTGTTTCTTCGATTGAAAATTGAAAGTCTGAAATTTGTGAAAAAGCTTTCAACGCTTGGCGCAGGGCCCACAATCCTGGGCTCATATTTGAAGACCAAAATAAAGCTGATTTCTTCGAGAAAGATTTTAGTTTTTTAAATTCTGCACTGGATAAACCTGTTGTACCAGAGACAATTTTAATTTTTTCACTTTTTGATTCTTTTAAAAAATTGAGAAGCGTTTCAATCGATGAAAATTCAATCCAAACATCAACTTTTTTTGTAATAGCTTTTGGAATGTCACATGTTTTTTCAAATCTATATTTAAAATCAGGACATTCTTTTGAGCTAATAGCAACTAAAGGAATAAACTGAGATCCCTTTAAGCAATCACGAATCGCTGTTCCCATTTTACCTGATGCGCCGATCAGACCTAAGTTTATTTTTTTCATTTTACATCACACTTGTTTTTTTCATAAGAGTTGTGAGTTCTGCATGAAATTTAGAATCGAGTTCGCACAATGGCAGTCTAAGCTCAGCGGACGCGATAATTTTTTTCTGCGCTAACATCCATTTCAGTGGAATTGGGTTTGCCTCGACATACATGGAATTAATTAAATCTTTATATTGAGCAAATGAAGCTTCAGCATCAGAGACGTGACCTGAGCGAACTAACCGAGTCCACTCAACACATTTTTCAGTAATAATATTCGACATCACAGAAATAATTCCATGTCCACCAAGCTTTAAAAAATCAATATACGTGCCATCGTCGCCAGATAAAAAGATAAAGTCGTCTTTGAGTTTTGATTTCAACTCTTGATCAAATTTTAAATCTCCGCTGGCTTCTTTGATCCCAATAATATTTTTACATTCTGAGAGCTCTACAATTGTATCAACGGACATACTCGTGATTGTTCGCCCAGGTACGTTGTACAAAATAATCGGTATAGTTGAACACTCAGCAACAGCCGTGAAGTGTTGAATCAATCCTCGCTGTGGAGGCTTGTTGTAATAAGGAACAACGACTAATGCTGCATTGGCACCTATTTGCTGAGCCATTTTTGTATCTTCAATTGTTTTTTCAGTACTGTTTGAGCCCGTGCCCAGAATGAGCGGAAAGCTTGGACCAACAAGTTCTCGGACAATTGAGAAAATCTGTTGAACTTCAGTTTTTGTCAGTGTTGGGCTTTCTGCCGTGGTACCGTTGACAACAAATCCGTTAATTCCGTTTTTAAGTTGATACTGAACAAGATTTTTTAAAGAGGTTACATCAACTTCACTGCGACCATTGACATTGTGAAAGGGCGTTATTAAAGCACTGATAACACCTGTAAATTTAGACGTCATACGAATATTCTCCTAATAAAATTGCTGGCCCCACCATAATGGGTTGATTTGTATCTTTTAAGTTAAATAATAAATCGCCGCCGGGCATTTGAACTGTTGTTAAAAATTGTCCATTTTTTTTCAGATTGTAAAATGCAGCGGCAGCTGCACCTGTACCACAAGCCGCAGTAAAGTTTTCAACACCGCGCTCGTAACTCACAGCTTTAATTGTTTGTTGATGATCTGCCTGACAGATTAAAGTCACATTTGTTCCGCGCGGTGCAAACTCTGGATGAAATCGCAGATCTTTACACATCGAAAAATAATTTCGGTAGTTTTCAAAGTCATCAATTGGAACAACAATATGCGGAACCCCTGTGTCGCAGTAAAAATAAGATTTACTTTCAAGTTCCAAAATTTTTGTCATTTGAATCTGAAATTTTTCTGAGGACAGAGCGGTTATTTGAATTTGTCCGGCGATCGTGTTTAATTGATATATATTTAATAGATTCGAGAGTTTATTTTTTATATAGAAACCTACGCAGCGTGTGGCATTCCCGCACATTTCTGCCACAGAACCATCGTTATTATAAAAATCCCAATTGTAATGATCTTGCGTCTGATTTAAAAAAATCAAACCATCTGCCGGCGTATTTTTACAAATCATTTCTGCGATACGCTGCTGTTCTTTGATGTCTACGACTGAAGACTTCCAAATAACATGAAATGTATTGCCGGCCCCTGAAATCAAGGTTGTGGATATGTTCATTTCTTTTTTTCTTTTTGTACGGATTCTGCTTCTTGAGATGTTGTTGAGATTGGCGGTAATGGTTTGCCTTTAATTCCGCAGCCTAATGAAAGTAAGAAAATTATACTAATGAAAAACTTAGACATTTTAAAGTCCCCTATGGCATAAGTTTATATCATAGTAATATTTTCGTGTCAGCTCAGGCGAGAGCGTCGCACACTTTTTTTTATAAATTTTGTATAAAGAATCGGACTTTTCCTCTTCAGAAGTCTCGACAGAAAGTTTTGCGAGCTGGGCACGCATAATCGTCAAATCTGGATAGTCGCTTGCGGCCGAACCAAGGCTTTGAAGTAGGTCCTTTGATAGTGAGTAGTTTTTAACTTGGAGTGAGCGTTCAAACTCAAAAACAATATGCAGGATCGGAAAAGTCTTTTCATATCCCTCGGAGGCCATTGGTTTTGGGTCCTCATCGTCGTTGAGAGTTCTTGCTAAAAGGCCAAAGACAGGCAGATTTTCGGTCTCTTTTTTAAATTGAATGGCTTCAGCTTGGAATTGAGGATCGTTTTTATAACTTAAGTACTTTAAATATTGCCACTTGCAGTAGAGATTTGTGTTTTCGGACTGCAAACACTTGAGCGCCTTTTTTTCAGA
>JBPOIE010000040.1:0-48705 GCA_052034855.1 Bdellovibrionota bacterium | reverse complement strand
GTGCTGGTTTTGTCTGCAAAAGATCGACGAAGATACTCCCGTTCATGCTTATTTTGGAAAGCTACAGGATCATCGTTTTGGGACTGAAAACCTAACTCAGATTTTCAATACTATAACAGCGGCTCTCGAAAAAGCTGGTCTTGTTGGAACAACGTTTACATTTGTTGATTATTCAAGTTCAATGATTGCCAAAGTCAGTACCTGGACGCACGTGATAATGGAAGAGCACCAACATTTACTCAGTGTAGTTTAAAAAAATCGTAAGTTACAACTTTACTGGATTTTGCTGCTAAAAAACAGTATTATTTATAATTAATAGGTGTTTTTATAATTTCCATATCAATTGTATTTAAATCCGACTGTTTAAAAGTAACAGCCTCATAAACCAGCCAAACATATAAATCCTCAGTGTAATTAATATAATGAGGGACATGTGAAGCATTGAAAATAAATGAGTTTATTTGGCTAGGGTCGACTTCGATTTTAGAATAGTTGAAGGGGAAATTTTCAATGTATTTATAATCTAAGTACATTCTTTTTTTTATTTCGTTCTTCTGATCGCTGTGGAAAAATCCATGGGTAGTTCTGGTAAACTTTGTTTTATAAAATGGAATACAAAAGCTCCAGACAAGACATCCATTATTTTGAAGTTTGGGATGAAGATGCTTCATGCCTCTCTCTCCACCGCATTTGTTGTTTGCAAAAATTAAAAAGCAATTCTGAACATCTACAACTTGCGAGGAAACGAAGTCGTCAATTTGAGAAAAAATAGAACTAAATCTTTCATGACAGTCAGAGTCTTTAAAAATTTCATTAAAAAGTGGAATTTTTTCATGTGACTTTAAAGAAGAGCATTTGGAATTGTAAAGCAAAACATGAGGCTTAACTTCGTGATTTATAAGATTGTCTTTTTTTGCATTCGGCCTTGGACTAACATCAAAGTAACCAAGATTGTAAATTGGTATAGAATTGTTGTGCCAGTCCTCTTCGCCTAATGAATGAAATAGAAATTCAGGAAATTGAAATTTTAAGTTCATAGCCGAGTTTACTTCGAACATTTTTATCAACTTTATCTGAATTCAATGTTTCATTTAAAAATGTATTAATGGCATTAACATCTTTAAATTCAATTTTTGAGATGAAATAGGAAGGGTTTGATTCTGAAAATTGTTTATTTATAAATCCTTGATTTTTAAAGTCCTGAATGAGGTTACTTATAAAATTATCCTTGTACCATAAATTTTGATCCCTCTGAAATTGTTCAGGGCTACCACCAGGTGGAAACAAAGTTTTGACAGTAAGAGTAGCCCCTCGAGATGAAGCTAAAAAATGGCTCGTGCTAGACAATATTGGTATTAATGAAATAAATCTTAAAAATTGTTTCCTGTCCATTAGATGTTATTATACTAGAAAAAAAGCATACTTGTAAAGCAATAGAGGTTAAAAGTTTGAAAACTAGTTTTTTTGAAAATGGAGAATTTGAGTTAATTAGATTGAACTCAAAAGAGTACTCAGATTTCAATGGAAAATGGTTCAAAATGATACAGGCATCGGCTTTGTTGGCGAAGAATTCAAATAGGCTCCGTGGGCTAGATCAGAACTATAGATTTGATTATGATCACCCAGACTGTCCAGATAGTAGCCTGTCACGGATGTTGCTGAACAGCTCTTTTCACGAGGTTTACCTCTTGCTTAAAAAGGGCGAGATCATATATTTTTCAGGACTTCAAATCAAAAGCAATATTGTGTTTGCCTCGCGAAGGTTATTTTCAACTCAAAGTTTTTTACGTCCTGTTTATAGCGGAATTGTATTATATGAACAGTTTCAATATGCGAAAAAATATGATGGATTTATAATTACTTATAATGAAAATAATTTTAATCTATCAAAGCGATTCCAGAGAAGAATTCTATCTTCCTCTTCATGCGCTTTACAAAAAAGATGCTCTGAGGTATTTAAGATGCTCAGTTATCCTGAAGAGGATTACACTATAAACTACGTAAAACAGAAAATTGCGTATCATTTCTTTAAACCTATCGAAGGTGATTTGTTGACTGTATTAAATAACTTAATTATATAAATTTAGGTCAAAATTTTGATTTAGAATCCAGTATTAAATATGAGGCTTGCTCCTATTTAATACTCATCATCCTCACTAATGAGTCCTTTGATTTTTCATTAAGAATAACATTAAATACTGCAAACTCTGAACCAAAAAATGAAAAAACGGAATGAATCATTTTTGTATTAATATAGTACCAGTGATTGTCTGTCAGCTTAAGAACTTGATTGTTCTGAATCCAAATCAAATTGTTTTCTGAACAACCTTTGATCGTATAAATTAATCGAAAAGTTTTACTATCAAAATCTCGATGATAAGGAAAAAAACCACCTACACCAAGGCGAATAATATGACTGCGCCCTAAGTCAAATTTTTCTGATAAAAAAGCAAACGGTGTGAATTGTGAAGTGGGGATCTTAAAATCAACTTCTGAGTAATTTGTTCCGTTTTCTTTATTATACTCATAAAGACTATCAAGATCAGGAATACCCGCTGTTGATCCACTTAAAGATGTCAAACTTGCCCCCCATCGCTGAATATCTTTTCTTGGATTGTATTTTACCCAGTGCATAGATTGTAAATTGATAGTCGGAGCATATAAATCGAGACTAAAAAATGTTTCGTAGAAATCAAACATGTTTTCCTTCATTCAATATGTGACTTAACATACTATATTAGTCATGAAATAATCTTTAAGTAACGCCGTATGAGCCGCACTACCCGACTTCATGTAAGTATTTTCCTGAACAAAGGATAATTTCTCTTCATTAGTAAGTTGATTCAACCAGAGGTTAAACTTGGCATCATCTTCAATTTTTTTCTGCTCGAGTTTATGTTTAATAACCAGATCGTTTTCCATTCGGATCTTTTCAGCCCGTTGTGCTAACTCAATCTCAAGTTGTCTCTCAGCCTCGGTTTGAACCGAAAGAACTGGAGAATCTCCCTCTTCGGCGAATTCTTTAATCTTCGAACAAAATAAACCAAGAATGCTGTTTACATTTTTTTGAGTACCAACCCAAATCATAAATTTATCGATGAATGTTTGCATCTCCTCGAGCTGAAGTCTTTCCTGTGCTAATTTTCTAATGCTAGAATTTACCTGCATTGGTCTTAGTGGTGATACTGTCGCAAAATCTAATTCGTTAAAGTTGAAGTTTTTAATTTCAGTAGGGTTATGAACTTCTCTAGTATAGTTAGTTAGATTATTTAAATTAATACTTACTTCCTTACTAGGAGCTGAAATCGGGTAATGAGTAGGGTTATGGTTCGTAGAAAAACTTTTTTCTCGCTCATTTAAAAACAATGTGTAAACGCTCTCACTTAAAGTAAAAACACGATACCCCATGTTGCCGCGCCTGCTGACTGGAATCGATATGTGGCCAGCTGAAACAAGAATGGGTAGCGCTTTTTCTATGGTCTTAATTTTTATTCCCGTCTGACTTAGTAAATAATCAGTTCTTATTTCAGTCGTAGTTAATGATCCGCTACGAAGACACTCATTAAATATAAAATTCAAAATAGCGAGATGACTACCTGTAAAATTCCCCAAGATTCCTCTTTGGGTGATTTGTGTAACTGTTTTTTTGATAGAAGATTCTTGGCGCAAAAATGGTGGGGCTATAGGTCTGGTTACTTTAGACTTAGTTTCTTGTAGCTTTCTGGCAATGGGAAATTGAGTACTGTTTTGTTCGGGTTGCTTTAGGGTAACTTTAGGGCTAACGGCGATCACGTTGGGTTCTACAGTAGAGGCTACTTCGGGTAATGGATTTACTTTAATCTCGGTAGGGTTATGAAATTTAACTTCTGGTATTGGGATCGACACTTCTTCAGCTATCACAACAGCAGTGACTAACGTCTTCTCAGGAGATAACACTAGCGAAGGTACCTCAACTGCCACTGGCTTATTAACGACAGCCTGCTCAATTGCCTTATTGTAATTATTGATGCCCTTGAACGCGCCAAGACCTGCCATAGAAATTTTTTTCTTTGGCTGAGCAGAATCACCTTTTGCGATGGCCTTCTGTTTTAGTTTTTTGACTTCGTCCTCAAGTAAACCCAATGACTACCCTTCCGCTTCGCTATCTGAATTTGCATAAATTAAATGATTTAATTTCTCATCCAAGATCTCGTGACATAAAATCCAGTAAAGATCCGTAAATTCTCGTGCTGAATCTTGAGTGGCTTTATATTCTTTTCCAAAATTACTTGCCATCGCATACATTGGCTCAATCATGTCCTGGGACTTATCGACCACTGTAGAATTAGGCAAAACAACTTGGGATAAAACCATATCAGTTCTTCCTTGATATATATCTTGAAGCATCGAAAGAGCTTTAATTTTAATATTTTCTTTACGAAATTTATTAGGAACGATCAAAATTTTGTCCCACTGAAACGCAGGATGCATAACTTTTAGCTTTTCCAGAAAATCTTCATTTCTAGACATTACCTTTAAACTGATTGCAGATAATTCCAGCGGGATAATAATTCTGTTAGCGGCAATCAGACAGTTAATAACTATAGCCTCAATCGAAGGAGGCGTATCGAAAATAATATAGTCGTAGTTATGTTTCTGAGATTGAACAACATCATCTAACAAAAACAATGCGCCAGCACGTCTTTCTCCTGTTGGTGAAACTTTGTCTTTAAGTGGAAGTCGATTAATTGAATAGTTTATTTCGCCAAGTGATGAATCAGCAGGAATGACATGTAAGTTAGGCGTTACTTTTTTAACCACTTTTTCAAATGGAAGTGGAGAGTACTCTATTTCGACTTCATTAGATTCGTCCTGCCAATCAATTAATCTCATGATAGTTGGTTCATCTTCAGCATCAGGTCGAGCTACATCAGTGTGTTTAATAGAAGCGCCAAGCATCGCTGTGGCATCTCCCTGAGAATCGATATCAATAACCAGAACTTTTCCAATCAGCGCTAGTGTAGAAGCAAGGTGCTGTGTTGTTGAGCTTTTTCCAGCACCGCCCTTTTGCGACCAAACAGCTATAACCTCTGCTTCTCCCCGTTTACGAAAATTCTGATTAGTTTTTTGGTAAATTTTTGGGATATCAGAAACAGGATATGTTATGTATTCAGTGGCGCCATGTTTTTGCTTGATCCCCGACGATATGAACTTTTCACTCTCGAGTCTCGAAATTGTAGTGTGACTTGTGTGACAAAACTTTTCGATCAGTGATCGTTTAACTGGCTTTATATAGTTGCTATCAATATAAGTCTCTTTCGAGATCTCTATATTTTCTTGATTGCTCTTAATTGGTTCATTTACTAAATCCATATTGTCCTTAGTTAGTGTTCACACCTAATTTTAGGCCTAGAGGCTTACATCGTGTCAACTAATTAATATCAGGGTTCAAGAGATATTAATTATCCAAAAAAACAAATAATATATAGATACGAGCAAATTCTAGCGTGGAACATTCAGCTCATTGCCCTAAAGCAATACTACGTTCGGCAATGTCTAAATTTTATTTTATAACCCGAAAGTTACACGCAAATTCATGTTCCTGTTTTTCCGGTGATTACCCGAAAGAAGTTCTACCGTTAAATTTGAATAGTAATGTCATTACCCGAAAGTAACACCAAGCAAACTTATTGATTAGTAGGGTAATATAACCCTAAACAAATACTACCTAAAAAATATTTTTTGACCTTAAGCATTAAATTACCAAAAATAAAATGAAAATTCCATTGCCCGAATGTAACCAGAAATGTGGCTCAATAACTAATAAAAGCGATTAGAGATAGATCTGGTAGGGTAATAAACTGTAGCTATCTAAGCCTAAATTATTAAAACATTGTCGGTTATAGGGTCCTCATAACACTAAAGTTGTATGAACCAAAGAGATTCTCATTGCCCTAAAGTTAGTCTATGAATTTAAGTCAGAACAGATCTATGTCAAGCAAATGCCTTCGTCATTACCCTAAACAAATACAATCAAAATTAATCGCCTATGCTCAGTGAGTTCGAATCTGATTACCCTAAACTCATACTATCAGTCCGCAGTTCATTGCCCTAAAGCTACTCTACTTGGTCGACGTGGAACATTTATTGAGTTGTGAAAAGAGGTGCTGGAAGAAGAGGTTTAAAGTGAAAATCCCCAATGTTTCGTGCTGAGATCAAGGTCCAGAACTCGGGATGATATAGTGTAACATAATGATTTTTTACCGGGTAATGAATCCAGGTGGGGCGACGAAAAAGGCCTGCGAAAACGAGGTGATTGAATCGCAAAAGAAAATAACGATTTGAGTACTAGGGGTTGGGGATTGGTGGAGACTTTGGATTTAACGGGTGTGCGAGTGTTACGGATTATAGATCCATTCCAGTTTTGCTGGCGCTAACTTTGGACAAGTTTTCGGAATTCCGAACGTACCTTTCAACTTCCGATTCTGGTATTCTTCGATGTCCGCCTGCCGTCGTATAACACTTAATCATGCCACGTTTAATTTCGCGACGAACGGTGTTGTCGCAGATACTCATGTATGGTTTGACCTTATTAACAAACCCCATAACGGTGAGATCCTTTTGCGCCTTTTTGGTTGAATCCTTGAAGCTTGAGGCGTCAGGGACCCATTTCTTTTCTGTGATATGTTTGTGACCTTTGAGCCAAGTATTTTTGAACGCAACTGCCATCTGCTGAAGAAATTCTTCTGGCAGCCCTTGTTGAATCACGCCGTTGATAGACTTCTTTTCAGGTAGAGGGATTTGCACCCAAATACCAATATCGGGAAGAGAAATCACTAAGTCATTCAGCACCTTACGGGCCACTATGGGATATTCTAAAATTGAACTGGGCTTTTTAGTCACCCCCTAATCCTGACAAATCTGACAGATTTGGCAAGGTTTTAGTGGTCTAGATTTTACGCGAGATTATTGTCATATTCTTGCGTTTATTCAAAATAATCGAAAAAATAGATCATTATCTGGAGAGAACTATGTCTTTGTTCGATATTTTTAGTATTTATTTAAATAAACCCACGACTGTTAAAATAACATCAAATGACGTCATTGGTTTTAAAATGGGTTTTGGTCTTGATAAATCGAATCTCTATCCAACGATTACTTTTTTAAGTGATGGAATTGTTACAGAAAAAGATGGCACAGGTGCAAATCTTTGGATTACTGAAGAGTCCAGTTATCAGCCAAAGATAGTAGCTCCTCGTGAAAAAGAAGCTGACGAAAAATTACCCGAAACTCGCCAAGATACGGTTTATGGGGATTTAAAACTTCTAGCAAAATCAGTCACTCGAGATATCGAACATCATAAAGACAGTGTTTTTTCAAAAATCAAACTACGTGCAGATAGCATAAAGGTCAGGGGAGACTTTGAAGTTAACCCTGACAACAAGATTACGGCCTATTATAAACACGACCATGACATGATTTTTAATAAAGTTGATCCGACAACGTCAGAACTAAAATCGTACGAAGGTTTTTCGAAAGAACTTAACAGAATTGTGAAGTTAAAAGTTATCACATTTATTTGCGGGATCATTTTTCTTTATATATTGATGAGATTTGTAGGACCGAATTTATGATGGAAGTCGTAGTGTTTAAATAAAATGTCTAACCTAATCGAGTTAACAAATATTCGAGAAGACATGGGGTTAATCGCTTCATGGATTTTTCAAAAATCTCCAAAGACTCAAAAATATTACAGACGGGTAATAATAGAATTCTTTAAATTTTATCCGAATTTAAATTTAAAAACTGTAAATGTTACTCACGTTGCTGTGTTCATAAAATTACTTAAAACTTCTGACTCTACTAAGAATACGTATAAAAATGCGATTTCGTCTCTTTTTGCATTTGCTTGTAAATCTGGACATTTAACATTTAATCCAACGCTTGCTCTTCAAAGTATTCGTGTGCCTGAAAGAATCTCTTCAAAAATATTATCCGAAGAACAAGTTCAAAGAATGATTTTGTATTCTAAAAATAAGCAAAACGAACTTATTATTAAACTTTTCTATTACACGGGAATCCGAATTGATGAGCTTGCAAAATTAACAACGAAGTCTTTTCAGAGAAATGAATCCGGTTGTATTTTAATCGTTGAAGGCAAGCGTAAGAAGGTTCGATCCATTCATATTCCAGATTGGTTAGCTCAAGAATTCTATAGTTGGATATCAGAACTGTCGGACGGGGACTATTTGTTTATAACTCGAAATAGTTTACTGGAGCATGATCATATATCGGTGAGTCAAATTTGGCGGATGATAAAAACGGTGGCTCGAAGAGCGAAACTTTCTGTGTCTCCGTCGCCTCATTGGTTACGTCACACGAGTGCAACTCACGCGATTGAAAAGGGCGCTCCGATTCATGTTGTTCAGAGGTCACTTGGGCATGAATCGATTTCAACCACTGGCAAATATTTAGATATTCGACCGAAAGAGTCCGTTGGGGACTACCTTGCAAAACCTAAGTAGTTATTCGTATTTGACCTCGGTAAAATCGATTCCAAAGATATGGGAGACTTGAATCCTGTGTACTCAATCGCATCTGAAATAAGTCGATAAGTACTGTATAATTCTTTAAAATAAAGGAATTATCTAAATAACCTTAAAATTGACCGTAGTCTGAAAAAAGTAACAAAGGCAAAGTTGAGTAATGTGTAGACTTGATGTTAAGTTATTAGCGTGGATTATTCAAAATACTTACGAAATGATAAATTCTTAGATGTTTCTAATTGGGATAGTAAAGGTTTAGAGACTAAAGGTACTAGGCAAAAACTACAACTTGTAGAGCCCAATACAAATGATAATTTTCTTTTTAAGATCCCTGAACACCCACATGAAACATTTAATGAGGTTTTCAATAGTCTGTTGTGTAACAGTCTTCAAATTCATCATGTGACTTATTACAATGCTATTCGTAATGGAAAAATTGGTGTTCTTTGTAAAAGTTTTTTGAATCCAAAAAAGGACGAAGAGCTTACAGAAATGCGGGAGTTTTTAATGCGTCATTCTGGTAATAAGCTAAAGTACGAAGACAGGTTAAAAGGTCGCAGTAAGCAAGTTCAGAAAGAACACAACATAGAGCTGTTATTTCTAATACTTGATGACGAGTTCAAGGAAAAAATGATGCATAAGTTTTTTCAAATGATCGGCTTTGACGCTCTAATTGGTCACACAGACAGACATTGGGAAAACTATGGCTTCATCAGTAGTCCTAAGGGCGGGAAGCCAGAGTACCGATTTGCTCCAATTTATGATACAGTTTCTTCTTATGCTTATTCAGACTTGAGCCAGGATACTTTGGCTAGACTTTTACTTGAAACATCTGAGCAAGCATTTTTTTTAGCCAAAAGTCAAAAATTTTCAAAAATTTCACTGCCTACAGAGGTCAAAATTAACCACTTTGACCTCTTGGAGTATATAATGAGTAATGGAACTATGGAGAAGTATATTACATCCCTAATGAAACCATTTCGACTCTATACACCAGAATTGGGGGCTAAAATTATCGAAAGATACTTTAAAAAACTTGACCAAAATCATGCTAAGCTAGTATTACAGATTCTTCGATCTAGAAAAGAGATCGGTCTAGGTTTACTTAGTAAATCCGTATGATATAGTGTGGGTAAAATATGTGGGAATCGTTTAAAAATTTATTTAATTCAATTAGCTACGAAAACTCTAATCTTACGACACATTTAAAAGTAAAAGTGCGCGAAACTCATGTCGCCGATCTATATTATGATGAAGAGACTAAGCACTACAGACTAATATATAATAAAGTTTTCAACGAAATGAATCTACCGTCATTAAACCCTGAAGATCTTGAAAAAAATGCTGTTCCAGAAATTGGGAAAGTATATGAGTCAGAGACTCTTTGGTTTGTCTTCAGAGAAAGACTCAACAGTCTAGAGCGTGAGGATGTAGCTACCGAAATAGCTAAACATGGTTTAAACAAAGATTCTAATAAATTGGTTCTACTAGCTTACATTGGAAAAACATCTATTGCTAAAGCTTGGTATCTTGAGCTTGTTAAGCCTGAAAAAAAATCTAGTTAGAAAAAAATAAAATAATTCTATTATACTCTTCAAGTCATGTTCTAAAGTAGTTCAGTTATTTGCGTAGATGTGTGCTGCTTTTTCTCAAGTGAGAAAAATATGACAGATTATTTCATTGTCGTATTTTTTAAAATTTAAAACAACAAGACTTTAATTTTTTATCTTTAGATTCAATGAATTTATAAGCCAATTCATATCTCCAATTAAACATTTTCTGCAGTAGAAATGGAAAGACCGTCATAATAGCCCAAAAAAAGTCCCTTATATAATCTGCCTCATTTTTTTTTATAAATAGATCAAATAGAACTTTCCACTCTTGATTGTTACTGCAACAGAGATGACTAATAAAGTTGTAAATCCCAGAATTTATAATAAATGCGCCAAGTACGAGATATCCGAATACTGATATTATTGAAAAATTGATATTACTTTTTGATTTATAATATAAAATTTCTCTGATTACTATTAATTCATTATCACTAAATTGATTCAAAATTTCATTATTTTTTGGGTATTGGTAAGCAATTATGTGTTTTATTGCCCAACCGAACAAAATTAAAATGATAGAGAAAAATATTGAAATCCAATCTGGTTGCGAAGCCTTTGCATAGATTAAAATTCCGAAAAAGAAGATAAAAATAAAGAATAGGGTAAAGATGGCGATATTTTTTTTATTAAGTTCCTGATTAATCAAATCTACAAATCTGTTAACATATTCAATATCACTAATTTTTTTAAAGCGAGTTTTAATTGTCGACATAAATCCTCCAATTGATAGATGAAATGTCCATTGTGGACATTTACTGCCGAATTCGCTCGCGTCCTGCTCGCGCCACCGCAAGCGGTGGTAAAAATTCGGCCAGTTCTTACTATGAATCTATTTATAAATCCAAGTCGAATTCTTTGGTTCTGTTTTTAGTACTATCTAGACCTTTTGATTTCACTTTTTCATTAGAGTTAAAATCTATAAATGATTTTTTCTGAAATTCTTGAATTTTAAATTTAAATTGATCGACGAGCTTTAAAAATACTTCTCGTTGACGATCCATCCAAGGTTTTTTCGCCGAAGACAAAAATTGATCTCCAAATGGAATGTTGGCCTTTAACTGATCAAATTCTTTATTTTGTGCCATTTCTTTGAATGACTTTGAGTTTTTCAGGGCTTCGGATAAATGAGCCAGTGATTTATCCTGTATCTCTGCGAGGATTTTTCTTTGTTGGGAATTTAACAACTCTCGATTTAAGGTTCTTCCGTTAAAACTTTCAATTCGAGAGCGGATATAATCTTCACTTTCAATAAAGATATCTAGACTATGGCGTCCTCTTGTCGCTGACACGTAAAATTGTTCAGCCGAAATCGCTTTGCCACTGGCATTTGTCATAGATAAGATGACGTGGTCACAGGTTTTACCTTGTGATGAATACGACGTTGTCACGTAGCCGTAATCAAAAAACTTATTTTCCTGTTTTAAAATACGACCATCTTCTAATAAAATTTCTCTGTTGATAAAGTCCTTAACTTTAACCAAATCTCCATTGACCAATTTTTGAGATCTCGTATTTTGCTGTATTAAAAGCTCATCACCTTTACAGATTTCAATAGTATGTTTTTTTAATACGTCAAATTTGGTGCTTTTATTTAAGAGATTAAAAGGCTTTATCTCTTCAGTGGTTTCATTTTTAAGAATCAGCTCAGTTTCAGTTTTTTCGATGACTTTCCAGATACTATTTTTTTTGAAGTTTTCAGACTTTAGCTGAAAAGTCAGATACTGAGAATCGATATCATTTACATAGTATGAGTTTATACTCGATTTTTCAGCCTCTGTGAATCGGATCGAACTATAGACTTCTTTTTGAATGCTGGTCGTAGGGTCTAAATCTAAGCGAGATCGTATTTTCTGAGTCAGTGTCTGAACCTCAAATCGGCTTGGAGTTACAACAAGAACTGATTCGCCGAGGTCTTTATGGCTTTTATAGGACTTAATTAGTTTATCATAATCAAGAGATAACTTCAGATCATCATCTGAAATTTTTTGGCCCTTATCCTTTAAATATTGATCTAAAGAATGCACAACTCCCATTTGATTGAATTTTTCCCAAGCGGCCTTATAATTCATATTTTGTAAATCATTAATAGCAGATTTATAATTTATATTTTTTTGGCGAATAACTGTTTTTAGTGAGCTGGTTCTTATATTTGAATAAAGTTTGAGTGATCGGAGCGCGTCGCCAGCTTCTACACCATGATGTTGCTTTGTGTCCCCTACGAGTAAAATTTGAGTATTATATTTTTCGCTGATTTTAAAGAGTTTATCCATCTGAACCGAAGAAATAAAACCAGCTTCATCAACGATTAAATATCCATTCGTTAATTTGTCCTTAAACAGATCATGATTATAGAGTAAAGACTGCAACGTTTGCGCAGTGACTCCAACGTCACTTTCAAGGCTGAGTGCCGCAGATGCTGTAGGGGCAGTTGCTAATAATGGGATCTTATTTCCTGTAATAGCATCACTTACACCTTTGAGCAGAAAACTCTTGCCAGTGCCCGCTGAGCCCTCAAGAAAATGAACCTGATCTGGCGATGAAATTATTTCGTTGAAAGCTTGTTTTTGTTCATTTGTGAACTGAGCAAGATCAGATATATTTTGAATTTTCTTTTCAGCAAACTTACCTACTGATTTTTCAACGAATTCAGAAATATATAATTCTTGTGATAGACCTTGTACAGTTCCGATCAAATCATTTTCGCCTCGAAATAAATTCTGATTAGAATCAATTAATTTATCAATAATATGTAAATTTAATTTCCCATAATCTGACTTAATGGCAGCAGTTATTAAATCTTGTTTGGATACGGTCGATTTACGTTCAAACACATGTCGTATTGCAAAATCAAATGCGTCTACGTCGGCCTTTGTTTCAAATTCTTTATTTATTTGCGTTGATAGTTTTTTAATAGATTTAAAAGAGTTTTCATTCATTTTCTGTTCGATCAGCGAAAGAGTTTTAATTCTTTCTAGTGACTGTTTTTCAGACAAAGTGAGTTCACTTTGCTGAAGTTCTACGGCTTGTTTCAGCGTTAAGTTTTTAGACTTTGCTCGACGTGATTTTTCTGTAATTAATGACTTTTCGTTGTTCGTCAGTGCTCGTCCTAAAGATTGTTCAAATTGGTGAGTCAGCTTCTTAATTAATGAAGATCTTTTTGAAAACTTAGCACAGATTTCTGGTGAAACTCCTTTAATTTCCCAACCGTGTTTTTTATGTTCTATTTGATATCCCAACTCTTTTACTTTTTGGGCTAAAACATGACGATATATCTCTGAAAAATAAGTAGCCTTGTCATAAATCTCATAAGCTTCAAGAGCCTTATATTTTTGTTCTACTTGATCCCAAGTCACATTGAAAAAAAGGTTATGAGAATGGAGCTGTGGATCGTTCGTTCTTGAGGTCGTATGTGTTGCTGTAGCGCATAGGACATTTCCCGTTTTTCTTACGGTATGTTGACCGTCCACACGAACCCTTGTTTGCGCGAATTTTTCGATTTCCATAATACTGAATGCTGTGGCTTCTTCGTGTGCTTGAATCAGGCGATGGTCATTCATTGTGACAGCCAGAATTGAAACTGATTTTGGAGCGGATGTTGTGGCATCAAAATAGAGTCTGCGCCCTTGTATTGTTCTGGCTGTTAAATTCTTGCCGGTATTAGGGTTTTTGTTTTCTAAAAGAGATTTAAATTGGGCCTTTGTCAGTGGTTTAGTTTGATCAAAACCAAGTCGAGAGACGAGGTTCCCATGCCATTTCATGGGTAACTCTGCGTAGTATTCGGAAAGGTCTTCGTTTAAATTTGATTTTCCTGATTCACGTTGATCTTCACCTTCGCTCTTATGTTCACCTTGAGAAAGATGATTTTCCATATATTTCTCTGCGGCTGCTTGTACACTTTGAACCTTAATTGTAATCATAGACCCTGCCTTCTAAAAGATCAGAACTGAAGAAAAATCCAAGAAATAAAACTGTGACACCATCCCCTAAGGATTAGGTAAATAAAAAGTGGGTTCGACTTGTATCAAAAACCCACTTTAAATTTGATTTTAATTTAAAAATTTTTTTAAAATATCATGAGGGATTTTTGCGCCACTTTCTTGTAAAGTTTTCTGAATTCTACTTATCGAAATTCCTTTTGATTTTGCATCCAAAAGTTCTGGTTTAATCTCGTTTAAGACCGCTGCCCATTTCTCAAACGGATCGCTCATTTTTATGAGTTGAGTCAGGCTTGTCTTTAATTTTTCTGGATCTACTTTTTTTGAAACTAGGTCTTTTTGCTTCATATAATTCCCTTTCATTATTTATTGGTTGTTCCTGTTAAGTAGGACTTAAAATCGATATCGTGATGGCTTTTGTTTTTAATTACAGACGCATAAGAATTTTTCTGTGATAGAGCTACTTTTTTGTTGTCTAAACTTTCTCCAGTTCTGAAACAAAGTTGTAAGAAAGCCCCTGGAAAACTAACGAAAGATTCAACTTTGAATTGATTCTTTTTCCCACCATTTTTGAGTGTTCTAAAATCTTGATTCTTAATTCTAAATTCTTCTTTTTCTGATTCAGTCACAGAATATTTTGAGGACCAAAAACCGCCTGAATTTGTGGATTTATGTTTTACAATTTTTAGACCAAAAATCTGAGATGCATATTTGTTTGTGTCCTCATCTGTATTTTGATGAAAAACACTATTTACGAGATTGGAATCGAGAGTCTTTAATGCGTCCTCGGCAAGGCTTCCGCCACCCAAAGCTAATCTTAATCCAGGTCTGTTTTGTGTAATAAAAACACTCGCACACCACTTACTTCTAGCCGTTGCTTGAAACTTGGCATCGTTGACATGAATGTAGTCTTGGACTTCGTCGGCCCACATAAAAATTGGTCGGAGTTGGCCGTTTAAATTCTGACGATGTTGCGTGGCTTTTTGAAATGCAAACTTCCACAATATATTAGAAATTTTTCCGATCTCACCGTATTCTTCCGTGGGCATATTAATAACGATAACTGCACCGCTCATAATCCAGTTGGGGGTTATGTTGCCTTTACCGCCGAACAGTGTTTTTAACATCCCTATATTAAACTTAAATAGCATCGAAGAGATCGCAGTTATAACGATGGATCTTGTTTTCTCATTGAGTTCTTTGAATTCTTTTTCAAAGAAAAAGTAGGCTAGTTTCAAATCATGGTTATTCTCGGCAACTTGAGAGAAGTCTTCGATAATTTCATCTAAACTGACGTTTTGATTGAGTGCTGAAAAAACTTCGTGGAGTGAAAAGAAAGTGAGTTCTTTTTCTTTCAAAACAGACAGTGTTACAGTGACTAAATGAGTTAAATATTGATCTACAACTCCATCCCAGAATCCATCAGACTGTGATAACTTTTGGTCTTTAAAATTATTTGTAATGTATTTTAAAATCGTAACAATATTAAGTTGAAATTCATTTTGTGAATCAGGATTAAGTCTTCTTAAGAACTCTAAAATATTAAAACAAAACTGTTCGTCCTTATTTTTAATTCCAAAGTGAATAATCGAATTCTGACGCTGAGTAATTTCAGCCATATCTTTCCAATTATTGAGTTCATCATTATCGGCTTTAGCGCATAAAACTAGTCCTCCAAAGCCGTGTTCTAGATATGATAGACCAATCACTCGCCCCATTCCTGAAGTCTTTCCTGATCCTGTAGAGCCATATATTTTGATCCCTCGAAAAGCCATCTCGATTGTAAATGACGATGAGAAATATCCCAATTTGAACAGTTTATCTGAGAGTTTCCATGCGGACTTTGCTTCATTCTTACTGTTGCTATCGTTATTTAAATAGGGCCGTTCTATGGGTCTTTTTTCGATTTTTGGCATTGAAATATCCTTCTAGTGCATCAAGCACTGTTATTTTTTTGTTTTATGAATTTCTATTTTTTTAAATACGAAAGTTTAAATTTTTACCATTATATGTATTTTTTGAATTAATCGGTCAGGAGCTTTGGTTGATCCAAAACTAAAATTTGTATGTCTTTCGGTCCGTACAAAATTGAATACTCTGGTGCTGATTTTAACTTTTCGGCAAATCTGTCTGCAGATTTTGTCAATGCACTGGTTAATGCTTTTTTTGCGAAAGTATCCTCGTTTTTGATATCAGTAGTTTGACCTAAAATATTTGTACTACGATCTATGGTGCTATCGGTATATCCCGCGGCTGCTGCCGATAACAATTCTGCACCGAAGAATATAGATTCATTTGATACATATTTACCATTTAAGCCCAATACACCAGACTCATCCATCGCATCCGCGTCTAAAGTATAAATATCTTTATTCCGTGGATCTCTGAACTTTTTAAAATGGATTTGAATACGTTTTGAATTCTTCTCAAGGCTAGCTTCACCAACAAGTACCGAATCTTTTAATGGCCCTGAGGTTACCACAGCTCTAACAGGCGATCTTGACTCTTGAAAGGCAAATACAGACTCCAACAATGTTGCTTGTATTAAATCGCCCGTCAGAAGTTGTCTGAACCTGATTCCTGATTTATTTGTAGGAAGAATGATTGGTGATTCTTCGATGCTCACAGACTTACGATTGAATTGATATTCTGGTGGTAAGTTTCCATTGCTATTAACATTTGCCGAATTGGGCATTACTTTTTTCGTTAAAATTTTCTTCTCTTCCATTCTTTGTGTAACAGGTTCTTTCTTGAATAAATTAGTTCTTGATTGAGCAAGTGTTATGTTACACAAAAGCATTATGAATAAACTTGATCTCATAGGCTAACCTTTTCGCTTTGTTCCAGTTTTCGATTCAGTGGTTCTATTTTACTTGGCTGAATCACACTGGATTCTAACAACCTGTAGGAACTTGAATTCTGGTTTGTAACGTGACCTATGCCACTTGATACTTTGATATAATCCTGATGCTTATTTGCTGAGGGAATAATATCAAACACATACATTTTTCGATCAGACCGTAAGATAATATTTGTTGGAATGGCGCTAGAATTTTTTAAATACAAAGTGATCTCTTTGGGAGAAACTTGTGAAATCACGCCTTTTAAATCATTTGGATTACCCACGCGAACTTCGATGATATTCTGAGGCATTTCAAGAACTGTGACTAAGCCGGGCTTTATATAGATTTTTGAACTTTCACCGATGTTCTTATTTAATGAATGAATCCTTGGAACTTCTGAAAAACACAGAGAATTAAATTGTAGCAATAAACTAAAGAACCACATCTGAAAGCTCCGTAATCTGATAATTCCAAGGGTTTTTATCGTTTCTATCTTGTTTTTTAAACTCAAGAATAACTTTAAGCCTGATGATCTGCTCATTCATCCGAGATGTAATTTTAATTTTTAATATAGCTTCGACTTTGTTTTGATCCACGAGATCCATGTTTTCAATTTCCGCAGTTTGCGATAATGGATTTTTATCAAGCTTTGCTTTTAATTCGATGAGTTTTGACTTTTCTTGTTCCCATAGATCAGGACTCATTAGTTCTGTCGATAATCCCATTTGTTCCGCAAAGGTGACTTGATCATAAGTATAATAATGATCTGTAAAGAATTTTAAAAATTGCTTTGTTTCAAGTCTAAGTAATCGATCGGTAGATTCAGAAATAATTCTTGCTCCGCTTTCATCCATTCCGACAAGTATGGTTTTTGATGAATTTCTGAAAACAACGATTGTTGTACTAATGGCCCATAAAAATAGAGCCACAATTAAAAGCCAGTGTTTAATTTCTTCGCGGTAGAGTTTTGATTTTAAGATCATCATAATTTTCCTTTGAATTGAGTTCCAAGACCGATCACTTTGGTTACGACTCCCCCAGGAGATAAGGATTTAAGTAAAAATAAACAAAATAGCGGGGAGAGTAGTTGAAATAGTTGAATCAATAACCAGTAAATGACAATTGTTAAGGTCGAGTTCGTCGTTGAATTAAAGAGTTCTTTTCCAAAGAGTCCGATTAAATTCCAGACTACGGGCCACAAGCTAATTGAAATAATCGTTGTAAAGTAAAACCCTAAACCTTTTTCAAAGCCTAGGACTGTGGTCATAAATATAAAAATTGGCGCAATGGATAAGAGTAAAGCCGTAAATATTGAATAAAATCCTTCGGCTATAGTCAGAATTAAATATTCATTAATTTTTGCTATGATCTTAATAAATGCAAAGTTATAAAAAAGTGTTCCAAAAAACTCATCTAATTTCGTTTGTGCAACAGAAACGGGTACAAAAGATATCTTAGTCGCTAATTTCTCACTCGTTGAATAAATTAATCGAATGATCAGCGGAAACAAGCTAATCATCGAAAAGTATAAAATCAGATCCTTAAACACATCACCGTACTCAGAGGCTCCAGCAATTCGTACTTGCAACGCAACAACTCGAATTAAAAAGATAATACCAACTAGGCCCATCATCATCATTGAAACTTTTGAAAACAATGAAAATCCACTTTGCAAAATTAACTCAGTGGCTGGATTAAAAGGATGCATTTGAGGATTTCCTTCTAAATTTATTTTTATCAGTTTCTTCACTTAGTAATTTATTTAGGTATAGATCTTGATTGATGATTCGTTCTTTATCTTCGAGATAAGCCAAGAGCTGCATTTTTCTCATCGATTGTAGTTCATCTAGCATAGACGAACTGATTTTAACCTGTTGAAGCGTAGCGACCTTTTCAGAGCCCTTTGTTTTTAAGCCAAAGATTCCACCCAGTTTCTTTGAAACTGAAATGATCTTTCGCATTTGCTTGATTTTCTGAGTTAACGACTTCGCTTGATTGATGTCTGAATCCAGAGCGTATTTCATTTCATCTTTGGACCATTTAAGATCTTTAATTTTCGAATTTAATTCTTCGAGTTTTTCGACCTTGTTGTCTATAGCACTTGTATCTGCTTCATAGCCTAGGTCATCAGCAAGCCCTACAGATTCATCCATTGTTTCATTCGCAATCCCTAAAAGGTCTGAAAAATTTGATAAATCTTCAAAATTGTCACTGATACCTTTCATAGAACCTAAAACGCCAGATGTGGTTTGTGCCACGGTCATTGCTGTGTAGGGATCAAATGCTAATGAAACAGTTGATTTAATAATTAAAAATAAAAAAATTGAAAAATATTTTAAATCAAGCTTAAGCATTTTAAAGCCTCCGATAATTTGAGTTCTGGAACGGCTTGACGTAATTTTTGAATCTTTTGGTGATCTGGTTGAGAGGTTGTCAATTTCCAATATTCTTCAGGTGTGATTTGGATTTTTAATTTTTTACCAGAGCTACCAGACTGTAAAAATACTTCAGACAAAACTTTGGGGACACTCATCAATTCATTCATAGTTTTCATATGTTGATCTGACAAATTTAATCGCTCCTGATATTCTCTCAGTGATCCATCAGTTGAGAATAAAAACCTTTGCGGAGAGTTTTCGATAATCCCAGAATCACTATTCACGATCATATCTGTCGATAATTGACTGATAAGAACGACGGCATGGCCGTATTTTCGAACGTTTGCAGTAGAGAATTTAAAAAAATCAAAACACGATTTGATAAAAAATGGTGTTTCATCACAGATCAAAACCAATCGTTTTCCATTCGCCGAAATACAATCCATGTTAAACTGCGCCAATACCGCAGCAATTCCAGCCTGCGCAAACTCAGGGTCAGCGGCTTCAAAGACTTGAGAGAAGTTAAAATAGCGAAGCTGTTTCGATGACGTTATATCAGAAGTGGTTCGTTTAAATGCAGATTCATAAACTCCGCCATTTACCCATCGCTTTAAAAGATTTCTACGAGGAAAGTTCTTCGATTGATTATAAAAATCTTGCAGGTCTGGGTTTTCAGGCAAAAGCCCAATATAGATTTGAATCGATTCTTCAATTTGAGATTTAAGATCTTTAGAGAATTGAGTTTCGCCATTTTCTAAAATAAGAACTGACAGAAACTTGGACAAAATCCCTATTTTTTCAGAATCTGAAGCTTTGATATGAATCACATCAAAGGGATTAATCCCTGATGGCTCATTGAGTTTCATTTTATACTCGACTCCGTCAAAAAGTTCGCACTCTTTAGAATGAGATCCTCCGACATCGACCTTGATAATTTGAATGTTTTGATCCGTCAGTAAGGATTGAGTTAATAATCCAGTCAAAACACTTTTGCCTTTTCCACTGCTTCCAATGATTAAGGTATTAAAACAATTATAACTTGGATTAAATAAATCAAAATGACTGAGTGATTGATCTTCTCGGTACAAAGTTAAAACTCTTGAATTCATAATTTGATCTGCATCATTTTTCACAAATAACGGTAGGTGCAGACTCATGGCTTGATCTGATTCAAGTAATGTCAGATGTTGAAGGCTTCCAGGGTGACTCGCGACAAAGCTTTCAGCTAAACCGTAGGATTCGATTTTAAAATCAGCAAAGCGATTCAATTCAGTGAGTGCAGATGACATATCATTTAAAAGTTCATTCTGAGTGATTCGTTTAAATAAGACTAAGAATTCAAATTCGACAAATCGCAAGCCTTGACTGAATTGATTTTGAATAGACTCAGCAGTATGATTAGCCTGAGTTATAGAAGAAATGTCTTTTTGACTTTGAAGTTGTTTTAATTTTTTTTCCAATAAGATTTTGCTTTTAGCTTCAGATTGAGTCCGAAATGAAACAGACACCTGAAAATTCTGCATTTTTGATATAGCCTTATATAATGATGAGTGATCAATCTCGGCATTGGATTGTTTTAACAGCCGAATCACTCCGATTGATTCAGTTTCCGATTCGATGGACTTTGTGGTTTTTATTAGATCTAGATTATATTCAAATAATTTAGCAATTACTTCATTTGATAAGGGGCTGATTTTAAAACCAAAATGAAGAATCGTGTCTTTAAGTTTTAATAAACTTTGCAGTTCCTTTGAATATTCTGTTTTTGGTATAAAAAATGACTTTAAAGACTCAAAGTTAAAATCTCCACCAACATGATTGATATAAAAATAAAATTTATTCGATTTATACCCTAATTGATTGATGGCCTCAGCTCTTGAAAATCCTTCAATACGCTTCGGACTGTAAGAACTTTCAAAATGAACTCTGGCAATTGTACTGGGGTCTAGTTGTTTTATAAATGACGAAAGTCTCTGAGAAAACTGAGCATAATCTTCGGACTCCAAATCACACGGAATTAATTCAAATCCTGTCCCAATTTTTCCACAGGTCGTTTGCCAGATCGAAAAATCATCAATTTCATGAATCGTTTTAAGTTTTGGCAACATAGCCTGATCCATTTTTTAAATTCAAATATTTCGGCAGAAAATAATATTTTAGAGAATCTCTGATAAACTTTGGTCTTTGAGTGAGTCTTATTTGAATCAAAATCACAGTTAATATTCCAGTAATTAAAAATGAGAATATTTCTAGGTTCATTTTCTGAAATATTGAATGTGTTAAAATCAGAAAATATCCAAGGCCTGCGAGATCCAATACTCCAAGGCCCATAAAACCAGATTTTTCATTCAAAATTCTTGATGTCTTCAAACAGAGACTCCGAAAAAACGAGCTAGCATATTTACCAATGTCGGAGCTCCCAAAACAATGGCCGCACCAATTCCGCCGCTGATTAATAATGTTCGACCTATTCGGGCCGCACCAAGCGTAAATAGGATGCCTCCCAATGTGATACCAATGCTAATCGCTGCCACGCCGATACGGTTAAATGTGGTTTGTGCCGACTGTGCAGCTTCAACAAGATCACGAGCATGTGCGTAGTCTTGTGCTAAGAAAAAGGTCGTGCCAAATATAGCTAAAATGATTAAAAATTGCTTCATATCAATATTTGATTGTTCTTTGTAAATAAGTTTCATAATTATTTTCCTTTTTTTTCTGTTGTTAGAGGTAATTGAACAGGAACAAGTGTCGGCGGAATCAGTTCCATCATTTTATCTTGATGGATCAATTGATTTTCACCAGCCTCGACCCATTGGTCTAAGGCGTAGATTTTCCATTCCCCAGGATTGATCATTGATTTGTATTTTTCGGGAATCTTTGAGTTCATCATTCCAGTTGTTTCAAACTTCAATGACGGTTGAAATATACGATCTAGGTCAGTTTTCAATTTTTGATTTTCATTTTTCAATCGTTCTGAATCATCATCTAGATCTGAATACCAAACGCTTCCTGCTCCCACGATGCTTGAAATCGCACCTGCGTATATAAGACTGTATCCTGTTTTTTTTTCCGACTTCATTTGCCCTAAATCTAACCCTGTAGCGGCTCCTAAGAGCATATTTTGTAATATTTTTTCTTTGGGCGTCGTTGCACAAGCAGTAGAAAAGAACAGAATTACTAAAATGAACTTATTTTTTTTCAATACATTCATAATTTGAATCCTTATCAAGTTTAAGACAAATGCTTCCACCTGAAGCCGCTTTTCCATAAATTGAAGAAATGGCACAATTCTTTAAAGAAAAGATTGGATCGTCTCCTCGCTTAGATTTCGAAAGAATCTGACAGTATTCGCCTTTTTCTTTGGGTGATCTGGTTGAGCTGTGAGGGCCTAGTTTTCCACCAAGAACTTCAACGAATTCACTATCTAGATCCAAAGTTCTTTTATCTTGAGTCAAATTTATTAAAATGTTCCCACGAACTCCCGCGTCTCCGCCATTTTTTCCGAAACATTCTTGATTCCAATATGAACTATATGAAACACACAACGGATATGCCTTAGGAGCATCGCCACCTGCTTCTGAGTTAATTTTTATTTCCAGATGTCCGATAACTCTTCCGCCATTTAAAGTGATTAATCCGCCGGATTTAGCAATGGCTTCGAAATTTACTTTCTGGTTTAAAGTAAAATGAGAGAAAATAACATTAGGCTCGATAATAAGCTCACTAAAATTCAAGGTTAAATTATACTGATTAGATTTGATTCTTGAACCTGCTTTTATGAAAATCCGATTCGATGTAAAAACGCGATCTTTATTAATTTCAAAATCACCCGATAAGATTAAATCTTTAGGTGGCAATAATTTTAATTCAATCTCCATATTTTGATTTCTTTCGATATTTTGCATTTCTAAAAAGAATGATTTTTCTACACCACCCTCGAGATTTTCGATGGTGTAGTTATTTGTTATGATCACTTCATCATTGATATATTTTTGATCTGAATTTTTGATTTTGATTTCCCCATCAAAATCTGGCCATTTAACCTTAGCATTATAGAAATTTAGATTTAATGTGGGTATGTACTCAATTGTAATCTCGCTATGATTGAGTGTTTTTACCTTCTCTACCTGAACAGCTTGATCAGGTTGTTTATGGTCAAAAACATCTTCACTACAGCCAAATGTACTCAAACACAGTTGCATTGATAAAATCCATTTTAAAAATAATATTAGTCGTTTCACGAAAGCTCCTTCTTTGTTTCACTTTCTTAGTTAACTTGCGTTAATTTTTAAGTAAATTAAAAAGGTTAATGATATCAATTATTTATGAATTTTTATGCTAATAGCTAACTACCTATTATTGCGCTATCGCGCATATTTAGTTGAATAAAACCTAGTTTATATAATATCCATATCAATATAAATATGAGTGAAAAAGTTCAAAGCATCGCTTCTTTATTACAGATTTTGGCCGCTAAAAAAATGCCGCAAACTGAGTTAGCTACTCAGGCGAATCTGAATTATGGTCAAGTAAACCGTTTTCTTAACGGTCATAGTGATATGTATTTATCTTCATTTGTTGAGCTGTGTGAGGCCTTAGATATTGATTTAATCAATATCATCAGAGACAGAACAAAATCTGCAACACAGATGGAAGATCAGAAATATGAAACCGCTGAAGATTGCTTGATCTATTTTTATAAAAATTTAGATAAATTAGGACGTCAATCATACTTAAATCAACTTGCATGGGCAGCTCGAATTGTTGGTAAGGGAAATAAAAAAATCCCTGTTCAGATCGAAGAAGTTTTAAAACGTGAAACCAATCTTATTTAATTGGGGGTTTAATGCTCGAACAAAATAACACTGTTCCTCAAGAACAGGAAAAACTAAATCAGCAAAAGACTGATTTACAATTCTATGCACAAAGCTGGATTTGGCGTGCTGTTGAATGCTTAGTAGAAGCACCTGATTTTGAGCCGTCTCCAAAATGGTCAGCTAAACGTTTAAATATCTCGATCGATAAAATCGTAGATGCTTTTGAGGGACTTGAGCGTTTGGGATATATCAAACGTGAAGGAAACTCGTATATTAAGCCTACGGAATACGTAGCCGTCGATACCTCGCATATTACACGAGAAAATTTGATTCAATCGCATTCAAATTTAGCACCACAAATAATCACTCGATTAACTTCAGATGATAAATTCACAACATGGTTCTTTAATGCAGATTCTAAATTAATTTCAGAATATACGCCTAAGTTTATGAAACTTTATAAAGAAATGAATGACGAAGGTCTTGGTCGTCAATGCAGAGAAGTCTTTGCTAGTGAAATTTCATTTGCTCAATTAACAGAAAAGCAAAACAACGGAGGTCTTCAGTGAAAACCATCTTAGCTTTATCATTATTAATTTTTTCTCAATTCCTTTTTGCTGGTAACAGCGTAGGAACAATGTCTCAAACTCAAGAGGCGTTCTTAAAAGAATTACTTAAACAGGGAAAGAATCCTTTAATCATTTTTAATCAAGGCGAAAACATGAATCAAGTTAAGTTCGCATCTGGAATATTAAAAGGAAAAACTTGGCAAGTTCAAAACAATCTTATTCAGGCTGCAATTTTGAAATCAGATTCTGATTTTAATAAAGCATTACGTTTGTCAAAAACGACGGAATCTTGGATTGTTGTTGGATCAGTGACTCCTGAAAAGCAACTTTGTATTGATTCATGCATAGCTTCATTTGAAAAACCAGGTCCTGAGTTGAAGGCCTGTGTTGTTGAGTGTGATTTGAAGAAATAAATCGAAACGTTGTGTATAATAGATTAGGATTAGTAAAAAAAAATGAACTATCCATTTTTATACCAGATCTTAAATAGATTAGATGTTAACTTACTCAAGTCGAGTATTTTAATAAAAAATAATCTTCATGTAGTTTGGGATGATTGGTTCTTACAAGAAATAGAATCTGATATGTTGTCGCATTTTGTAAAACACAATTTTAATCATCTCGAAGTGTTCGGCGAAAAGTTTTTTATTAGTACCGGGACAAGCTCAAATTTCCATATAGATCGATTTGAATATTTTCATTTGACTCACAGAATACTTATTCCTCTAGATCAAAACTTTCATTACGAATGGATCATTGATTATAAGAAAATTTCGTTCCAGCCAGAAATTGGACAAGTGCTTCTTATGAACAACATGATCCCACATCGCTTTGTCTCAAATAACCTGGAACAACCTGAAAAAAGAGATGTTATATACTTTGATCTTATTGACCCTGCGATCAAACACCATGTTAACTCCTTTAAAAAAAACTATAGCTCTAAAAATGCCGAACTTGATAAAGTATTTAGTTTAAAAAAATAAAATCATTTTTTTAAACTATCTTGAAAATGTTTTTTAAGTTCTATGCGATTAATTTTTTGATTTATTCCTAATGGAATGTGGTCGACAACTAAAATAACTTTAGGAATTTTAGTTGTCGGCAAGTTTTTAGACAAGTGAAGTTTTAAATCGTTTATATTAAACAGCTTTGCATCTTTTATTTTTATTATCAAACCCACTTGTTCTCCAAGTATATTATGACTCACTGGCAATGCCACTGCTTGTAAAACGTAAGGAAAGGAAATTGCAGATGCCTCAATTTCTAAAGGTGAAATTTTTTCACCGCCTTGGTTTATAAAGTCGGAAATACGACCTGTCAGGTAAAGATTGTCATCCTTAAAATATCCTAAATCACCAGTTTTTAAAAAACCGTCAAAAGCATCGCATATATTCTTCTCCTCTGGGCCAAAGTATTTTTGCGGAATGGATTTGCTTTCAACACAAACCAAGCCGTGCCCGTTTTCATTCGGATTTTTAATTATGATATTACAATCAATAGGTCGACCAACAAATCCAACCTTATAATCTAAAGGATTTTGTGGCAGTTCGCCGCCACAAATCCAACTAGCACATTCAGTCAATCCGTAGTTGATGTAAAATTTTGAATCTAAAACCCACGAGCGGGCAAAAGCATAAGTCTCAAAATGCAAAAAAGCAGATGCGCAATGGACTTGTTTAAGTGAACACTTAATTGGTGGTCTTGCCTTGCTTGCCATGATTAAGTTCCATAGAGCAGGCACCGAGCTGAAAAGAGTTATAGAAAATTTGTCTATAGTTTTTCCTAAATTAAGAGCCACATCGAGATCAAACTTAGGAGACAAGAAAACATGTTTTCCAGTTAGAAAATGTGCTAGCGTATTTGCTATAAGCCCATGGCCAAAACTGGTAGGAAGCAAACATAAGGTTCGGCTTGCATCTGCTCCGTAAGATTTTGTGATTGAGTGAACTCTATTGAAAATATTTTTCTTATTAAATCCAATCCCTTTCGCTACTCCGGTTGTACCGGAACTCAGTAAAATTAAATCTATGTCATAATGTTTTTTTTCTTTCGATGTAAGATCGACATTTACATGATCTAAGCACATCCCATCGTAAACAAAATGAATCAGATATTCTTTAAGAAATTTTTCATAACTAGAAAATTTGATTTTTGAATCTGCAGGCACTGCAACTGCATTGATAGACCAAACAGCAAAAAGCATTGCTATAAAGTCTACAGTGTTATTATTTAGGAGTAAAACTCGATCCCCAGATTGTACTCCATGAGAAATTAATAAATCTTTTTTTTCTAAAACAAATTTTTTAAACTGCAACGGATCATAAGTTGTACCAGACGAAAGGCATGTTATTATTCCGCAACCTTCGAGAAGGTTCATATAAATACCTCAAGAATTTATAGATTTGAAGTTCGACTTTTAATAGAGCACACAGACTAAATGATAAACTTAAATAAATATACATGCAATTGACATGTTCAAATAATTTAGTACATTTTAGAGAAGATCTGGTAGAAATAGAAATTTTTTTATTATAAACTTCGATGCTATTTCCCAGCGTTTTTCTGAGTTTAATAGCATTTAAATTCAACTAAGACTAGGATATAGTCTGCACTATTATTCATTTTATATTTAACACAAAACTAGTATTTTTAAAAAAATTGATCTATCATTTTTAGATGGCATATTTTTTTGATTATGAATATTTAACAGGAAATACTGTAAGTTCAAAAATTTTTAATAAAAAAAAATATACTCTGTATAGTATTGATAATCATGTATATGAAAATTCCCATTTCATAAATATCTTCCCTAGATCCTTAGCAAAGGATGGCTTTTCTGCTTTAACTTGCCTTTCTTCTTTGTTTTCCAGAAGAAAGCTTCATTTCGAAGATAAGCATCGCGTAGGAATATATACAGCTTTTCAAAATGGTCCACTGATTTACGAAACTCTCAATAAAATAAAATCAATTGATGAACCCATGATTTGTGATTTTTTTAAAAAAAGAATCCCTCCCAAACAACACTTTAAACAAAATGCCCCACTGAGAGCCACTCATTTTTCGATTTTTTTACAAAATCATGGCCCTCAATATTGTTTTACAAATCCAAATAGCTGCCTTGAAGATGCCATTTCAGCAGCAAAAATTGATTTAGATTATGGAGAGGTTGATACCGCGATCATTATCTCAGCATTTTCATTTGAAGACCTTCAAACATTTAATTATTTTGTAGAACAAACTCAGTATAGTGAAATTTACGAATCTGCTGTTTGCATACTCCTTTCCAATAAAGGATTTGATAATTCTGCAATCCCCCCCCTAACTTCTTTCTCTCCGGCTGAATATGCAATAAACAACTATTTTTTTCAAAATAAAGGTAAAATATATGATTAAAAAAGCTGATCTTGATTTATTAAAAAGAATAATCCTCATGGTTCGCCCAACCATAAAACCTGAAGAAATTAAGTCTGACTCAAAATTGGTTTCTGACCTCGGTCTTGAATCAATAGATATTATTGATATTTTTTTTGAAATCGGGGAAGAGGTTGGAGTGGACTTAGATTTAAATGAAATCGCTGAAAAAATTGGAGGCACTGAGGGGAGAAGATTTAACGATATACAAATTATGGACATCATCTCTTATATAAATGAAAAGTAAAACACACAAAAACGCCTTTATTACTGAATATAATTCAATAAGCCCTTTTGGTTTTTCCAACACTGATTTAAGAAACGGCTTACTTGGTGAAAAAGTTTTAATTAGTCAACTTTCAGAATCTTTCTTTAAAAACTTGCTACCTGTCCGATTTGCAGGACTAATTCCGAATCAAATAATTGAAGCCTCGTTTATAAATGATACAGATATTTATTTAGCACAAAAGAAAAAATGGATTGAACAATTGTTTGCTAATTTTGATGACAGAATATCATCGAATATTTCTAATATTATTTTTGTACATAATATTGGAAGTAGCATCTATTCTTATTTTGAAAACAAATATGATAATAGATCTAACTATTGGCAATCGAAAACTTCACCGTTTTTACGAGAAGCTGATTTCTTAGATTACCTAAAAATTGATCACAATAAATCCATAACACTCCATAACACGTGCGCAAGCGTAACCGCGGCTGTCGCGTATGCAAAAAAGAGAATTTCACTAGGGCTCGATAGATCTACGCTGATCATTGCCTTTGAAAACTCTAACCACCAAATACCTACGTGGACATCCCTCTATAATTTGGGGGTACTCAATGTTAAAAATACAGAAATAGAAATGGCAACTATTCCATTTTCAAGCCAAAGATCAGGTTTTGTTAAGGCTGATGCACTTGGGTATTTGTTGATTGAAAGTGAAGACTCTTTAGAAGAACAAAAGAAAAATGCAATCGCCACAATTTGCGGTCAATCAATAACTTCAGATAGCTATTCCTTAACTGACGGCCTACCAGACGGCAGCATGGTTTCGCGTACCATGCAAAATTCTATAAACGATGGTCATTTAAATATTAATGATATTGATTATATAAATGCTCATGGTTCAGGTACATTTTTGAATGATGAAATTGAAGCTAAGGCTATATTCAATTTATTTAATTCCAACAAAAATAATGTAAAAGTAAGCTCGACCAAATCTTATTTTGGGCATGCTCTATGTGCTACTGGAATAGTCGAAATTATCTCAGTCTTAGAAATGTTTAAAAAATCATTTATAATTCCAAATCTAAATTACGATGAAAAAGACTCAACAAGCGCAAAGATAAATATTGTAAAAAACCTAGATCACCAAAAAATTAATTATTGTTTAAAAAATTCATTTGGATTTGGAGGCTACAATGCCTCAATTATTTTAAAAAATGTAGCTCATGGCTAACACAAAAAATATACGCCTGTTCGTTACAGCCTTATTAAGTTTAACCGTAGTCATATTTAATTATTACTATCCTTACTTTGATAATACGTTATTTATAATTAGTGTTATAAGCATGTATATTTTTTCAAATAAGAACTACATAATCGCTTTTTCTATTTTAAACATTTTAAACATTTTATTCACAAATGACTTTAATTTTATCAGGAGACATAACCCCACAAATGTCGAATCATTACATCTCAGCAATTATACATTTCTGCCTGACCTCATATTGCTATTGCTCACACTCTTTTTAATTTTAAAAGTGGCTCAGGCTTTAAAAAAACATCCAATTTACTCACACTTTTTTTTGGTCATTACCATTTGTCTAGTTTCTAAAATTTCTTACGCTTATTTTTCCAACTATAACTTCTCACTGTCTTTAGTTTTGCTGACCTGGAACATTATACTCGCCTCAGAAGCCCCTATTTTTAACATCAAAAGTCTTATTTATATTTTTCAGCCCTTTACAATTTCTTCGAGCTTGCCACGCGAAAACATATCGTATCTTAAATACATTACTAGAGATAAAGATTTAAAAAATATTTTGAATGCAGGGTTTTTAATAATTAGAGGCATTTTAGTTATTTTAATATTTAAGAATCTTGATGGATTAATTGCTGCAAAATTTGGAAGCTCCACTTTTGAAAATCAGAACAATTCGATCTACAAAGTTTATTCAGATGTATTTTTAAATTATTCAAAATTTGATAGGAGTACTCTAGCTCTCATTATTTTTTACGATGGCATCTCATTTTTATTTGGTACTTACTATGGCTTTTTATCTCTGAGTATAGGCGTTTTAAGACTTTTGGGTTTAAATTTTGCAACTTCCACAAACAAACCGTGGGAAGCCAAGAGTTTTAATGAATTTTGTAGTAGATTTATGTATTACTATAGCTTTTTAATTAATAAATATTTTTATTATTTTTTTATTAAAAAATTAAAAAATCTAACTTATTCGAAAAAATTATCAATTTTTTTAAGCGTTTCGTTTGGTGGGATTATCTTTCATATTTTACGAGACTGGAATTATTTTCTTAAAAGTGAAAACTCCTTTATGTTAAATTTAATATTTTACTTTAAAAATGTTTCTTTGTATTTCTTTGTTTGGGGTTTGTTTTGTACTTTAAAATTTAAACTGATTGAGTCTGCGAATAAATATATTCGATTTTTATTATATATAATCTTATACGTCTGTATTTTTTCTCTTAGAAAGATTATTTATTTTCCAGACATTAAATCGTTCAGTAAATTATATATTTATATTCTTAATTTTTTTTAAAACTGAGCCGATGATAAGGCAAATTATTATTCATACAAAGTTGTCCGCCGTCTATGAGCAATGTCGCTCCGGAAATAAACTTTGCTTGCGAACCACATAAATATTCAACTAAAGAAGAAACATCTTCGGCCGAGACAACCTCTGATCGAGAGTGAGCTCTCATGTCTTGAGCCATCTCCTTCGTCGCCTTAGTGTCTACCAATCCAGCACATACACAATTAAATGTGATATTTCTATGAAAATACTCTGACGTCATCGACTTCACAAAAGTTTCCAATGCGGATTTTGAAACAGCATAATCCGCCTGTCCCTGATTTATTTTGTGAGCCGCTACTGAACTAATGAATACGACTCGTCCAAATTTTTGGGTACACATTTTTTTCAATAGACCGTGTACTATTTTGATATTTGAAATCAAATGTTCGTTCATTAAGCTAAGAATGGAAGAAAATTTTTTTTGTATGAACAATGAAGGTTTGATTTGACCATGGCAAGATATGTAATGGTTAAATGTGACAGTTTTATACTCCGTACTTAATAAATCTAAGAACTGATCAACTTCGTCGAGATTAGATAAATCAAACTTATGAGTGTGTATAGATATCTCACTATTTATTTCCTTTAATAATTGCTCGGCAATTATCGCATTTTCATGATTATGACGAAACACGATAATCAAATTATTGCCCGCCGCAGCCAGTCTCTTAGCAATTTCAAGACCAATTCCCGATGAACCACCAGTAATAATACTATACGCTTTCATATGATCAACTTGCCCTCAATTTTGTTAATACAAATTAAATGTTAAAAATCTGAACTTGTGATTTCTTTCAAATGCTCTTTTAGATCAGCTTGTCCATGAGTATCAATAATTAAATGAAGCCGCGAATAAGTCGAATTATTTGATGCCCAATGCTTTAATCCTGCATTTAAAAAATAAACCCTGCCGTCTGCAGGAAAATGAGCCCTCTGCTCAATACCGTTCCTCATAACATGCATTTGACACAGTTTGTTCGTCAGAATTGGAATATGAAACCGAGTAATATAAGATGGATCATAATCAATATGTGGCTTAATTGAAAATTCAGGCGCTAGGTAGGCCAGTCGAACTCTTGTCACTCGCGAAGAAAAACTATCTAAAATTTCTTGAAAAATGCCAGTCACAAAATGATTACGAGAACCATAATTTAACTCATCAGCAAATACATCATAATTTGGATTCTCTTTACTGAGTCGACGCATTCGAAAAAAAATTGAATCTGATTTTGATGAATTTGTTTCTTGCGGCACATGAGAAATATTTTGATGATTTATCTCTGTTAAGTATTTTTGCTTGTACTTATCACCTTCAGAGTACTCAGCACCATCTTCGGTAAAAAAGGAATTTTTACTAAATTGATTAGAAACAACAAAAGGCTTCATCAATGAATCCGAACTCACTTTAATGTCATCATACTTATCAAAATCCAGTAAATTTAATTCCTGGCATAAATACTTAATTTTATCGATATCAAATGCCTTATTGTCTAAAACGCCGAAGCTTGGCAAAGATTTACGATTTAAATTTTGCATGCTTATATAGTTACTGCATTTCAGAGTTTGAACTAATAATTTCACCCTAGACTCGGCGCGCAAATTAATGAATGGCTAAATCCTTTAGACTGTCTTTAAAATAATTAAGTATGCAGAATACTTTCCCCTCTCTCGACGTTGCTTTCATCAATAGCGCCTATCTCTCAGAACTGTGGGCCGTTCACGACCTACTAAAGATGAAAAAAATGCATGCTTCAAATTGGACTAAATCAAGAGAAAATCAACTTCAAGATGAAATTAAGCACGCAAACATACTTTTAAATGCACTCAAAGAATCTAAAGTCGAAATTGTCTATGACCTATCTTTTTCCATGCAAGAAAGACTGTATAAAAAATATATCGATCTATCTTGTTCTACAAAGATATGCGAATTTTCAATTGTTCACGAAATGACAGAGTCACGCGCGCTTTGGATTTATAAAACTTTTTTAAGAATTAATCCGCAAACGAAATATAAATCTTTATTGTTGGGCATCATTGATGATGAGAAAAATCATTTTAATCTAGACCCAGAAATTTCTCATAACGATCAGTTTTCAAAAAATGCATATTTTTCTATCGATAAAATAATATTTAGAAAGCTACTACCTCAAAAATATGGCAACAAAATATTTTTCAATGAAAACTTTTGGACATGGTACTATTCAAATTCAATTTAAAATAATATCTGAATCTGTAATTTTTGATGAAATGCTATTTAATTTATCTCGTACAATTTGCAAAATGGCGTCATCTTTTTTAATTTTGGATCTCTGAATTTTAATTGAGTAAATACCCTTACATCGTACAGGACAGTAGAATTGAAAAGCAGTAATATCCTGAGCCAAGCCCCCCCACAAAGCCGCGATGTGGATTTCATTTTTTATTAACTCTGCATACTTCCAATTGAATTCAAAAATGACATCCGAATTGTTAGTGTCAAATACGTAGTTTGATTGCAATAGACTTTTAATGGTAGTACTCGGATTTTTTTGGCGATGTTGTAAGTTAACCTTGAGCTGATCAGCATTGTATAAAGTTTTTACATTGAGCGATAGTCCATGATTCTGGAAATCGCACTCCCAACCTATATACCATAAATGCTTCTCTATATATTCATTTTTATTGAGTGGATACTTACTTGGATCAAAGTAATAACTTTCAAGAGAATCTCTAATTATAACCGAATCCTCTACAAAAATGTTATTGAAAAAAAATAACTGGTTAATAGACATAGATTCAATGAACAATTTGCCAAGTTGGCGATGCATTTTTAATATTTAAGCAACTAAAGTAAATATGGGGCAATAACATCAAAAAGCCTTTCTGTCGCTTGACTAGATAATCTCACTTTGTTTCCTTCGATTGATTCATAAAGTATAATATCATGTCGCAAAAAAGGACTATATTGAAACTCAATGACTTTAGATAACTGTGCTCCAATCACGTCAGCTTTATTGATCAGGGTTCTATTGCTTATTTGCTTCAACTTGTCTTGCTCAGCAATCTGCATATCAATAAACACGTAAATTAGGTCAATTTTATTTTCCAAAGCTTCTTTTTGAATTTGTGAAGTTAATTTCATTAATTTTTTAAAAATCTTGTCTTCAGCAATCAAACCATTCGAAATTAAAACATCACACAGAAAGGTAGGCAGTATATTGTTATCACAGTATGTTGTCGCAAAGAATTTTTTTCCACCCACGATATAAAATATCTTTTTATATCTACTTTCGATTTTCATTCCTTCTCTTAACCGAAATGAATCATTCGTTTCATATTTCTCAAAATTTACATTATATTTGTCTTTGAAAAAGAGGTTTATATTTTGCTTCAAAGAATCAGTCGCTAAAAACGACTTAGCAGAAAATGAGCCTAATTGATTAAAATAATTATTTTGGTAAACAATTAAAACTTCTTCCAAAGCACTACAGAACGTAGTGCTTGTTAACAGTAGTGAAAAGACAATGAGTCTAAACACCTTTACATGCTTGGATTTGTATTTTGAATAGCAGAAATTAACTTTTTATCTAAAACTTTTGAGTACAACTCATAAACTTTTTTAGAAACATCTTTCATCTTATCTACTTCTGCAGTGGGTAAATGAACAACTTCCATTTTGAATTTACTTACTAACTCATTTTTTGAATTTAAGTTGTCTGCTATTGACTCAGTGCGTTCGAACTTAGCAACCTCTTTTGCCGTTTCTACAATAGATTTTTGGATATCTTTAGGCAGACTCTCAAGAAATTTTTTGTTAATAACAATACCAGTTAAAAATAATGTATGTTCAGTTTCATTGAGATACTTCATCTTACTCGTTTGTACATTTGAGAATCGTGCATAAGTCGTCTCAAAACCGTCACCATTTGCGTCATCTAAAGCAACATCTTGAACAGAAACAGGATTTGCACCTAATTGTTTTAAATAGGCTTGAGCCACTGGACTATCTTTGGCTACACCTATCGATAAACCTTTAAAATCTTCAATCTTACGAATCGCAACTTTACTTGTCGGAATAATTCTATACCCACCAGAGTAGGTAAATGCCAGACCTGAAACGCCAGCGCTCCCTAAACCTGCTAGAATATCACTTCCAATTTTACCATCTAGGACGGCAGAAGCATGCTCATGATTTTTAAAAAGAAATGGCAAATCTAAAATCCACATCTTCTTGTTAAAACTACCCAAAAAAGTCGTATATGTCTGACTCATTTGAAGCTCACCAGATTGGACCAATTTAAATGCTTCGCCTGTACTTAAATGCTGACTCTTATAGTTTTTGGCATCAACAATTTCTACAACAACGCGACCATTTGTTTTTTCAGAAATCCTAGATGCGAATTCCTTAGCTGCCTTTTCAAATACTCTGGCTGGTTCGTGTGCCAAAATCCATTTCAGCTTATACTTCTGAGTTGATAACTCTATTGAAAAAGATCCTACTGAAAAAAAAAGAACTAGGAAAATTATTTGTATTTTTTTATTTATCATAAATGCCTACCTTTAAAATTTAAAAATCCACTCAACCAGATTAACGTAACAATCGGCCTAAAGTTAATTCCTATTACAAAAATTACTAGACGTTAGTCTAAGTATTTCATCTGACATTCTGCATACAATTGAACTCTTGTTATCAAAGCTTCTCTCTTGTTAGTCTTTTTGCAATGCCGCAAGTAAAAGTTGAGCTCCGAACAACCAAACCCGATACATTTCTCAAATATTCGCATGTGAACGCATAGAATGAATTCGTCGAACACTCTTCCCATTTTGCTGAATCTAGCAATTGTTTTTAAACTTACTATCATTAGCGTAGACTATTTTTTAAATAAAAAATCTGTCGTTTTTTCTTACAATTTATTCCACTCCATTAAATGTCATTTGTCATTTGCATTTCAATTTTTAACGCGATTTATATTTGGACCATTACTATTCGCTAATGTGTATCAAAAAATCTACGCTAATTCAATTTTCAAAATTGAATATAATCTTTTAAATTGTATTTTGCTATTTATAATAATTGATTTTTTTTATTACCTTACACATTTCATGTCACATAGAATAAAATTTTTCTGGCGTTTTCATTATTCCCACCATCTCAATGAAAATTTTAATACGCTTACAACGTTTAGATTTAGTTATTTTGAATTTATAAATTTCATCTTCACTTTTTGCATGCTAAGTTTATTCTTTAAGCCAAGCCTTATCTTTGCAATAAATATTCTATTTCAATCATATATGTTCTATCTACACTCTTCAATAAGATCACCAAAATATATGCATTATTTATTTATTACACCAAAAGAGCACTTCATACATCACCAAATATTAACTACAGGGGTCGGGCACAACTTCGGCGGATGTCTTTCAATATGGGATCGAATTTTTGACACCTTGAAACTAAATTCTGCAACAGAAAGAATTGGAGTAAAAAATGCTAATGATAGCAATAAAATATCGACGCTTTGTGAAGGATTAAAATATACAACTCGCACAGCTAAAGAAATTACAGACAAGAATATTTTTATGTTATTTTTAATTAGCCTACAAGGTCTTTTAATATTTATTTACGTGTCTCTCATCGGGCCTGAAAATCTATTTTCTAATAAGTTTTTTATGTTCAGCCTTTTTTCATTTTTATTATGCACTGTGATTTCAGAATTTTCAGAATCTTTTCAAAATGTAATAACTTTAAGCTCATTGACATCTTATTGTACCTTCATGATATTTTTAATTAATTTCAACACCTCTTATATATTTGGAATTAAAAATTTGCTCAATTGTAGCTTGCCAATGTTGTCATTCGTTATTTTGGTTGTAGAGTATGTTAAGCATAAACGACTGAAGAGTTTTAGATAATGATTTTAATTTTCACTGAATTATTAATTTATTTCTTATATCTAATTTTCCTTTTAATTAGCAACAACCTGTACTTAGTACTTGTTTTATTTCCACTAGTTTTTGCATTGACCAAAAACAATAAATACTTTTTAAGCGCATCAATACTTGCACTACTATTTGCAGATGTGAATTTCTTGTTTCATATCAAAAATGAATACAGCTATACAAACATGTATAATGCATTTAATCAAATTCAACCAGGATATTTTTCAAAATTTCAGGTACTGATATCTTTAATCTTATTTGTTATTTTCAATTTTTTAAGTCTGAAAATAATCAAATCAAATTTTTTAACTTTTTTATTTACGACAATTGCAATCTGCCTTTTCAATATATCTAGTATTAAAACAACTTCAGGATATATCGAAAAGATACTCTTTCTAACTTCTATCATTGTACTTATAAAAATATGGATCACTGCACTACTTAGACAACAAACAAATGTTCAAAAAAATAATTTTTTAGCCAATCTACTAATTCCTAGTCCATTTAGTCGCGAAAATTTTAATATATTTGAGTATTTAAAACCGAGACAAACAAAATCTATATTTATTATTCTACTTTGTAGTATTTTATCATATTTAATTTTTTACCAAATGAGCTACTCTATTCTTGGTGATGTGAATTCTTACTATTTTTTTAATAGTTCGTTGAATTTGAATTGTAACATGAAGGTCATGACCGATAATTTAGGGGTATATTCAACTCCAGAAATATGGACTTGTTTTGCTTACAATGAATTTATAAGCGGATTCGTTAAACATTTTTTTATGGATAACTTGATATTTATAATTATTCCACTCATGGTAGGATTTCAATTTAAGTTACCATTTGAGAATCCATTTACAAAAAAAACCATTGGTGGAGTTTTCTTTTCGTTTAATTACTATTATTCTTTGATTATATATAACATTTTTATCCTGAATATATATCCTAAGATGATAAAAACTTTTGGTAGATCTGAAATTGTCAAGAGAGTTTCGATAATCCTTAGTATATTCATTGGTGGGTATACTTTTCATATTTCGAGGGACTTTCATTATCTCATATTTGACGACAAATATTTGTATTTTGATAAAATATCTTCCAGCAATATGCTGATCTACTTTGCATTGTTATCTGTGCTCTCAACAATAAAAATACCTCATTTAAACAATAAATTTATTAATTATTTTATAATCTCATTTTGTATATTTATCTTTATTTTACTTAGAACTCTTTCAAACTCATTTTTTATGGATATTTCAATCGATCAAAGAATTTCTTTTGTAGCAAGGTTATTTAATGTCAGCATACATTAAAAAACTTTTCGCGATTATTTTCGTTATTATTACAGTTATTAATGCCGATGTATTTATTTCTTTCTTAGAAAGTAAAAGCAAAACACAAAAAAATAAAAGACAGCAAATAAATATTGACGAATTAAAAAACAACATAAAGCAATGTTTTTCAACTCCTTCTATTTTTGAATTTATAAAGAAAGACGTTGATGTTTTAATAAACAATTCAGAGTTTTTGCATCTTAAGGATTTGTATTATTGTCAAATATTAAAAAAGAATAATCCACAACTGCTTATGTATATAAAATCCAATATTGAAACGCTAACTAATTATTTTTTGATCAGTAAAAGATCTACATTTTATAGATTTAAATCTGATGTAATTAAATTAAAACCAAATAGCGACTATGTTTCGAACTATCGAAATTTGGACAATGATATTAATAGTATTTATTTTTTTTCCGATTTGATTCATATAGAAAACCGAGACGCTAAAAGTTATGAAAATTGGAATACACATTATTTTTACAGGCTGAAGATTCTAAATTGTAGTAATAAATCAGAAATAGAAAAATGCTTAATCGAAAAATAAATTTCCTACTTAAATTGTGCGAACAAGTTATCACTGAATTTCCTTAGCTCTTCCAACTGCTTGTTAATTTGAGAACTATTTCTTAAATCGAAACTTTGCTGTAGATTATAAGAACTTGATTTATGTGATTCTAAAGGGATTGCGTCTAAGTCAAAAAACAGTGAATATTTTTTTTCGTCTGAACGTTTAAATTTTCCATTTAAAGATTTCATCTCGGATTCATCCGCCTCTTTATACATAAATGTTATGCATTTATCAATATTCATGTTGTTACAGATATTCGCTATATCTGGTATATATATTTTCGAATTATTTCTTGCTATAATTTTTGATGATATTTCGGATATACTATTTGTATTTATAACTGTCGCCGTCGAATCAGTTATCTGTACAGGATTATTATTATCAACCAACTTATTATTTGAAATCAATGCAAGAGAATGAATATCCAAATCTATAGCTTCATCCTTATTGTTTGAAATATAATTATTATCAATTACTGCAATACTATTTTTTATATCCAAACCGTCATCGCCTTTTCCAATGATCGTGTTTTTATAAAGATATACTAATGATTGTATGATCCAAAAACCATCATTACATTGCTGTGTATTTTGTCTGTGGATTAAAGTATTGTTCTGAGCGAACATTACACTTTTTTTCACATGAATATCTTTGTGGATTAAATTGGACATAATTTTATTTTGATCAAGAAGAACTATGGAAAAAAAGGCTTGAATGACGCCTCCATGCAATATATTGGTAAAGTGCGAATTTTTAATTAGAACCATGCTATTATTGATTTCTATAGCCGCTGAATAATTATTGATGAACGGATCTTCATACTTTCCTGCTTTAACATCCTGAAAGTAGACATTATTTAAAACTAAATTTGGCTTATTATTATTCGTTAAAGTAGAAAATGGAAGTGTCAGGTCTTTTGAAAAAGACTCTTCATTAAAATAAGTCCTATCTATAAAATTAAAAACATCACCATCAACTCTGATGCCCCGCCAGTATTTGTTTTTATCCTGGGATTCAAATATTACGGGCTCTAAACTCGTACCATTAGCAATAAGTTTTCCTTTAACAATTAGTTGAGCACCCTCTTCAAATCTTAAGGTGACTCCAGCACCAACGGTTATGGATTGGTTTTCATTGATTACAAAGTTCTTCTTTATTAAATATTGCCCTGATGATAAGTAAATTTCATTTTTTGTCATTGCAACTTCAGGCATCGGAATAAGTAAATCCGGAGATTTATTCCGCATTAAGAATACAATTAATATAATACCGGCAAGACCAATAAAAAAGAAAAGAATTATTTTAATTGGATAGCTTACTAAGCTTTTTGTTATATTGTTGAACATAGTATTGGCCTTCGCTTTCAATTGTTTTTAATACATATTCCAGAGAGTAATTTGTTGATTTATAGTATTCATTTTTTAAATGGTAGAATCTCAAGTCTTGTCTTACCCAAAGTTCTTTGAATGTCGATTTTGTATCTGAGTACTGCTTTTGAATTAATTCGATTGTCAGCTGGTTCTTTAAAAAATCAATGTAAACTGCTTTGTATTTCGAGTAGAAAAAATTGTCTTTGACCAACCTGTGCTCAAAGCCGCCGCTTGGCTGGGAAGTTAAATTAAAAACGTCGATGGCCAAGCCATCGGAATTTTTATTTAAATTAACATTTATCGGAGAATAATCATCAACGTCCCACAGCAATACTCGATCAAAGTAAAGATTGCCATCATTTTTGACTTTTCCAGAAATAAATATTTCATCATAGTAATCCGGATTTTTAAAAAAATCTTGAAAAGCTATAGCCTTAAAATAAGACTCGACGTTAATTAAATCATTCAACTGATCGTACTTTGCCGGACTCATCGGAGATGACAAAAGCAAATGAATTTTAGAAAATATGAGTTGAATTTGTTTATGCTTAATTTGTGGTTCTTTATATACTATCTCGTTTTTCGCCAAACTTTGGCGAATTACAAAATGTGACTTTTTTTCAGATAGAAAAAAATCTTTATTCAATTCAAAAAGTAAATAAATACCTTTAGACAAACTATTAGCATAAAGCTCTATTAGTTCAAATTTAAACGGAAACAAATTAAGCTTGTTTAGCAATTTAAATGCATTAAAGGCTTTATACGTTCCAAGATCCATTGGGTACGAAAGAATGAGAATGTGACTAGCTTCAAATTCCTGAAATTTAAATTTTCGACTCAATTGAATCGAAAGAGGTTTCTTAGAGTATAACTTACTCGTATTTCCTCGGGGTCCGATTGTTTCAGTATCTATCCTTTTATCATTGTAAAATACATTTTTAACGCTCAATGCAGAATCATTATGCGTCTCAAATAATGTTTCTCTTTGTTTTGGTTCTAAATATATACTCATCTTCGATATCGGTCTGGACGATTTAATAAAACTTTTTAGGTATGACTTCAGCACTTTCCCACTATCGATCTCTTCTATTTCAAAATTAGTGGAACTCATGACTTCAAATGTGTTCTTATCTTGCAATAGACCATCTTTTAAAATTTTATATTTTTTATTGGGAGGCAGAAATATTCTAAGAGTAAATGGATCTTCAAAATAGGCATCTTCCCTACTAAAAATGACCTCTGTACAATGACTGTTTGGCAAAAATTTGAATTCCTCAGCTTGGCCATTTATACTAATATTTTCATCTTTGTCGAGATTCAAGAACTCAATTTTTTTGTTATCTTTTGTCCTTACATTTTGTTCGAAAAACTTTATATAGTTTCCACACCGCCAAAATGAGGTTTGCACAGACTTTGCATTTAATGGTGAATTTAGAATGTAAAATAAACTAAAAATTATAAACAAGCTGCATTCCATTTATATATTTAGAAAAATTTGATATCTTAACATTTTTGAATTTATCACACAGAGCTATAAAATCGCTTTTATTTTTCTCTTCAAATTTAATTTCTAAGATCTCTTCTGCGATTGAAATGTTATTGAAGTTTTTAAAATTTTCAGCCTTTTCAAAGCGTGTACATTTTGCAAATTTAATTTTATAATCATGTGTCAAAATCAATGTATTCTCTTTATTCACATAATATTTACGAAAGTACTCATTATAAAGTGAAGGTTCGATCAGTTTTATGTTATTTGTTGTTATTTTATGAATATCGTTTTGATTTATTGAATTGGTTCGCTTTAAAGACAAATCATTATTCTTTTTTTTAATTTCATAAAAATATTGATCAGCTTCAACAGGATTCGAACCGAAGGATGGATACCAACGCACTCTATGCTTTTCTCGGTCACATGCTCCATTCAAATGATCGAAGTAAAAACTATAGTTTAGATCGTCAAAGTAAACATTATTAATCTTTCTCTCTGGAAAAATTGGCTTAAAATGCATCAAAAGCTCATACAGCAATGAATAATTATTCTTATTAAGTATAATTTTTTTTTCAAATCTATATTTATACATTAATTTATATTTTAACTAAATTAAATTTAAATTCGCTACTCTGCAAACAAGACATCAACCATATATGATCATTCTCGTTATTGATTTTAACACGATATATACTTTCTATGATCGAATCGTCTTGCACGTATGCTTCATTTACAATACTAACTTTGTTTTTTAAGACATCTAAGAGCTCATTAAATAGAGTTAATTCTTCTGAACTGGCTTCGATTTTTAGCGAATAACTATTGTTTCCTATTTCTAATTTCGAGTATATGATCAGTAGCACAAAAAGAATCGGATAACCAATTAAAATAGCCACTAACATTCTATTAGATGAAACTATAATTCCCGTACAAAAAGAAATAAACAGATAGACGATATCAGTAATATCTTTTATTGGAGTTCTGAATCTAATAATGGAAAGTGATCCAACTAACCCCAGAGAAAGAGAAAGCGATAATGAAATTGTATTCATTATTAAATATGTAATTAACATTATTGGTAAAATTGATTGATATATTTTATTTTTTTCTGACGAAAAGTGTGAAGATTTCTTATAAATCTCTGCTACTGCAATTCCTAAAATTAGAAGTAAACATATAGATGCTAAATGTGCACGTATAAATACTTTTTGATCTAATATATTAAAAAAATAATTAGCGTCGTTTGCATTCATTAAATAAACAAATGAAACAATCATTGCAACTAAAAAAATTCCAAGAAATAAGGTTTTGCTATTTTTCATTATTATTTAGCCTCTGATCAAATATTTTCGCAAGGTTTGTACGGTATTCATAACTATCGTTTATAAGCTTGTAACAAAGAGGCGGTAAGTTTGGATTACTCATTAAGCAAGGCTTTAGTTTCGAAAGTTTAAGGCCTGAATCCTCACATTTTTTAAAAAAGGTTGAACATTCTCCTGTGTTTCGAGAAAAATATCCTAAAATATTCATGTACACTAAACTGTGCGCCAGAGGATAACATTTTTTATCTAGAAAAAACTGACTATAATTTTTTTGAATACAAAAACCAAAATTAGTTAAGCTTGGAAAATCTTGTTCTTTGCAAGTTTTTAAAATCTTACTCTTGCACTCTTCAATAGATCCCTTGTCTATTTTATTCAAAAATGCAGTTGTTGTAAATTCACTCCGGTACGGGAACACTTGGTTATTTTCAATATTTCGTTTTTCAGTTGATACATTTTTAAGATCTGCTGCAAAGCTAAAAAATATAAATATAAAATATAGCGCCATTTATACTCCATTTAAGAAAATTTAAATTACTCTTAATACACTACAAACAAGTGCTTTCATTGTCTAATAGAGTTTTAGAAAGCTTAATTTCGCATGCGCCAATAAAACTTGTAGCATTTTCTTCAGTCACAATTGGCAGCCCTCGTCTTTCCCACATACTTAGGCCGCCACTGACAAACAGAAAATTTTCATTTATATTTTTGCATCTATTCAGTTCGTTGTCGTTAAAATCTTGCAGAACGATTAATATTTTTGAATTTTTATTTTGGATTTGGGATAATTCCGAACAGCTTTTTACGAAATTACTTAAAGGAAGTAATTTTGATTTATCACTACCTACAACAAATATAATTGACGACTTATTTTTACTTTGAACTATCTGCATTAATGTATCTATTGAAATTATATTTTCGTCATGATTCATAGACAGCAAAATCAAAGTCACCACACCGACAAATATAATGAATTTATTGCGCATTTTTTTTAACCATCTGATGGGATAAGAAAGCCGTAAAAAATATGACGATTGTTACACACCAGCTAGACAAACTTAGCGTTGGTAGCCCAGCTAACATCGCACCTGACGTGCAGCCCCCAGCTAATAAAGAGCCAATACCTAGACCGAGTCCCGCTAAAATGTTTTTAAAATTATTAGGAAATTCTTTTATAAAAAATGCGCCTTTAAATTGAATTACCATATTTAAGATCAGAGTTGTCCCCATGCCTAGTCTTAAGTATTGCGAAGATTTCAATTCCAAAATATCCATCGATTTTATAGAGTCAAAACAATAACCTAATACTGAATACATCGACCCTATAGCCCCGAATGTCGTGCCAAAATACATAAAAATAAAAACAATTACTCCTGAAACTGCACCACCAGTCAAGTATTTCATATTTTTAGAATTTATGGTTTTTAAAAGGAAAACTAATATAGATGCAATTATTAACACAGTAAATTTATACTCATTTAAATTAAATAAAAAATTTATTTTTGATTTATCGGGCATTTCTTCAACTAATAATTGAGTCTTTAAATATACAACTTGATAAACAATTATACCCAAAAAAATGCCGAAAGAAGTATGGATGTTTTCATTTTTTTTTCCATTTATAGCGCAGGACATAGGACATTTTTTAACATAACCCCAACTTAATCCAAAAATGACAGCACCAATTATTGCCACGATATTAAAATTCTGTATTTTCAAGAACAACAGAAACGAACTGTCAATAAACACGACATAGGATAAAATCAGTAGCAGCGAGAATAAAATTGAACCTGATACAAAATAAAAAAAATCTAATTTTTTGAATGAGAGCATTTCTTCAATCTTCGAAGGATTTCCAAAATCAATAATTGTGATTATTTTTAAAAATACGAAAGTAAGAACCGCTCCAACTACAAATAATGCTATGCCTGTCATTTTTTTAAATTAGACATTTTACGACTGTAAATTTCGGACAATTTTTGCCGATATAAAAAACTGTCTTCAGCTAATTTTCGACATAACGGGGGAAGTTTTTGATTTTTTAACATGCAAAGGGTAAGAGATCCGCCTTTTTTTTGCTCTTCAACACAAAACTCATAATAACTTTTGCAAGACTTAGTCGTCTGCGCAAAGTAACCAAGAACATTTGCATGCACGAGACTTTTAAGCAAAGGATAGCAATCCTTATCCGCCCTAAATTTCTCTCGCTCTGCATTTAAACATAGAGTATAATTTTTAAGGCCTGGAAAATCTTCCTCTGCGCATTTTTTTTTAAACGATACTGTGCATTTTTCAACAACTTCACTTTTTAAGACAGGAAACTGAGCTGCATCAATAAATTCATTTGCATATGGAAATAATGCAGATTTCGATTCCATCTGAATTGTCTTATCTTTTTGAATCGCATTTGCAAGTTTTGATTGATCATTAGCAAAAGCCCAATTGATACTAACAATAATAATTGCAAAAATTACTTTTCTCATTAATCACATTGTATTCAAGAACCAAAGCTTCAGTCAATACTTTGCAAATTTACTCAATCTATTCAAACAAGCTAGACTAGACTAGAGCGAATTCATTAAATTAATATTCAAATTTCGTAAGTTTTCCATAGAATTTTTTTACGTCGTCGAAGCAAATGTTGGGCTTAAGATTTGAATTTAGTATGATTTTTTGAGAATTAAATAGTCGCAGATGATATTGATCAAGTAACCAATAACGGCCAAGACGAAGAGTCCAGAATATAAATCTAAAATCCGAAATGAGTCCCAGGCCGACCAAATAAAATATCCAAGACCACTTTTTGTAAGACTCATTTCACTGACCACAACTAAGGTCAGACCATAACCTAGTGCGGTTTGAAGCCCAATAAAAAAATATTGCAGACTGCACTTGAACATAAAATGAAACCAATAGTTGTACCCTGAAATTCGATACGATTTAACTATGTCGCCGAGCTGACCGTTTAATGTCTTTGTTAATCCGGTATACATACTAAAAAATAATAAAAAGTACATACCTAAGAAGATCATTGCGATTTTGACTGAATCTGAAATACCAAAGATCAGCAGTAAAAATGGGAATAGTGCTACTTTTGGTAGTGGGTATGTTATCTTGATAATTGGATAAAATAGCCAGCGAAAAGTAGAGCTTCCAGAAACAAGGATTGCACTTAGAATCGCTATTGGTGCTGCAATGAGGAGTGCTACAGAGTAACGTTCAAAACTTACAAGAAGATGTGGGATAATATTTTTATTGATGAATATCAGAAAGATTGAATTTTTAATGATATTGAATGTTGATGGAAATAGTGTTTCGTCACTGATAAGATGAGTACTTACAATTTGCCAAACTAATCCCCAAAAAAGTACGACAAAAGAAAATCGAAACAAATGATTAATTTTTTGCATTGGTATAATCACTTGTTATTTTTTGACTTATTCGTTCGTAAACTTGTCGGTATTCATGAAGTAGTTTCATTTCGATATAATTTCGAGGTCTTGAAATTGAAATGTTCTCAGTATAAATAATTTTTTTATTTGCTTTTGACATCACTGAAATTCGGTCAGCAAAATAAATCGCTTCGTCGATGTCATGTGTAACCAGAATTATAGTTGGTGAATATTTGGTCCAAATTTTCGATAAGAGATCATAATTCATTTGTTTGTGAGCTAAATCGAGTTTGGAAAATGGTTCGTCGAGCAAAAGCAACTCGCACTCTTTGGATAGAGCACGTATTAAACTAACTCGCTGTTGCATTCCACCTGAGACTTGATGTGGTTTGTAATCTTTATATTTTTCTAAGTTGACTTCTAAAAAGAGATCATCGATTTCTTTTTTTGTGAACTGTTTCGTGATTTCTAAATTTTGTTTCAGCGTAAGCCACGGTATGAGATTATTTTCTTGAAAAACGATGTTCGATTTAATTTGAGTTCTAAAAGGACTCAAATTATGGTTGAGTTGTGCTAATGTTCGTAAAAGTTGAGATTTTCCAGAGCCGCTTAGGCCAGTAATGACGTGAATTTCTGATGGGATTAATTCAAGATTTAATTGCGTTAGGATTTTTTCTGTTCCTATGGTCAGATTTAAATCTTGAATTGAGAAATTGTTTTTAATTAAATTCATCCAGTCTCTAGTTTTACTGTTTCATGAGCTAGAGACAAGTTTAATTTACTTCTTTTTCTTAGACTCTTTTTTAGATACAGACAATTTTTTTGATTTTTTGTCTAAATCTGCAGTTGCAGACTTAATAAATTGATCATCTGTAAATTGTTCTTTCGTTGGCATTTTCGCTAAGTATCCATGTTGGTTGTACCATTTGATGTCACTTTCCATAGATTCGATATTGAGGTGGCCATCATTTGTTAAACCGACACGACGTAGAGAATTCCAAATTTTATCATCTGTTATCTCAATATGTTTTTTTAAATGTGAAATATTATCATCCAAGATTTTTTTATCAGCGAGCCCTTGATTATACAGACGGACACCTTTGAGATAAGCTTTCATAAATGCATGTGCCGCCTTTGGATGATTTTTAATAAAATGAGGTCCGTAAAAAAGAGCACCTGATTGCTGATTTTTTAAAACTTTGCTGCTCGCAATAACTTCGGTAGCATAGCCTTCGTTTAATGCCATTGTTAAGTATGGATCTAGTTGGATGACTCCATCGATTGATTTAGTTTTTAATGCAGCATTTGATTCTGGGTACGATAATTTAACATACTCAACGTCTTTACTGTTAAGTCCAGCATCTTTTAATATTTGATCCATCACAATTTGCTGAGATGATCCATCAATCGAAGTCAGAGCAATTTTTAGACCTTTTAAATCCTTGGTTGTTTTAAATTTACCTGAATCCAAGAGATCTTTTCTGATAATTAATGAGACTGAATCAATTGTTTCGTCAACGTGTCCTTTGTCAGCTACGACTTTAAAATCGAGTCCATCAGCAATAGCTTTGTAAAGGCCTGCTGTTAAATTGCCGCCACCGATATCTAGTTCTCCTTTTGAAAGGAGAACTGTCATCTGTGCGCCAGAGCTTTTCATCTGGCTTAATTCTACTTCAAGCCCTTCATCATTAAAAAATCCTTTTTCGTAGGCTAGGTAGATACCTGACGAAGTTATTGTTGGAGAAATTCCAACTTTAATTTTTACATGCGTTTCCTCTGCTAGATTTGACAAGCTTACAATACTTATTGCAACAAATGTCAGGAAATTTTTCATCATTCTCCTTACTAAAAATTAATTTTTTATAAATTCTAAGGAAAGAGAAGTCCTTATTCAACTGTTTTATGCCAAGTTAATTGACTTAATATCTAATTAACAAAAAAGCGGGACAAGGATTCTATCACAGAATTCAGAAATTTTTCGCTAGTTAAAACAAAGCAGAAGAATGTTAAAAAAGAATCCAAGCAAATTGATTAATTCGATGTCGTTTAAGAAAAGATAGTTAAAAGAGATCATACTTATCGAAAGCTGATGGAACTTTTAGATCTTGATGAATTACTACAGCCATTTGAAAAGCTCTATTCAAATTGTTAGAACCCCCTCGGGAGGCTCTGACTCGAGGTCTTAAGTGTTTACTGATTCAATTTTGGCATGATTTGTCGGATAGAGAAGTTGCAAATTGTATTTTCGAAAACATGGCGGCGTGCTGGTTTTGTCTGCAAAAGATCGACGAAGATACTCCCGTTCATGCTTATTTTGGAAAGCTACAGGATCATCGTTTTGGGACTGAAAACCTAACTCAGATTTTCAATACTATAACAGCGGCTCTC
>JBPOIE010000091.1:0-25015 GCA_052034855.1 Bdellovibrionota bacterium | reverse complement strand
CTGGTGGAGTCGTTACAAAAGTGATCGGTCTTGGAACTCAAATCAAAGGAAAATTATGATGATCTTAAAATCAAAACTTTACCGCGAAGAAATTAAACACTGGATTCTGATCGTGTCACTTTTTATCTGGGCATTAAGTACAACAGTCGTTGTTTTTAGAAACTCTTCAAAAACTATACTTGTGGGAATGGATGAAAGCGGAGCAAGAATTATCTCAGAATCTACAGATCGCTTGTTAAGACTTGAAACGAAGCAGTTTTTAAAATTCTTTATTGATCATTATTACACCTACGATCAAGTCACTTTTGCGGAACAAATGGGGTTATCTACAGAGCTTATGAGCCCTGACTTATGGGAGAAAGAAAAGTCAAAACTGATAGAGCTTAAAGCAAAGCTTGATAAAAATCCATTATCGCAAAATGCAGACATTGAAAACATGGATCTCGTTGATCAAAACAAGGTCGAAGCTATTTTAAAAATTAAAATCACGTCTCGGATGAATGAGCAGATCGTCAGACTAAAGGTTATTCTAGAATTTAAAAAACAAGAACGAAGCGATAAAAACCCTTGGAATTATCAGATCACGGAGCTTTCAGATGTGGTTCTTTAGTTTATTGCTTCAATTTAATTCTCTGTGTTTTTCAGAAGTTCCACGGATTCATTCATTAAATAAGAACATCGGCGAAAGCTCAAAAATCTATATAAAACCTGGCTTAGTCACAGTCCTTGAAATGCCTCAGAACATTATTGAAGTTCGAGTCGGTAATCCGAACGATTTAAAGGGCGTGATTTCGCAGGTTTCTCCGAAAGAGATCACTTTATTTTTAAAAAACTCAAATGCAACACCGACTAATATCATCTTGCGGTCAGATCGAAAAATGTATGTGTTCGATATAATTCCCTCAGTCAGTAAGCATCAAGACTATATCAAAGTTTCAAGTGGCATAGGTCGCATCCTAAATCAAAATTCTAGTGTCAATAAGGTGTTAGAATCCAGTGTCATTCAACCAAGTAAACCAGAACATCTAAATCGAAAACTGGAGCAAAGTGAAAAGGTTAGTTTATGAAATTAGGAATTATATTTTTTCTTGTGTGTAACATAACACTTGGTCAAAGCAGAACTAATTTATTCAAGAAAGAAGTTGTAACTCAAAAACCAGAAGAAAAGAAAACGGTTACAAAGAAAAGTACTTCAAATTCGCAGACAACAAATAGTTTTGGAAATTTACCACCTGAATATCAAACTGCCAGGAAGGCAGTCAGTATCGAAGAATCACCTATCATTCTTCCAACAAATAAATCAGGGATCAGGTTCAGACAACTTCTGACGGGTGACTTAATACAAGCCACACTTTTGGAATCTGTATTTGCCTTTCAAGATTCAAGATCACCGGTCAGGGCTGTGGTTACCTCAGGTCCATTAAAAGATTCAGTTCTGGTCGGTGAAGCAAGTTTAGAGAAAAATTCAAAACGTATTCAAATTCATTTTAAAAAGTTCAGAGATCCAATGACCAAAGACATTTATACAATATACGCGGATGCGATGGATGAATCTGGTGTATTAGGTCTTAATGGTAAATATATATCAAATGAGTCTATATTCTTTGGTGCGGAGTTATTATCTGCTGCTGCGGCTGGATATACAGATAGCACAATTGATCGCAGCACAAATATCTTTGGCCAAACAACTGATGTCAAAAACGAAGATACTTTCGCTAAAAAAGCATTAACCAGTGCTTTGACAAAATCTGCTGACAGATTTGCAGAGAAGTTAAAATCGGCACCAGAATATTCAATTTTATACGGACCTAAAGACATACAAATTTTAATTTTGGATCAACCAAAGTTAATCAACGAATAACAAAAGGAGGAAAAAATGGAACTAGCAGCACCTACAAATGACTCCACACCAAAGAATATGCACCTTGAGAAAAAAGTCATTAAAGCAAAGCCCGTAGAAAAAAGTAAAAGTTTAAAGACCAGTGTTTTTAAAAAAATTGATCTAGAAACGGTAAAACTTTTAACGGCGATCAAAGAGAAGGTTAATAAAAAATCAATTGGCCGAAACATCAAGGATTCAGAAGTTTTGAATCTTTCGCTCAAGCAATTGAACGATGACCACATCAGCCAATTACGCCAGCAGACCTACACAGAGAAAGATCAACTGGCTTTGGCGCATGACGAGTATCAGCAAAAAAATGGCAAAATTAGCTTAGAGCAGTTCATTGGGAAGCTTTTAAGCGGCGAATACGTAAAAAATAAAATTTAATTAATTTAGGGTTCAATCACTTGATAGAACCCAGAAAAGAGTCTTATTATGAGTTCATTAGTATTAAACAATTTACTTCCCTTGGAAATCCAAAGAGAAGAATCAGATTTAAAAATTCGTTCTTTGATAATTAAAAGATGGTTAAGAACAGATGAAGTTGCGCTATACCTCGGCGCGAGTAAAATGGCGGTCAAGCACATGGTGCTTCGTGGTAAATTATCCCCTACAAAGTTTTGTGGAAGATTATATTACTCACGAGAAGAATTAGATCGTCTCATTGGAAATTCTGGCTCTCGTAGAAAAAAATAATTTTTTACGAAAACGGGAGTTTTTATGTCTATCAGAGAAAAAATCATAAATGGTGTTAAAGAGTACGAAGTTTCAATCGGTTTAAGAAGTAAGATCAGATCCGAGGTCAGAGCTCAACAATTAAAGCGCGGTATTAAAACTTTGCGTGAAGCTCAGCAGATCGAAAAGGTGATGATTAAAGAATGCGCTGCTCAGCTTGCATATTTAGAAGGTCGTGGGATTACTTGGGATGATCTCTTAAGTCGTTTTGAAATGGCTCACAGAAATGGGAGTGTTATTTTAAAACCGATTCAAAGAGATTATCTTTATGAAGTTATCGGGACGCTTCGAAAATTCACGGTGACTTGGCTTAAACGAAATTGTCAGGAAATTAATGCTGGTGATGTTCGAAAAGTGTTTCAAGAAATGGAAACCTTGGATTATTCAAGAAGCCGTTTGCGTTCGGTCAAATCAGGAATCAATACAGTATATCGTTGGGGGATTGAGAATAACGAGATCATTGGGATTTTATATTCTCCAGCTCAAAATGTGTTACTGCATAAAGCTAATGATGAAAAACCACCTCAGGTTTTATCGCTGATTGAAATTCATAGGCTGATCGAAATGGCAAAGCAATGTGATCATGCTTGGTATCCGGTCTGGTTTACGGCTTTAAATACGGGGATGAGATCAGGGGAATTGTACGCACTTGAATGGACGGATATTGATTTTGCAAATAAATTAATAACTGTTTCAAAGTCCTACAATAACAAGATGGACATTGTGAAGTCGACAAAGGCTGGTTATTGGCGAAAGGTTCCGATCAACGATGAATTAGAAAAACTCTTTTTAGAGCTCAAAGCTAAATCGATCGGATCAACTGATAATCCGAAGCATGTTTTACCAAGGTTGAGCAGATGGGCAAACGGGGAGGCTGCAAAATTTTTGCGTGAGTTCTGTGAACAGATCGGAATTACGTCAGTGAATTTTCATGCGCTCAGGGCTTGTTTTGCGACGCACTTATTAAATGCAGGAGTGCCGTCACCGATCGTTAAAAAGATCTGTGGATGGACTGAAGAGAAAGTCATGAACCGGTATATTCGATTGGCGGGGATTGATGTTGCGGGAGCAACGGCAAATCTTGGTTTTTCGTTTCAAGCAAATGCAGTGGAAGCAAACGTAACAAATTTTGCAAACGTGCGCTTTCCAAAATTTAATTAATTTTTCATAAGAGAATTAATTAACAAGTATCAGTGGTGTTTAAGGAGTGATGAGTGTCAGAGGTAAGAGCAAATTTCATCAAAGTATTTACCGTTTTTTAGTCTAGCTGGGCTAAGTGATTAGTCCAGGGGGTTGAAATGATTGCCAAAATAGGTGGTCACCCCAAATTTTTCAATAGATCGTCGTCTTAATTCACAATAAATCAAATTGTTCCAAGTACTTGAACTCTCATCGAGTTTTTCTACTCTTCTAACTCTTCGTTTCAAGAAATATCTTTACATTACTTAACCGATCGGCTAAGTGTTATTTCATCAAGGAGACGTTATGAAAGTTGAAGTTGAAAGAGTTCTAAACGCAAGCAAAGAGAAGCTTTATGATATGTGGACAAAGCCTGAAATGATTTCTACATGGATGGGTATTAAAGTTGAGATCGAACCTAAAGTGGGTGGCTTTTTAAAAATGGATTTTGGCGAGAAGGAGCTTACCACTGGCATTTTCAAAGAACTTAAGCCATTTGAAAGAGTGTCGTTCACATGGATTTCAATGGTTGGCAATGAACAGTCAACTGGAGAAACACTTGTCACGATCACATTGACGGAAGTATCGCCTGGAAAAACCAATATGAAATTGGTTCACACAGGTTTTCAAACTGAATTTGCCAGAAATGAACACAACACTGGCTGGAATGAGTATTTTGTGTCCTGGGAGAAAAAACTTGCCTAAAGTCAAACCAAGCGAAGAAATTCTTGATAAAATATTTTTTGCTCTTTCTGATCGAAACCGGCGAAAAATATTAAAGAACCTTTCCAAAGATGAGTCTTCAGTTGGCGATCTAGCTGCTCATCTTGGTATTTCGCTTCCTGGAACTTTGAAACACCTAGGTATTTTAGAGGCTGCTAAACTTGTCGACCTCGAAAAGAATGGTCGCGTGCGAAGTTGTACTTTTAATCTTAAGGGTTTCAATTCAGCAATGAGTTACATCGAAGAATACCAAATATTTTGGAATGAAAAGTTTGATCATATCGAGAAGTATTTGGCAACCGAGATCGAGAACGTGTAATTAAACGGTGTGGGTGCATCTGCGTGTAATAGGACTTGTACGGGTTGTTGGGATCGGTTCAGCTATTAAACATCGTCAGGCGTTGACTGCGTTCAAGTTGAAATTATTTCTTCAAAATTACTTTATTATAATTTTTTTCGCGTTCGTATTTCAGATATATTTTTTTGAGTTCACCAGATTTATACAGTTGATTCATTTTTTGATCAAATTTTTCAGCTAAAGATTCACCCTTTGGATTTTTTTTAAAGCAAACATAGATGTAATCGCCAGAAATCGAACTTGGAACAACAACATGTTCATTGGGATCTAATTTTCGAGACTTTATATAATCTTTTAAGTCCTCGTCATAATCGATCAATATATCGGCGCGTTTTTTCAGGATCATATCAATACCTTGCTTCATATCATCAACTTCTTCAAATTTAGAAATTTCAGGAGCTGATTCATGCAAGCCGTATCCACGAACCCAAATCATTTTGTATTTACTCTTTAAATCCTGAGCTATTGGTATTTCACTTACTCGAGACTTTAAATAAAAAAAAGAAAAAAAATCAGCATCGATAGCCCATTGAGGGAATCTACAGTTCTTATTTGTTGTAGATTCGCCGAGAAGAATATCACCATTATTTTTTTTAAATTCATTTTGCGCTCGTTTCCAAGGCATCAACTTAAAATTAAAGTTTTCCATACCTAAAGTTTTATCGATCAATTCAAAATATAAACCAGTACCATCTTTTTCTGTGTATTTTTCCCAAGGAGCGGTCAGTAGGTTTAGTTTTTGTGATTCAGCTGATAAGAGTGGAGTTGAAGGCAACAGGATAAATGATATTAAAAGGAAATTTATTTTTAAATTCATTCAGGAAACCTTCTGTAGCTTGACCGGTATGGATTGGTTTTCAAAAACAATCACAAACTGGGTATGTTTACTACTGTTGTTAATCTTGATCGATGCGGAATTTTTCCCAAGTACACTTTGTACGAGAGCAAGTCCAAGACCTGTTCCTTTGCCAACCGGTTTTGTCGTGAAAAATGGAACAAATATTCTTTCTTGAATTTCGAGAGGAATACCGGAGCCACTATCGGTGAAGGTGCAAACAATTTGATTAGAAATTTGCGTAAAGGTCATTTCGATCCACTTATTTTCTTTATTTTCAATAGCATCTAGAGAGTTGTTGATGAGGTTCAGTAAAACTTGAGAGACTTCAACGTGTCTACATTTCAATTGTAAGTCGGGTGGAGAGATTTTTAAATGAAATTGTGTCTGTGAAATTTCAAGTTTCTGAGTGCAGTAAATCAGTGTGTCTTCAATAATTTGCTGAACTGAGTGTGATTCAATTTGATCATGACTCGCATCTCGACTGAGCATTTTGACAGATGAAATTATTTTTTGAATTCGATCTACAGATTTATTCGTTCTTTGAATATATGTTGATACTTTTTCTGAATTCATTCCGATTTTAACGAGTTCTTTTTCAAGAATGGCAGAATTTCCAACGATGATGGCCAAAGGATTGTTAATTTCATGGGCTATGCCAGCAGCGAAAATACCTAATTCCGCAAGACGAGCCGAGGAGGTTGCATTATCTGTAATCGTGTTAATATTTTTAGAAATCAGTGAAATTGCCTCATTAAATGCAGACTCAATATTATTGATTTCATCTTTTTGATGCGAAAAAAGCCATGTTTTACTTTCGGAGATTCGTGCGGAATTTAATGGCCAGTCATTTTTTTTGATGATTTTCGAAATTCGATTTAACCTTCGTACTGATAATGTATAAAAAATCTGTAATAATAAAGTTGAAATGATAATGGATTTTATAAAATTAACTAGAACTATTGAGTATACTTTTTCTAAAATTTGATGATGAATATGATCAAGTGAGTACTTTAAAACAACTTTTCCGATAATTTCTTTTTCATTATCAGGATTATAAAGACTCATTTCTCGATTTAATATAGAATTAAATTTTTCTTCTTTAGATTTTTTATAAAGAATGTCGTTATTTTCATCCAGAACTTGAATTTCAACAAACTCGTGATTTGTCATTGATGAATCTGCTTGGTTTTTTATATTCTCGGTATTTAACTGCCAAACCGAATTCTGAAGTCCGGGGATTGCAGCTTTCGTAAATACATCAATTTCCGAATTAAGATCGTTTTTAGATAATTGATAATCTATGGCTAACTGAATGGCTGTTGATAGGCAGGTTGCAAATGTCGTGATCGCTAATACAACAATCAGGAGCTTTTTGTTTAAAGACATATAAGAATAAGGTTTGCTTATGGTTTGAGCCATAGTCTTTTTTCGGTTGATCTAAATAGTCCCTGTAGTCCTGAGCTAGACTGTAGTCTCGGTTCTTTTGATTTTTTTGAGTAAAAATTCCCATGGAATCCAGAATAAAACAACAAGACCATAAGGAAGCAAGAAGTTGTAACCAAGAATTAAATATATAAATACAAGCATCAGTGTCAGTGACGGAACGATCAATAGACTTAGTTTTTTAGAAAAAAGTGCCACAGGTGCAAAAATTTCCAGTAGAAATCCGCCAATGCTCAGATAATAACATACCGTGGGATGTTGTAAAAGTATCTGTCCCCATCGTAAGTTACGTTCATAGTAAATTGGATATTGTTTTAAAAGCTGTGAAGTAAATTTTATAGAATACATCAAAGGATTTTGTTCAAACCAATTGAATCCACTGACTCGAAGCTTAGTATAACCAGCTGAAAACCAGATCAGTATCCAGACAGCTTGAATCGATTTCAATGGCCAATAATACTCGCCATTGATTGTGTTGTCAGAAAATTTATACTTGAATTTTTTGAGAATAAAATAATCAACGGACAAATAGTCGCCACTTCTGGATAAAGCAAGCACAAACAATGTAATGATGACCATTGCATCACCGTATCTTTCAAGAGAAAAGCTATAGCGGTAGGAAAAGACAAACAATGAGCTCATCGCAGCAATGCATATTGATGTTCGAGTCAGCAGTCCAATTGCAGAGAATACACAAGCGACTTTAAATAGCAGAATGCATATTGTGTGTAAATCAGTAGGGGGGGAAGTTATATTTAATAATGCATAAATAGAAACAGGATTCCAAAAATAAGCGGGTGCTGTTTTCCAAGTATCTTGAATGAGAATATCAAAATTGTATAATATCAGGCTAAAAAATAGAATTCGATTTATACTCAAATCTAAAGGCGATTTCATTTGAAAGAAAAAAGAATTAATCCAAGAATTTAATTTTTTCATTCGGATTCCATAAATAATATTTGAGAAATTAACTCATTGGATGAATTGTAAGAGAGAGAATAGAATTGAATTTTTTCAAACTGAGCACCTTGTTGATTCCAAGTGTTTTTGAGCTCAGTTAAGTATTGGGTGGTCTCTGATTTTGTTTTTCGTTCACTTGTACTTATGAATATTTTACCAAAAGTATCTTCATTAAATGGTGCGACGCTATAGGGCTTTCCGACGATTCCCTGATGCCCATTTTTATCAATATAAAAAAACTTTTTTTCACTAAAGTTACCCTTTTCTTCAACTTTTGAAAACATCGGATACATAATAAATGGCCAAAACAGGAAGTCTTCTTTGGGCGAGACCCCAGCAACGAAAGTCAAAATTATAACAAGCAGGCTTAATAGATGGCGTATTTTTAAAGAAAGCATCATTTGTATTTATTTTTAATTTTTTCAATTGTTAGTGAACTGTTTTTTGATTTAATGAACTGATTAATCAATTGAATAATTTTTTTATTTTCCTTCAAGTTATTAAATGCAATATATATTTTCTTTTTATCCATGCAGTGATAGTCTGTCATATTTTCAGGTGTAGCTTTTTGCGACTTTAAATAGTTGATTACAATTTGATTTTCCAAAATAAAATCAATTCTGGAATTTTGTAATTTTTTTAAGTTTTGCCGAACTGCGGAGTCGCCGACGGCGTCTTCAAAAATCAGTTTTCCTTGTTCAGTCACTTTAAATTGATCGATTTGAGCACCATATCCGTATCCATTAATTGTACCAACTTTCAAGCCAACCAATGAATTTAAGCTCGCATACTGCCACGGTTTGAGTTTGGTATTTGAATTAAGACCATACAAACAATCTTTGGATTCAATGACAGGCTCGGTCAGTTCGAGCTGAGGAAAATCAGTGTCATAAACTCCAATTAAACCGTTTAATTTATTTTTTTCTACCATTTGTGAGGCTCTGGCCCAGCTGAGAAAGTTATACTCAATTGTGAAATTTGAATTCTTCAAGGCCTCGAAAACGATGTCATAAAGTATTCCTCGGCCCGCTTTGTTTTCTGGGCTGCATGTGACCGGGCACCATTCATCAGCTGCGAGTTGGATTTTTTGTGTTTCAGAAAAAGAAAAGGTAACATAAAGTGTGAGCAGGATAAAAATTAAATGTCTCATTATAAATCGCTCCACCATTTCTGTGTTAACGGACACTGAATTCATATACTCTTAAACTATGCGGCACGTAAAATTCCCAATTCAGAAAAAGCTGATTCTAGCAGTTTTTGCCACGAGCGCAGTGGTTACAGGTATATTTATATTAGGTACTTTTTTGTACGATTATGTCAAAGAAAATAAAGAGCTTGAGACACAAATCGAATACGTCGAGACAAACAACTTAGAGCCTCTGACAAAACTTTTATGGGATTATAATGAACAACAACTATCAACTCAGGTTGAAAGTATCAGTCGACTGCCACAAGTTGTTCGTGTTGAACTCGAAAATTTAGATAATTCTCAAGTGATTGCGTATACTAATCCCAAAGCCACGACTCATCCAGATAATAATTATTTTAAGACCTATGAACTCAAGTACAAAGATAAAATGGAATCCATTGGTCGTCTGAAAATTGAATATAATCGGCAGCACATCTACGAAAAATTATATGAAAAGGCTCTTTTTATAATTTTTAGTCAAATATTAAAATCGTTGGTGATTACTTCGATATTACTCTTTTTATTTAATATTATGGTTTCGCAACGGTTAATTCAAATATCAGGATTTATTAATGAACTGAAATCGACAAATTTTGAATCCATTCAAAAGGAAAAGTATTTTTCAAATAAAAAATTTTTGAGTCCTGCTTATTCTGACGAAATATCCCAAATCTCTAAAATTCTGATTTTAATGGCATATAAAAGCCGGCGTTTAAATCGCCTGAATAAAAAAGAAATCGAAAAAGTGAGAACCGACCTGGAAAAACAAAAAGAAGTGAGTGTGCATGTCGGGAAGTTGGCAGCCATCGGTGAAATGGCCTCCGGAGTAGCACATGAGATTAATAATCCACTCTCAATTGCTCAATCAAGAACAGAAATCCTTAAGCGTGGTAGGGACGTTGTTCCCATAGAGCAACGGGCTGGTTTTGATAAAAGTATTGAGATTTTAGAAAAAATGATTAGTCGAATGACAGTCATTACTAAAAGTCTCCTAAAGGCGTCGCGCAGTGATTCTGTTGAGTTGCTCAAAATAGTTGATTTTCAAGACATACTCCAAGATGTTCTTATTTTAGTCGGTGAAAAAGCTCACAAGAAAAATGTCAAAATTATTGCAACGACTGATCGTTTTCCGATTTATTGTAAACAGATTGAAATATCTCAAATTTTAACAAATTTAATGAATAACTCGATCGATGCTCTCGAATCTAAAGATGAAAAGTGGATTCAGGTGATGATTGAAAAAGAAATCATGTCTGATCAACAGTTCGCCTTGATCAAAGTGATCGATTCAGGCTCAGGAATCCCTGCACATATTCAAGAAAAACTGATGCAACCGTTTTTTACAACTAAACCCACGGGTAAAGGGGTTGGGATAGGGTTATCAATTTCTAAAAAAATAGCTGCAGAACATAATGGATCACTCACGTTAAATACGAAATCAATAAATACATGTTTTGAATTGCGTATTCCTCTTGGCTATACGCAGACAAACTCAGTTGCAGCTTAGATTTAGTTTAGACAGCACTTAACAGAATTGAATTTTTTTTTGCATTTAATGGACGATTGAATTTAATATTATAAACTCCACTCCCAGAATGTACGCTTGTTTTTTCTGTACCTTCGACAGTTAAAATTTGTTGAACGCACGTTTTTGTTCGCGTGCCGTCGGGTGATATGACGTCGACGTATTGGCCAGCTTCAATTTTATTTTTGATATCCACACATAAGACATCAGACGTTGGAACATCTTTGACGAGACCAAGGAATTTAATCTTGTCATTATATTGATGACTCGTCTGATAGTTTTGTCCTTGTGCCTCTGGTAATCCGAGCATAAAAGCCGTGTGATAGCCCCTGTTTGAAAGCTGATTCAATTCTTCGAGCCATTGCGGATTAAAAGGATGACCTTCGACAACATCATTTAAAGCTCCGCGATAGGATCTTGCCACTATGGCGGCATAGAATTCGGATTTTGTACGACCTTCGACTTTGAAAGAAATAACACCGGCTTTAACCAAAGCATCTAAGTGTTCAATCATACAAAGATCTTTAGCATTCAGAATATATGTTCCATGTTGATCTTCATCGATTTGATAAAGTTGACCTGGATTATTCATCTCGTCTTCGATATACAATTCTTTCTCGTGGATCTTGTATTTTTCTCGACATGAGTTGTCGCAAACACCTTGGTTGGCGTCACGTTTATCCATGTACGATGAAAGTAAGCATCGTCCGGAGTAGGCAATACAAATTGAACCATGGATAAATGCCTCAAGTTCCATTTCAGGAACTTGATTTTTAATTTCAGTGATTTCGTGAATTGATAATTCACGTGATAAAATCACACGCTCGACGCCCAGTGATCGTTGCCAGAATTTGACAGATTGCCAGTTCATACAATTCGCTTGCACAGATAAATGAATTGGAATTTCAGGAGCTAACTCCTTTGCTATCGAGGCCAGTCCGGGATCACTGATGATAAATGCATCGGGTTTCATGGACGCATAGGTTTTAATATCTTCAGAAAAAGGTTTCAGTTTTCGATTCCGAGAAAAAATATTTAATGTCATGTAAGCTTTTTTATTTTTCTCATGAACTGACGCTATGGACGATCTTAATTCTTCGTCTTGAAAATGATTTTCACGAGCACGCAAACTGTAGAGAGGTGGCCCAAGGTAGACTGCATCTGCACCGTAATCTAGGGCTAAATTCATTTTTGTGACAGAGCCTGCGGGCATCAGTAGTTCAAGTGGGTTCATTTTTGATAGGGCCTTTCAAATGTATCGAGACATCGGTAAAGTTCAGAAACATCTTTGAGGACGAACAAAGTTTCTTGGAGAATATCGATTCTAAATTCTTTATTTCTTATAGTTTCAAGATGAAACGGCGACAGTTTCGGTTTTCCAGATAATGCGTAAGCGCACTCACTGAAAGATGACGCAATACCGGCGCCAAAAATTCGAAGTCCTTCAGCTGTTTGAAGTAGACCAAATTCAACGGTGAACCAAAACAGCCTTTGAAATTCTTCAGCAGTTTTTTTTGAGCCGAGGTACTTCATTCCTCGGAGTCCAAAGTCCTGACAAAATTGGCCATACTCAGGTATTGTATAAAAGGGTAAATGACCATAAAGGTCATGAAAAATATCTGGCTCTGGAGTATACGCGAGATCTTTGGCATCTCGAATAAAACTTCCAATCGGAAATTGTTTATTCGCAAGCATTTCATAAAATGTTTCGGGTCCTTCAAAACCTTTCACATAGACACCTTGCCAACCTGTTAACGCATATAATTTTTGGTTCACAAGATTTAAATCAGGAATTTTTTCATCAGTGATTTCTAACAGATCAAGTCCTGTTGAAAATTCTGGAATGATCTGTTGTTGGCGTTTGTGAGCTTGCTTCGCGAATAAAATTTTCCAGGTTTCATGTTCGCTTTGTGTGAATTCGGGTTGAATTTGCTGAATCAATTTCATGAGTTCAGATAACCGCGCTTCATTTGGTCACGTTCAATTGATCGAAATAGGGCGCCAAAGTTTCCTTCTCCGAACGAGAGATGATTCTTCCGTTGTATGATTTCAATAAAAATAGGACCTATGATATTTTGAGTGAAAATTTGCAGTAAATATCCGCCGCCATTTTCAGGAGAATCGCCGTCGATCAGAATATTAAGTTTCTGAATCTCTTTTTTATCTTCAGTAACTTGTGGGAATTTTTTAAAAATATCAGCATAGTATTCATTATCGATGTCTAAAGTTTTGATTTTAGAATTTTCTAACGCATTCAATGAAGCGAGAATGTCATCTGTTAAAAAAGCTAAATGCTGAACGCCAGGCCCTTTATACTCTTCCAGGTACTCATTGATCTGAGATTTATTTTCTTTGGCTTCATTGATTGGAATGCAAAAATTGCCGCAGGGAGATTTTAAAGCGTAAGACGTTAAACCTGTTTTCGCTCCGCGAATATCAAAATAGCGGACTTCCGTGAAGCCAAATATATTTTTATAAAAATCAGCCCACGTTTGCATCGTTCCATTGAAAACATTATTCGTTAAGTGATCGATTTTTGTAAAACCCATATTTTTTTGAATGAAAGGTTTTTCTAAGGAATAAAAACCGAGTGATTTATAGCTATCTTGATGAGTATTTTGATCCACAAAATATATTAAGCTGTCGCCAATGCCATAAATTGCTGGTACTGGATTTTTATCTTGATCTAAATAATCACCGGTGACTGCGGTTGCTCCTTTTGAAAGTGCCAATTCATAAGCCTGTCTTGGGTTTTGAAAACGCCATCCCATTGCGCAAATACTCGGACCGTGAGATTTCCCAAAAGTTTCTGCAAATGTTTTGGGTTCTGAATTTACAAAAAAATGGATATCATTTTGCTTATGATACATAATATTTTTTGTCTGGTGTTTTGCTAATTTTGAAAATCCAAATGCTGCAAAAAGGTGTTCATAAAAATCTATACTCGCACTGGTGTATTCAATAAAATCAATTCCGCAAAGTCCAATTTGATTAGGTGAATTCATTCATAGTCCTTTTTTAAATGATTATTTTAAATGATTATTTTAAATGATTATTTTAAATTGCTCCAGCTTTTCCAATAATCTGTCTTTTCGATCAGTTCGCAGTCTTTCGACGGAAAAAGTGGGTTTTTTGTGTCAATCATAATGGCGATTTCATTTGTTTCTTTGACGTCCAATGTTCGAGAGATCGCTTCCTTTTGAGGACCGTGATGAATCCCTTGCGGATGAAATGTCATCATGCCCTCAGTGATACCTGCTCGACTAAAAAATTGACCTTTGTGATAAAAAAGAACTTCATCGAAATCGATATTTGAATGATAAAATGGAACTTTCATTGCCTGTGGGTCGCCGTTTTCAAGTGGACGTGGTAAAAATGAGCAGATCACAAAATTTTGAGCGACAAGTGTCGAGTGTGCAGATGGAGGCAAGTGGTATCTATCTGAAAGGATAGGTCTTATATCTTTTACGTTCAACTGCCAGACGGTCAAAGTTCCTTTCCAGCCAACAGTGTTGAGTGGATTGAAAGGATATTTGATGGTTGTGATTTCGTGACAGCGTTTAATTTTTAATTGATATACGTCGCTCTTGAATGAGCTCGGCTCAGGGGTTGGTGTTTTTAAAACAGCAGGATCAAAAAGGGCGTGTTGGCCTAACATTCCTTTGTCTGGAAAACGAATTTCACTGAAACTTTCAATAATTAAAAGCTCAGTGGCGGCTATGGGAACGAGTCGATAGACTGTCCCACGAGGAATAATTAAGTAATCTCCTGAGGTGTAATTCAGTGGTCCGAAATCAGTTTCCAATTTTCCATATCCTGCGTGAACAAAAAGAACTTCGTCAGCATCGGCGTTTCTGAAAAAATAGTTCATCTCAGTGTCTATTTTTGAAAATATAATTTTGACGTCTGAGTTTTCCAGATAGGATTTTCTTGAACTCAGATAATCGTTCGAATCTGCGAGAACTTTTTTAAAGTCATAAGCTCTGGGTTTGAGCGGGCCATCAATTGAAATCCATTCCACAGGAGCTTCGCTACGGTAGAGGTGCGCATAGCGTCCACTAAATCCGTTTCGAGCATATTCCTCTTCATAAGTGCCTTCGGGGACATTGACATGTGCCTGGTGTGTCGTTCGACCTTTGATATATGGAATCATAGAAACTCCTTGTTCTGTTCATAAGTTCGCAAAAATAAAGAGCTAATAATAGAACAAAGATTTAACAATCATTGTCAAAAATATTGACTATATATGGGAGTGTTTGTTACGTCTGGAGTATGCAAATCAGTATAGATCAAGCAAAGGCTTTTTGTGCAGTGGTTGAAAAAGGTGGGTATACACAGGCTGCAGAGTTTTTGCATAAAAGTCATTCGTCGATCATTTATTTGATCAAAATACTTGAAGAACAATGTGGATTTTCATTATTCGATCGAAAGTCCTACCGGAACCAACTGACTCCAACAGGCCAAAGAATATTTATTAAGTGTACAGAGATTTTGAACAAAGTTCATGAACTCGACCAGCTTTGTAATGAATTAAAAGGTGATTGGGAGCCCTCTATAAAAATTGTATTTGATGGAATTTTACCATTTTACCCATTTCTAGAAATTTATAAAAAATTTAAAAAAGAGAAAGTTCCCACGATTGTTCAAACGTACACTGATTATCTTCAAGATGTTGAGACAACATTTCATAAACTCAACGCTGACATTATGATCAGTGTTTTGCCAGTGAATTCTAAAGAAGTGGAAACCATTTATCTTAATTCATTTAAAAATATTCTTGTGGCGCATAAAGATCACGCAATCCATAAATCATCAAAAAAATGGAGTATTAAAGATTTGCGTGATTTTGATTTTTTAACAGTCCGTGGATCTGGGCAAATATTAGGACTCAATACAACAGACTTCGAAGAGACAGCATCGTTTTATCTGAGTGATTTCAGCTTTAAAAAAGAAGCTATTCTAAAGAAAACAGGATTTGGCTGGCTACCTGATCATATGATTGAATCCGAACTCAAATCTAAAATCTTAAAACCAGTTCATTGGGAGCGTAAAAGCATTCATGAAATACAACCCATCATTTGCATCAAAAAGAAAAGTTCCGGCGGTAAGGCTGTGCAAATGGTGTTGACAAAACTCGCCGAATTTTAAAATCTATTGGTGAAGAATAAATAAAAGCCAACTCGCGAGCAGTGATAAAAATAAAAACAAGGTATGTTGAAATATTTTATGTGTTAATTGAGCGCTGCCGAGACTGCGGACAAGAACAAGTTTGGATATAAATGTCGCCGAGATTGAAATACAAAGAAGAGTGCCTAAAAAATGAATCGAAAATATTCCTGTGTCTAAAAGTTCCATGTTTGCGATAAGTGAGCCATGAACTTCAAATAAAGAGACAACAAATGTGAGGGCTAGAAGTGCGCTATCACCTATAAATCTTTGAATTAATTTTGACAGGGATAAGATGATAACGATGAATGCTGTCAGCTTTAAAATGGGTTGAATTTCAAATTGAATTGTGTCGATGTCAGTTTTAGTTTTAAGTGTATTCCGAGAGATATTCCATATCGAGTATAAAATATAAAGACTTGGCCCGCTGAAAATAATCAGAAATGACGGGCGAAAAAATCCTGATCCAAATGTAGTGATCAGGATGCATTCAAATAGCATCGCAAGTGTGGCTGCTAAGAATGTGAGAATCTCACCTGAATATTTACCTGTCGCTGTTGTTCGAAGAGTTCGGCTTTGCTGGGCAAGAGAGGCTGTTGTTGCGGTGCTCGAGGCGAGTCCGCCTAAAAATCCTGATAAGATAGCTCCTGTTGTGTGACCTAGTTTGTACATGAGAAATGAACCTGCAAGTTGTAAAAGACTTAGAGTGAAAATAATCGTTGTTATTTTCTTTAGATTGATAAGATTCCATGGATCAATGGGTTGGTTCGGAAGGAAAACAAGTATAAGCACCAGTGATGATAATATAAGCGCTGCCTTTTTCCAATGGAAAGTTGTTATCATTAAAATGGTATAGTTGAGTTGTTATTTCATTACAACATTTTCTTATCTGAGCGCTCTTTTGTTTGTCATTCGTTTAAAAATGTATACAATTTAAGTATGAAATATTTATTCTTAATCATCAGTTTGTCCTTTAGTCCTTTAGTGCAGGCTGAGATGTTCAAATCAACAATTTTCTCTTTAAATACAATTTATTTAGATCGCGATTATGATGACAACGGCATCAAAACGACGAATAAACAAACGGACACGGATTTTCGTGTCATGCGTGTAGAAAAATATTGGTCTTATGGTCTAATTTATTCTCTATCTTCAAATGATTCTTCAGATGCGGGACGAGCGAGCTACGGCCTCTCAGCAGGTTATTATTCACAAAAAGATTTTTATATGAACGCACATTATTTTTTATCGAGCGAATATAAATTGGGCGGCGGCGCTGAATATACGAAAGGTTCTGGTTACGAATTCGATGTGGGTTTTTTATCAAAAGTCACATCGAGTTTTTATGTGGGACTTCTTGTCGCAGTTAAGAACTTTAGTTATTCAGAGCAAACAAATGGTGGGGTGACTTCAAGCGCAACGGTTTCCCATAAAGAAGTTGTTCCCATGTTCAGTTTTGCTGTTAATTTTATGTAAACAGAATTACATATTACTTGAAAAACGTTTCACATAGTCAGTTACCAAGCTTTGTGAATCATCGTTGATTTGTATGAATTTTAACCCGACATAGCCATCATTTCCACAGTACGTCACTTCGGCTTCAATTGTAACGGGCGAGTAAAAGTGCGGACTTGTAATTTGTCCGGAAATCACATCTCCTATTTTTAAATCAAAGACATCAGTCAGTCCAAGTCCACCAATGCTAATTGTCACGAGTCGAGCATTGAATTTTTCATGGCGAGATGTGGTTCCAGAAAATTGAGCTAAAATAGGGACCCGAGGATGCTTTCTACGAGTCAAACCAAGTTTTTCAACAATTTCTTTAAATGCATAAATTTCTTTCCATTCTTTGTGAACGGGATCGAAAATTGCAATCTGAGAAGGGTCATCAACTCGAGAAGCAAAAGTCATCAATTCATCTTTGGACATTGTTGGTTGATCAACAAAATTGAGCTGAACTCGAAATTTCTCGCTAGGCACTGCGGCTGTTGGAATTTCAGTGCGCTCAAAATCAGATACATTCATTGGAATTGCCGGTGTTTTTTCATCCTCGATCTGATTTTCCGAAGCAGATTCGAATCCTGCATTTTCGATGTAACTTGTTTGAGTCATTTGTTCGTTCGACGAGTTGGATTCGTGATATGTGGAATCATTCATTTGTTGTGGTTGCCAACGATCAGCTGAAATCCATTCTGTATAGCCGCGGGACCAAATAAAAGTTCTTTGTGCGTCCGCAAAAGTTGGGATCAGATTTTGAAGTTCTTCAGTCGAGATGGGGCCTTTAACAGTTTGATTCATATGATAAAACCATTTCGTCATAATGAGACTCCTTCAGTTTTTGTTTCGCTGAAAAATTGGATAATTTCTTTTTTGCTATTCAAAGCATCTTCGTAGCCCATTTCAATTAATTTTTTGCAAAAGTCAGATTCAAACATGAGATAACTCAAAATTTCACTCGCTTCTGAAAGATCTCCGAAAGCAGAAATTGTTAATCTTAAAATTCGAGGTAGTTTATGGGATCTTTCTCTGGCAATTTCCCCGATATTTCGGCTTGGTGAAATACAAATGGCGGGAATTTTTTTTAAATTCGCATTATTTTTTGAACCATCCACAAGTTGGTTGATTCTTTGAATGCGCTGAACATCTTGTTCAACCGAATCCAGCAGAACAGCGTTGAGAAGAGTATTTAAAATACGAATCATTGACACCGGATGAGTTTTGTCAGTTGAGGCTAAGATGGTCTGACGTTGTTGTGATCTCACACCTATGACAAAGAGCTTTTGAGCACCTAAACGTAAACTCGGACTGCAAGGCGTATTGTTTCGGACACAACCGTCTCCGTAGTATTCATTACCCACAAGAACAGGCGGAAACAGAATGGGAATGGCCGACGAAGCCAGAATATGACTGGAATCGAGGTTTGTTTTAATCGGTTTGCGGCGAGTGTCACCCCAATTGAGTTTTTCAGAATCGAAAACCTGGGGAGTTTGCACAAAACTGATCGCGCCACCTTCGATATAATTATTGGCAGTGACGATGATGGAGTCGTATTTTCTTTGATCCAAATTTTTTTGAATCTGTGAAAAGTCACAGTTTTTTTCAATCAGTTTTTTCAATGGTGATGTGTCTAATAAAGAGTTCATCGAAAACAATGATGGTTTTGATCCCCCGCCAAGAAGACTTGAAATTGAAAATTTATTTAAAGATAAAACATCGGCTTTAAAAACTTGTTCAGGTGTTAAGCTTGACCAAAGATAAACAAGTTTTTCGATGGCTGTTTCGAAATTTTCTGTAGCAGCTGCAAGCTGTGCAGTATTAATTGCTCCTGCGCTTGCGCCTGATAAAATTCGAAATGGATTTTCTACACCAATCGATTTGAGAGTTTCGGCAAGACCTTTAAGGACTCCGACTTGATACGCACCACGCGCACCGCCACCAGATAAAATGAGAGCTGTTTTTTGATGTGGGACCATAGATTTATTTTAATCCATAATCATGCTGTGTCAAAGACGAGGTCTAGGATTGCAAAGTCCTTTTCATTATGTAATCGTGATTGTTACATATAAACGGATCCTCAAATAAAACACGACAAATACAAGGAGTATTTATGAACAAATTGAGCCTCATTTCTGCCATCGTTCTTTCTTCAACATTAGCGTTTGCAGCTGGTACAAAGAAAGATAAAAAATCTGCATCTAAAACAAAAGACGTTGTCGTTACTCAAGAAGCGACGGGCGAAATCAAATGGACGGGTTTTGGCGTGGGCAAAAGTCACGCGGGAACTGTTCAATTAAAAAAGGGAACTGTTGAATTTAAAAATGAAAATATCGTTGGTGGTACTTTCGAATTTGATATGGGCACATTGGCGTCTCCAGACAGCGAAAAATTAGTTGGTCACTTAAAGTCTGAGGATTTCTTTGCAGTCGAAAAATTCACAACTGCGACTTTTAAAATCACTCAAGTTAAAGCTTTAACAACGACTCCAAATACCTATGAAATCACTGGTGATTTAACTGTTAAGTCTAAAACAAACCCGATCACATTTACAGCGACTATTGCTAAAGATGGCAAAGTGTTTAAAGCCACAGGTACTGCGGAAATTACTGATCGTACAAAGTATGATATCGTCTATAATTCAAAACAGTTCGCAGCAGTGTCAAAATTGGGCGATAAGTTGATTGAAGATAACATCAAAATTGATCTTAATTTAGCGACAAAATAGTTTCATAATTAGAATATAATTATTTCTGTTTCAGAATGATGAAAAAGCTGTCTTGAAGAGAGACAGCTTTTTTTATTTGTCTAGATCTGAGACATGGCTCGAGATTTGAAGTTTAAACCTCCAAAGAGGTATTTATGAAGAAGCTATCAAGCACGAGTTTATTTAAAAAGTTTGTTGTTTTAACAATGATCACTCTTGTTTCATTTGCTTGCGCTAAAAAATCTTCTGGGGTGCGTGCAGTTAAACAAACGGGATCTAAAGTGATGAACCCAGCGGTTTCAACTCCTTCGATCAGACAAGCTGATACTCAAAATTTACTTTATGACATTGTATCTATCTCTTGGCCCATTGAAGGTGACGGGGAATTGAAAATTGAATCTGAAATCAAAACACCAGATGGTCGCTATATTCCGATCACAACATTTCATGCAAACAACTATGATTCTGTCGGTGTGATAGAAGATGCTCAAAACGGCAATAAAATTGATATTCGTGCACGTTGTGAGGGTGAGAATTGCGAAAAGTATTTACTGCTAGCAACGATTGTTCGCGGTGGGTACGCGGTTCATCAGCTCGCGGTTGTTTCATACAGCTCAGATTGTCGATTTAATCTGCAAAATACAAATCATACAGTGGCGTCAATGTATTCAAGTCTTGATGAGCTTTCACAAAAGAATTTAATTAATCCACAGAACGACCGCGAAACGAATTGCCCTACAGAATAAATCACTTTATGCTTTGTTCGTGATTGAATTTATACAGTACTTACTCAGAATTGATGTTTTGATTAATCAAATGGCCGAGCTCTTAGGGGTTTGGCTTTTTGTCGTTTTGTTCTTAGTTATTTTTGCTGAGACAGGTTTGGTGATATTCCCCTTTTTACCTGGGGATTCGTTACTTTTTGCAGTAGGAGCTTTGTCTGCCTCCTCTCCTTACTTTCCTGTGGAAGTTCTTATTCCACTTTTGTGTCTTGCCTCGATCCTTGGTGATTCTACAAATTATTATATCGGTCAACGGTATGGGCGAAGACTATTTGAGGAAAAACATCGATTTTCAAAGTTTTTTAACAAAAAGTATCTGGTACAAACAGAGCAGTTTTTCGAAACCAAAGGGATTTTAGCGGTCTCAATTTCTCGATTTTTGCCGATAGTTCGAACTTTTACGCCATTTGTGGCAGGTTTGACGAAGATGCCATATGGTCAATTTTTTAAATTCTCAGTGCTCGGAACACTTGCCTGGGTGAATATTTTTGTTTTAGCGGGACATTTCTTTGGTCGTATTCCCTTTATACAGAAAAATTTTACACTCTTGGTGATGGGAATCATCGGGTTTTCTTTGGCACCACTTCTCATAACGATTTTAAAGAACTTGATTAAAAAAAGATCATAACTCCTTAGCTTTTCAAGAAAAATTTCAAAATACTGTAATTCTAGGGTTGATTTGGCTCCAAAAAATGGCACTATCTTCGCAATAGATCATATTTACAGACTAAAGTCTTAACGTAAAAATAACAAAACCTTGGAGGGTTCATGAAATTAATAGCACTTGCTATCACACTCGCTTCTTGTGCAGTTGTTGCTCAAACAGCACCTGTAAAAAAAGCCGCAAAGAAAACAAAAGAAGTTGTCACACAGGCCGCTTCAACAACAGCAATTCCTGTAGTCGTTGCTCCTGCTGCAATAACAACAGAAACAGCTCAAACAGTAGTCCCAACAGCTAATCAGACAGCAACTACGGTTCCGTCTGACATCAAAGATGCTGATCTTAAAAAAATCGATCAAGATATCACTAATGCTAAAATGCGTGCTGAATTAGGTGCTAATAAAAAGTATTCTTTCCAAGCTTCTTTGGCATATTCAGGTTCAACTGTTGAAAAACCTTTCGCAGAAGTTCGTCCGCCAATTAGAGCTGGTATCTCCTCTTTACAAACTCCAGCTTCTTTAGCTGGTACAGTTTCTGGTAAGTATAAAATGAATGCTAATAACAGCTTCAGCTTAAATACTGGTGTTAGCATTTCAACTCCGTTCCATGGAACTTATGACAACGGTAACAAAATTGATAATCCAGTTAAAACATCTTCTAAAAAAGAAATCGATCGTTTTAACGTTGCTGATCCGTCATTGTCTTATACTCGCGCAGGAAAATTAGGCGAATTAATGTCTATCACTTCTGTAGAAGCTACTTATTATACAACATCAGCTTATGTTGATGATGGTGGTATGGTTGGTGGTCTAGATTTATCACAAACTGTTGCTGGTGATTTTTCTGGTTGGACTTTGGGTGCTTACATTGGTTTGAGCAAAACAATTTACAAAGCTGATCTAACTGCTGATCAAAAAGCTGGTGAGTCTTTAGCTTCTATGTACATGTCTCCATTTGCTGAATATGCATTTAACGATAAATACAGCTTCCGTACTGTGTTGAACTACTTTGCTTGGGATATCGCTGCAAACGGTCAACAAGGTGCTGCAACTGCTTTAAATCCACAGCAATCTATGGGTTTTGGTATGTCTGTTACTCGTGACATCTATGTTTACCCAAATGTTCAGTTCATGCCGTTTAACTTACGTGCTGACTTAACAAATGTTGGCTTAAGCACAACAATCAATTTATAATTTATTTTATAAAATTGAAGTTCATAAAAGCCGGTTCATAGCCGGTTTTTTTATTTTTGAGATTTTGAAATAACTCATTATCGTAACTGGTATCATAAATCTCCTTTTTTTGTGGCATCTCAAATGCATCAAAACTCTCGAACACATAATTCGGGGGAATTAATGAAAAAAATTATTCTATTATCGGTAATGTCATTTTTGATTTTTGGTTGTGATTCTATCGAAGGAGTCATTACGTTGAATCAAAAATTAAATTTCATGACTCAATCATCGGGCGGATGCAACGGCGATGCTTCATTTGGTTGTGAGCCAAGACCAGACTCAGTGAAAGCGGGTCAGCACTCAGTTCAAATCGAACAACGAAATCGCTCTGAAATTTCTATTAAAATTGGGAGTGGTTTAAAATCAAAATATATCTCATTAAACACACAAAATCGTGAAATTCCAATGAACGGACGTTTTGTTTTAACAGCGGCAGAATCAGGACAACCTTTTGATATCGATGTGAATTTAAAAACAGATATCACTGATGGTCCGATGATGCATGATCGTAATAGCTGCACTGTTGAGCGACGTGGTTATGAGCAATGTTATTTAATTCCAGGTGGTCCAAATTCAAAAGGCATCAATCGTTGTATCACTCGTATCGATGTTTACTATGGAATGCGTGATATGGATTATTTTAACAGAACAACACATACGCAATTAGCAGGTGTTTTAGTAGCTAGTGGTCAGAATGTGGCTCAGATGAATGGTGACCGTTCGAATTCTGACAGAATCATCACTTACGATTCAGGATGTGCGAATCAGTATTTTAGTCATACACGTGAAGAAGTTCGCGAGTATCCCGTTAAATAATTCAGTTTAATAATTTATGTTTATGAACAGCCCTGAACTATTCTTCAGGTGCTGTGGGATCATCAACTTCATTTGTCAAAGCTTCCCCTGCTGGTAATAACGGGAGGGGATCGATGGGACCATCAAGTTTTCGAATTTCAAAATGCAGATGCGGGCCAGATGACCGGCCCGTGTTACCTAAAGCACCAATCACTTCACCTTGTCGAACTTTCTGCCCTTCAAAAACGACAATTTTATCCAGATGACCATAGAGTGTTGCATACCCTGATCCAGCATCAGAATTTGTCGATTCGATCATAATCATTTTGCCGTAGCCTTTGAAAGCTTTCCCCGTATAGATCACAAGTCCATCATGTGAAGCCATCACAGCGGTTCCTCGTTGTGCAGCCAAATCAATACCTTTGTGAGGCCGCCGGCGTTTTTTAGTCCCTTTAGGTAAAAAACCTCGAGACATACGAGCTTCCCAAACAGGCCAATCAAACGTTGGACGTTTTTTATTTGTTTTCTTACTGCCGTTGGGAATTTGATTTGAAAGATCTTCTTTTTTAATGGTGTTCGTTTGTTTGTCGATGACAACAAGTGGACGATCTGCAACCATTTCTGGTTGTTTTTCAGGTGCCGTCGTTTGACACGCACTCAGTACGAAAAAGCTCGTACAGAAAATACTTATTTTGTATAGATTGGAAAATTTTGACATAATTCTTTCACTTGATGATGAATCTTAAGGTGTAAATCTTTATTTTCTGGATTCTTTAAAACTTGAGAAATCCAAAAGCCCACTTTTTTCATTTCATCCGCTTTCATTCCTCGTGTTGTTAAAGCGGGTGTTCCAATACGAATTCCACTTGTGACAAAGGGGGATCTCGTTTCGTTCGGAACTGTGTTTTTATTGACGGTGATTCCTGCTTCATCCAAGATATTTTCCGCCACTTTTCCTGTTAAGGCACTGCAGCCTTGGCTTTGATTCAAATCAATCAACATTAAATGATTATCAGTTCCGCCAGTAACTATCTGCGCCTTTGGATCAGCACAAGCGCTTCCCGCTTCTCTTCTGCCCGTCTTGCGCGCTGAAAGCGCGCCTATGGCGATCCGCCCTAGGCCGCCGCTTTCTGCGTCCCCAACAGGTCATAGGGGTCGATGCCTTCGCCCCGCATGATCGCATGCGCGCGCTGATAGGTCAGCGGCTCACCGATATTCAGCTGCTTGCGCGCTTCGGCCAGCGGCAGGCTGAGCAACACCTCTATATCCTGATGCGCGGGGCTTTTCGCGAGGCGGCCCAGACGCTGTCCCTCGCGCACTGCGGCATAGATCGGCGCGTCGGT
>JBPOIE010000112.1:0-2984 GCA_052034855.1 Bdellovibrionota bacterium | reverse complement strand
ACTCTTTAACCATGAGTTCGCAATGCTCACCCATTGATTTTCCGGTGCGTGGCTCAACCACTGCGGGCAACACTGGCTTTAGATCGCTAGGTTTAATTCCTAAAATGATTTTTACTTTCTCACCAAGAGCTCTGGCAGAATTCAACGCAATCAATTTTCTTGCGAAAGTTCGACTAACCATAATGGGCAAATCACTGTTGCTATCAACACCGCCTGCAATGCCACTTTCAATTTGGTGGCTAGAAATTTTGTGAGCAATCTGAATCGTATTTTCCAAGCTCGTTCCGCAAGCACGTTGCACGTTATAAGCCGGGGTGTTTGGATGCAAACCGGAGGATTGGACGACTTCACGAGAAAGATTCCAGTTAGCTGAACTGTGCATGACAGCTCCCAATGCCACATCGCCCACTGTTTTTCCTTCCAAGTTATATCTATTAACTAAACTCTTTAGGCTCGCGGTCATTAATTCTTCACTTGAGACATCTCGATAGGCAGTCATAGATTTCATAAATGGAATCCGGGCTCCGCCTACGATATAAACGTTTCTCGATTTCATACTCTCACCTCAGGCTTCGTGTGCCTCTCAAAAACCTCTCCGACCTTCACGTCGAAAGAGTCAAAAATGTAGTCTTTGCCAAGCATCTTAGCCTTTTTGTGTTCGGGATGCGTATCCCATGATTCAAAAGCTTCTCTGGTGAGGAATTCTACGATGAGAACATTTTCACCGTTGGCGGAAGAAAAGCTCTCATGGCTTCCGTAACCAGGAATGGCTTCCACAAGAGCGGACATCTCGGCGTATCTTTTTTTAAACTCCGCAGCGTGTTCTTTGGCAACACGACTGCGGAAAATTGCTATTATCATTAGTTTGTCTCCAAAAGTGATTTATTTAACCATTTATCAATATCCGTAAATTTGGGGTTCCTTAGCTTTTTGAGTCCTATCATAATAGTGGGAAAATTCAATTTCCCATTCTGGTAAAGAGACCTCAATTCGTCAGCGGCTGCTTCATTTTCATGAACATCCAAAAAGACAAACGGAACTCCTTTTTCTTTAAGATACGATTGGTAAATCATCGTTTTGTGACAATCTTTATGTCCAAATAGCTTAACCACCAACTTTGCCTCCTTAATTCCTTTCGAAAAGCTTTAAGTACTCACTATATCCCTCAACCCCAAGCTTTGATTTTGGAACAAATCTAAGCGATGCTGAGTTCATGCAATATCGAAGATTAGTCGGTGAAGGCCCATCATTGAAAACATGTCCTAAATGTGAATTTCCATGCTTACTCTTTACTTCAGTCCGGGACATTCCGAACAGACGATCAGATTTTTTTATGAGATTTCCTTCGGCGATTGATCGGGAGAAACTTGGCCAGCCAGTTCCAGAATCATATTTATCTAGAGAACTAAATAGCGGCTCTCCTGAAACAACATCTACGTAAATACCTTCTTCTTTATTGTTCCAATACTCATTTTTGAACGGCCTCTCAGTTCCAGACTCTTGAGTGACTTGATATTGAATATTAGTCAAAGTTCTTTTAAGATCATCATCCGTTTTTGGTTTAATATTTTTTGCATCCCAAGCTGAACCTAATTGAGCGTACAATACAGTTCCAGCGAGGATTACAAACAAAAATTTCCCTTTCATAAAATCCTCCCTTCTAATTTATTCCACAAACTTCAAAGACTCTGAGTTGATACAAAATCTCACCCCAGTTGGAGGTGGACCATCTGGAAAGACATGGCCCAGATGTGCATCACAGATGTTGCAGAGTACTTCGACTCTTTGACCGTAAGTCGTATCACTTTCGTATTGGATTACATCATCAGCAACAGGCTCAGAAAAACTTGGCCATCCTGTTCCAGAATCGAACTTGAGACTTGAATCAAAGAGTTCTGTTGAGCAACATACGCAAGCATATTTTCCAGGCTCATAGAAAGAGCATAATTCACCCGTATGGGGACGCTCAGTGCCTTTTTGCCTTGTCACATAAAATTGTTCTGAAGTTAAAATTTTCTTCCATTCAACAAGTGACTTTTCCACTCTTCGAGGGGGTATTGGCCCTCCACCATTCACATTACTAAGAACATTTTCCCAGTTAAACATAAGTACTCCTTTTATTGATCGAACCGTTAAATATCGCCGCAGCTAGGTTCAATCCATTCAAAAAACTCTTTAGCTCCTCCAATAAATTTTTCGTTTACAAAAATTTGAGGAACTGTTTGATGATTCGTTTTCTTCTTTAACTCCTCGTAGAGTTCCGGAGACTCTTCTACGCGGATTCTTTTATACTCTGCACCTATTGAGTTAAGATAACTTATAGTCCGCTTGCAAAACGGGCAGTGATCTTTAGTATAGATAATAACATTTTTTAGCTCTTTCACTTATTCCTCTTTTTTTCTTAAGTCGTGTATTTTATCAAGCTCTCTCGTAATGACATGAATAGCCGTTAGGAAACTTCTGTAAATAACTTTGGTGATATTCCTCAGCATCATAGAATTCTTTCTCTTCACTCACTTCCGTTGTTACAGGATCAGAGAAGCGTCCCATATCATTAACCTCGTCTATAACCTCTGTTATTAAATTCTTTTGTTCTTGATCACGGTAAAAGACAATTGATCTATATTGGCTTCCCTTATCATTCCCTTGACGATTTTTCGTTGTAGGGTCATGAATCTTGAAGAAGTAATGAAGAATGTCTTTTAAGCTAGTCACTGATTCATCGTATTCAACCCATACAGATTCTGCATGGCCAGTCATTCCAGTTTTTACATCTGAATAAGCGGGATCATCATAATCGCCGCCTGTGTAGCCGACCTTTGTGCTAGTAACACCGTTTAAATTTCTGAGTAATTCTTCTTAATATAGATAAACAGTTCAAAAAAGCCAAATTTCCTTAAAAAATCCTAAAAAAAGAATTTTATAAGCGGCCATTAGGCCCTCATTTTTCTCTACAAGGGGGGATTCGATCGATTCCCTTATGG
>JBPOIE010000046.1:0-48131 GCA_052034855.1 Bdellovibrionota bacterium | reverse complement strand
GTTTCAGAAAAATAATGAAATGAGTAAGAATCAATTGGTTAGTTTGTTTAATGAATACCTCTCACTGTTTAGATCGACTGAAAACGAAAAAAAATCTCCGAGCGGAGCCGATTTGATCACTCAAGTTCTCGGGCAAGTGACTCATTTCAAGCAACCTGTTGAAACATCGACATCCTACGAATGGCCAGATTGGGAGCTTTCGTTTTTTGTTATATCGACGGGAATCAAAATTCAAACGCACGATCATTTGGAAAATTTAGACCGATCAAAAATTGCTGACTTAAAATATTTTTGCGAACCTGTGATTCATAGTTTTTTAAATAAGAACTCTTCGGAATTTGTAAAGCATTTAAGTTTGTGGTCTGCCGAGCTTGAGAAACGTTCTTTGCAGCACGATGGTGTATTGAAAATTAAAAAACAGCTTTTAAAGAATCAGAAAATTATATTAGTGAAACCTTGTGGGGCTTTAGGGGCAGATGTCTGTTTGGTATTTTGCAAGCCCGCGGATAAGGTTGAAATTCGAACCTTTTTAAATCAGCAATATTACAAAATTCAAGCAACTGAATCTGATTTGTCAGATGGCTTATTGCAAAAAACGATGCATTTGAAGGATAACTTATGAGTTGGATCGAAACATCGGCACCATCGAACATAGCTTTAATCAAATATATGGGTAAATCCGACTCTGCGGTCAATCGTCCAACGAATGCCTCATTGTCATGGACTTTAGAAAACTTAAGGACTTATGTTCGTATTCAAAAATCCGATTTATTGACATCAGATCAGTGGTCCGCTTTTCAGCGCAGTGATCTTCGTCCCATCGAACTATCGAATAAAGGTCAAGACAAGTTTTTAAATTTTTTCACACTATTGAAAAAAGAATTCAAACTGTCTGGATTTTACCAGATCGAATCTGCAAATAATTTTCCCTCGGACTGTGGTCTTGCCAGCTCAGCCAGTAGCTTTGCGGCTTTAACTAAATGCGCTCATGAGGTTTATCTTTCTGAATCTCAGATGAAAGCAAAACCTTACACGGCCAAAGAATTATCAAAATTATCCCAAAAAGGTTCAGGATCTTCATGTCGTTCATTTTTTACGCCTTGGGGATTGTGGCACGACAGTGGCGCAGAAGATATTCAATTGCCGGTGAAGAAATTGCTTCATATGGTTATATTGTGTGATGAATCTGTTAAATCAGTGTCTTCGAGCGAAGCACATAAATTGGTCTTAACCTCAGAACATTTCAAAGGTCGACCTGAGAGAGCAACCGAGAGATTACAAAACTTAATTAGTGCACTCAGAGAAAATCGGTGGGAGAAGGCCTCTCAAATTTGTTGGAACGAATTTTGGGATATGCATAATTTATTTCATACTTCAAATCCGGCCTTTATGTACATGAATGGTCCGACGATGGATGTGCTTGGTCAACTTAATCGTGATTGGTCAAAGTTCAATGATGGACCACTTGTGACTATGGATGCAGGCAGTAACATTCATTTATTGTTTCGCGAAGATCAAACAGAATTGTATCAAAAAATCCAAAATCACTGGATCAATAAATACAATATTTGGACAGATTTAGGTTTGCTGAAATCACAAGGTCAGAAAATATGAATCTAAATAATTTGGATTTGAATTACAATATTCCTGGAAAGTGGATTTTAGCCGGCGAGCATGCGGTTCTTCGAGGTTGTGAAGCCTTGGTTTTTCCACTGTATTCGAAGTTTTTAAATTTTTCCTATAAAACTTCGGGAAAAGATTTCACATTAAAATTAATTGGCGAAAATTCGAGCGATTTGGAAATGATCATCTGGTCAGTTTTTGAAAAGGCTTTGACAGAAATCAATTTAAAAAGAATTGATTTAAAGGGAGAATTGACAATTACCTCTCATATATCTTTTGGTGCGGGAATGGGTGCTTCGGCGACGTTGGCTGTTGGGATAGCAGAGTTTTTTAAAAAATTGAACTTGTTAAAATCAGACTCATTTTTATTTGCTAAAAAAATTGAAGACCTTTTTCACGGTGAAAGCAGCGGCGTTGATGTAGCTGTGGCGCTCTATCAAAAGCCACTTTTGTATAAACGTGGTGAATCAGTAGTTCCACTCGAGAATGTCAGTTTGCCGCGGCTTTATCTTTCGCATTGTGGAGTTCGAGGTGTAACCAAAGACTGTGTCACGAAAGTTAAAAAAATGCATGAGACTGATTCTTCGTTTGCGAAACAATTGGATCTGCAAATGTCTGAAGCTGTTATGTTATTCAAAAAGTTACTTAAAGAGCCAACTCCTGATTTACTCGCATGGATGAAAGCCGTCAAACTGTCACAAAATTGCTTTGAATCTTGGGGACTGGTGCCGGTTGAGGCTCAAATTCATATTGATCAACTTAAAAATCATGGGGCGTTAGCCTGCAAAATGACGGGGTCTGGCGGCGGCGGATATGTTTTAAGTCTTTGGCAAGAAGATCCACCGCAAACAATAAGTAAAGAATTTATAAAGGTTTAGTCAGAGGAAATGAAATGAAAAAATTAGTGATAGTTCCAACGTATAACGAAATTGAAAATCTTAAAAATTTATTTCCGGCATTAATGTCTTTATCTGAAAAGTTTGACGTGCTTGTTGTCGATGATTCATCACCGGATGGTACTGGACGGTTTGTCACTAGCGAAGCGCAAAAAAACTCAAGAGTTCACTTGTTGTCTCGACCGCAAAAGCAAGGACTTGGAAAGGCTTACATCGCAGGCTTTAAATGGGGCATCGAAAATGGCTATGATGTTCTGGTCGAAATGGATGCGGATTTTTCTCATCGTCCTGTTGATCTAAATGAAATATTGAATAAAATTGAAACAACAGATGTTGTGATCGGTTCTAGATACGTTCTAGGTGGTTCCACTGTAAATTGGGGTTTGATTCGTAAATTAATTTCTCGCGGTGGCGGGATTTATTCACGTTTGATTTTAGGTTTTCCAATCCAGGATTGGACGGGTGGATTTAATGCTTGGAAAAAAGAAGTCCTTCAAAAAATCGACTTGGATCAAATCCAATCGAACGGTTACAGTTTTCAAATAGAATTAAAGTACAAAGCTTCAAAGCATGGATTTAAAGTTGTTGAATATCCAATTGTTTTTGAAGATCGTCGTGTGGGCCAAAGTAAAATGTCTTTAAAAATTGTTCTCGAAGCTTTTTACAAAGTTTGGATGATACGGTTCTAAGTTTTTATATATGATTTGATCGTTTGAGTACAAAGGTGTCTTTCAAACAATATACGATAAATTTCAACGTATATTGTTTGAAAGAGATCTATTTCAATTTTTTAAAACATATAAGAGACTTGTGCAACAACACCGCTGATAAAACCTGTCACTTTCAAATCTGTTGTTGAATCTTTTTGAGTTCCATTTAATCCAAGAGCTTGAAAACCGACTTGTAAACTTGTATTTTTAGCAAACATTTCAACCATCAAATCAGCTCCAATGGCTGGTAAATACTTAAAACCTGATGTGTCTGATTTAATGTCCAAATAACTTAAGTTAAGATCACCATTTATAGAAAAATGCTCAACTGGAGTAATCATGAGGCCGACTTGTCCTTTATATAAATTGACTTCATTTTCAGATTCAGACGAATGCATTCGTTTCATAAATGAGCCGCCAAAATAAAAACCAAGCATTTCCTGTGCGTAACGATCTTTGTAATTCACATTTAAACCCATTATACCTAAATGAGTACCACCCTTGGAATCGCTATCAAATTTATACGAGTCCCCTGTATTTGAGTAAAAAGTTCCTTCAATCTTCATATTTACATCGGTTAAGTTTGAATAAATAAGTCCTACTTCAATACCCTTTGTTTTTTCGGTAATGATTTCGTCAGTGTTGGTCATTGTTGTATTCTCAATACCTTGAGCGAATGAGAGTTGCACGAAAAGACATGTGGCAAGTAAAGTAATGATCGATTTTTTCATCTTAAGTCCTTAGGTTAAGTTGTTTTTGTTTGGAAACCTTTATATCTGAAAATAAATAAAAAATCGCCAGTAATGATTCTGACGTTTATGAAGAAGTTATATGTATAAAGTTTTGACGATAGATCTAAAACGATTTAATTGCGTTTTTTCCATTCCCAGAGAGCAATCGATGTCGACACTGTGGCGTTCAAGGATTCAATCCCTGTTGTGGGAATCGTGATCATTTTGATTTTACGTTTTTGATCCATCGACAATTTGAGACCTGGCCCTTCTTCGCCCACCCAGAGGCGTAAGTTTTTAGGCCACGATAGATCATGCACTTTCTGTCCGTGCAGATTCAACGCATAATTTTCGCCAACAAGAGGTAATTCAGAAGTGTCTTTAGTCGTGTAGAAAATAGGGATATTCAGGATCGCGCCGGCAGAGGCCTTGATCGCATGCGGCAGGTAGGGATGGCATGATTCTTTAGTTAAAATTAATTTTGAAGCACCAAACCCTAATGCCGATCTAGAAAGCGCTCCTAAATTTTTAGGATCACCTAATGGCGAAATAATCTCGAGACCTTCTGGAGCCTCAAGAAGCGAAGGTTCATTCAATTCTGAATATTCAAGAACCAACATCGGAGAATGAGTTCCTAGGACATCGAGCTCATCAAAAAGTTCTTTTTTGAGTTTAATTTGAGTTTGAAGCAATGGAAAATCAGCTTCATCAAATGAGATGACATTTTTAATTTTAAAGCGATGCTTGGTGGCTGCAGAATTTGATTCTAAAAACTCTTGAACTAATTTTTCACCCATCAATAAAAAACACTTTTCATCTTTGATGCCTTTAGAGGTTAAAAGTTTTTTCATGTTGCGAAAAACAGGATTATCTTTAGATGAAATTTCAGTGATACGCATAGTTGACCTTTAAAATGAATCGTTAAGTAAAATGTCGTTGTCTTCTTCTTCAGGCAGTTCAGCATGTTTGATTTTTTCAAAAATCACAAGTCGTCGATGGTTTTCAGTTTTTGGCAGATCGTAAGAAATATCTTTGTGAAGTTTAAAAAACTCTGACATTTCGTTTTGAGCCTTTTCTATTTCTGGATCAACACCAGGGCCTTTCATAAAATAGACATGGCCACCAAGCTGTAAGCAATTGATCGTATTTTTGAGAGTGTTTGTAACGTCTTCAACAGCGCGAGTAATAACGCCATTCACCGGATAGACAAAGTGTGGATTGATATTGCGTCCGATGATATCCAGATTTTCAAGTTTCATTTGTTCACGGACATGTTTTAAAAATTCAACTCGTTTTTGGACGCCTTCGCCGAGAAGGATTTTTTCTTTGGGGAATCTGATTTTTAAGGGGATGCCAGGAAATCCAGGACCTGTGCCCACGTCGATCAATGGAAATTTCAGCTCGCAGATTTCAGTCAGTATCAGGCAATCGATAAAGTGCTTAATGGCGATATCTTTGATTTTTAAAAGGCGCGTGAAATTTTTGTGCTCTTGATTTTCCAACAGCAGGCGATAAAAATGCGCTAATTTCATGCGCTCTTCATGAGAACATTTAAAATCGTGGTTTCTAAAAATGTCTAATAAGCGATCATTGGCCTCGTTCACAGAGTAGATGGTTTCGGGCTTCTTATGGGTCCCACGCTGATTAGAAACTCGGTCAGTGGCCTTCAGGTCAATTCCTTTGGACTCTTGACGAGCTTTATAGGGACTGTAATTTTCTTTGTTTTTATGCGCCACAATAACCTCTGGGATAGTCTTGATATCATAATGCTAAATGCTTGAAAAGACTTTATTTATTCGTAATAATAAAATTTCAAAACAGGAAATTTAAATATGTCTAATACGAAACTGACCCAGATCAAAGAATCAGCCCTAAAAGATTTTCAAAAAGCAACGACTTCGACGGAGCTTTATAACTTTAAAGTTCAATATCTTGGTAAAAGCGGGGCTTTGACCGAAGCCATGAAATTGATGGCCACCTTACCCAAAGAAGAAAAACCTTTGTTCGGAAAGCTTGTAAACGAAGTCAAAGGCGAGCTTGAAGTTGTTTATGAAGCTGCAGAAGCCGCATTGAAAAACAAAGAGATCGAAACTCAGATGATGAGTGAAAAATTAGATCTGACAATTTCAGCAACAACAGCCGAACGAGGACATGAGCATCCGATTTACAAAGTGACGCACGAGATTTTTTCAATCATGGCGCGGCTTGGATATTCTCTTCGTACAGGCCCAATGATCGAAAAAGATTATTATAATTTTGAAGCTCTCAATATTCCAAAAAATCATCCTGCGCGTGATATGCAGGATACTTTTTTCGTTGATGAGACACATGTGTTAAGAACGCATACGTCGCCAATTCAAATTCACAGTCTGGAAAATGAAAAGCCCCCATTAAGAATTATTGGTACGGGTCCTGTATTTCGTTGTGATAGTGATATTTCCCATTTACCTAATTTTCATCAAATCGAAGGAATGTGTGTCGATGAAAAAGTATCGATGGCCGATCTGAAAGGAACGATTTCATTTTTCGTTCGTGAGTTTTTTGGTCCTGGTTTAAAAACACGTTTCCGTCCAAGTTTTTTCCCATTCACAGAGCCTTCGGCAGAAGTGGATTGTTCGTGCCCAATCTGTAAAGGTTCTGGTTGTTCTTTGTGTAAACAATCGGGCTGGATTGAAATCGGCGGTTGTGGTTTGATCAATCCCAAAGTTTTTGAATTTGCAAAAGTTGAATATCCAAAATGGCAAGGTTTTGCATTTGGTTTTGGTGTCGAGCGTATGGCAATTATTAAATACGGCGTTGATGATATCAGACACTTTCCTAAAAATGACGTGCGATTTTTAAAACAATTCTAAAAGGTATATATGAAAATTTCTTTAAAATGGTTAAATGATTTTGTTGATGTGAATGAGTTTTTTGAAAATCCGATGGCTTTGGCTGATGTACTGACAAAAGCGGGTCTTGAGGTTGAGGAAATTACAAATCGCGCCAAAGACTTTCAAAATGTGGTCGTTGGTCACATCCAAGTGAAAGACAAACATCCGAATGCGGATAAGTTATCTTTGTGCCAAGTGGATATTGGCCAAGGAAAAATTGAGCAAATTGTTTGCGGAGCACAAAATCACAAACAAGGTGACAAAGTGATTGTGGCTTTACCGGGTGCAGTGCTACCGGGAAATTTTGCGATTAAAAAATCTAAAATCCGTGATGTGGAAAGTAACGGGATGCTTTGTTCGCTCAAAGAATTGGGGCTTGCAACGGCGAGCGATGGATTAGAAATTCTTCCGGCAAATGCTCCGGTAGGAACTTCTTATGCTGAATTTGCAGGGTATAACGATATTAATTTTGAATTAAAAGTAACGCCGAACCGTGCGGATTGTTTAAGTCACTTTGGTCTTGCGCGCGAAATTGGATGTTTACTGAATAAAAAAATTAAAAAACCAGCAATTCAAACTGAATTTTCAAAAGATTTAACTTCTGCGAAAATCAAATTAACTGTCGAGGATTCTGAGCTTTGTCCAAGATATTCTGGACGTTATATTTCCGGAGTTAAAATTTCTGAGAGTCCAGCGTGGTTAAAATCGCGCTTAGAGTCGATCGGGATGAATTCAATCAATAATGTTGTCGATGTGACAAACTACGTGATGCTTGAAATGGGACAGCCTCTTCATGCGTTCGATGCGGATCTGATCGCGGGCTCGCAAGTCATCGTTCGTAAGGCAAAGCCTTCTGAAAAATTTAAGACTTTGAAAGAGCAAGATCTTGTTTTAACTGGCGAAGAGCTTTTGATTTGTGATTCTGAAAAAGCTGTGGCTTTGGCCGGAGTTATCGGTGGCATGAATTCAGGAGTAAGTGAAAAAACTCAAAATATTTTTCTAGAGAGCGCCAATTTTCAAGCGATGAGTGTTCGTAAATCATCACGCAGTCATGGTGTTGAAACGGATTCTGCGTACCGCTTTTCTCGCGGAGTGGATCCAAGTCAAACACAACAAATCATGGATCGCGCGGTTTATTTAATTCAGCAAGTGGCTGGTGGGGTAGCGTTCGCTGGGCACCATGATATCTATCCAAAACCGATCACAAAAAAACCAGTGCAAATAAACATTCAAACGATCAGTGACCGATTGGGTTACGCGGCCGATGCGAATTTGTTCGAACAGTATATGCAAGGTCTTGATTGTGCTGTTGAGAAAAAAGGAAGTGATTATTTAGTCACTCCTCCATTATTCCGTTTTGATCTCGAGCGTGATATGGACCTGGTTGAAGAGTATGCACGTCTTAAAGGTTACGAACATATCACTGAAACTTTACCCGTTTTTGCCAAAGAGCCTGCAAAGCATGATTCAAAATATACGAAGCAAACTATGCTTTCTGAATTCTTCCGTGCTGAAGGATTTTCGCGTGCTTTTAATTATGCGTTTACATCTGAGATCACTGAAAATGCTTTTCTGGGTGATGTGACAGTCTACGAAAAATGGGGATTGAAAGTTGATTCCGAGCCTGTCCGATTAAAAAATCCACTCAGTGAAGAACTGAATATTATGCGTCGTTCATTGTCTGGTCTTCTTTGGAAAAATATCTCAGAGAATTTCCATGCCGGAAATTCTTCGGGTCAGCTTTTTGAAATGGGTTCTGTGTTTTTGAAAGAAGGTTCTGAATACAAAGAAAACCAACGCTTGTGTTTGACGATGTGGGGCGAACCCTTTGGTTTGTACGCCGATCAAACTCCATTGATTTTCAGAATGAAATCTGTGCTCGAAAAGTTTTTTACTCAATTGCAAATAACTGCGGCGACTTTTCAAGATAAAGCCGAGGCTCCGGCCTTTTTACATAAAGGTCAGTGTGTCAGTTTATTTGTTGAAGGAAAAACAGTGGGGTTTTTGGGTTCGATTCACCCAGTATTGCTCAATAACGCAAAAATTCGAGTCCCTGTAGTCATTTGTGAGATCAATCTGGACGTCTTACTTCCAGAGCAAGCTCGTCCAGTGAAATTTAAATCTCTTTCGGGTTTTCAACCTGTTGATCGCGATTTTGCTTTTGTGATGGATGCAAAAAAGCCCGTCGGTGATTTATTGAAGGAAATAAAAAAAGCAGCAGGGCCAAATTTTAAAGACAGTACTGTTTTCGATATTTACGAAGGTGATAAGTTACCTGTGGGACAGAAATCGGTTGCTGTTCGATTGACTTTGCATAGCTTTGATCAGGCCTTGAGTGAGGATGTCATCAATGCTATCTCGCAGAAAGCGATTACTGGAATTGAAAAATCAACAGGCGCTAAGCTCAGGTAGGCAGATTATTGCTATGTGCGTTGAGAAAATGGTCCAGTTATTTTCATAAACTTGATTCATTTCAATAACTTGGTAGGCTTAATTGAGACCAAAAAAGAACTGAAAATTGAACTCAAGAACGGGTGATTTATGGCAGGACAAAACATTGGAAACTCAACAGTCACTAAAGCTGATATTGTTGAAAAAGTTTATGAAACAATAGGATTTTCTAAAAAAGAAGCCAGTGAGCTCGTTGAACTTGTTTTTAATTCTTTGAAAACAACATTGCAATCTGGTGAGAAAGTTAAAATTTCTGGATTTGGAAATTTTTTAGTTCGTGGCAAAAATGAGCGTATCGGTCGAAACCCGCAAACAGGTGAGCAAATTAAAATTTCAGCCCGTCGTGTTCTGACGTTTCGTCCGAGCCAAGTTCTAAAAGCCATGCTCAATGGTGAAGAGTATGCTCATTTAATCGGTAAAGACGACGAGGATGATGATGAATAATTCAGGTGAAATTAATGAGGTCGAAGAAATCGTGTTGCAAGATTCGTTTCTTAAATCCGATGTGATTGAATCTGTGGACAATAAAGAAACGACAGAAAATATTGAGAATACAGAAATTAAAGCAGAATCGACTCACATGCCCAGCGTATTGGTTGATGAGCTTTTGTTATCTGAAATCAAATCCATTCCAGATCGCTTTGGTTTTAAAATAGGTGACGTCGCGGACTTGTTAGGTATCAAACAGTATGTTCTTAGATATTGGGAACAAGAATTTGATTTATTAAAACCTAAAAAAGCATCAAATAATCAACGTATGTACACTAAAAAAGACGTTGAAAATGCTTTTTTGATTCGCAAGTTATTATATCGAGATAAGTTTTCAATCGAAGGCGCTCGTAGAGCCTTAAAAGATGTCAAATTTGCTATGAAAAAAGAGAAAAATATTTCATCAGCGATGGATAAGATTGACCAGAACCAATCTTATGTGCAAGAAAAGATAAAATCTTTTATTTTCGAGATTCGAAAAACACGAGATCTTTTTAATTAATTCATAAAGGAACTAAAATAATGAAGAAAATGATGGCTCTAATCTGTTTGAGTTTTTTTACGACTGTTGTTTTTGCGAACTCGGGAGGACAAGTTGTTCAAGACGGATCCGTAGCTCGTTGTCAGGATTTGTCTGATGTTGGCTATCGCGTTTATAGATTATCAGAAGTCAGTGCAACTGCCGCACAATATGTTTTTAAGCTTGAGAGTTTACAATGTGTTTTGAACGCGACAGGTTCAGCGACTATCTTAATTCCTTATGCGATGTCGACACCGATCGTTTATAAACGTAATAACGATGTCTTGTCGTATGAATTATTGAAATCGTATATATCTGTGACTAATAATAATCGAACAGTTGAATTATTTCAAATTTCTCTTGATACAAAACAACAGACCCAATTGATCACGATCGATCGTAGTCAGTTGACTGAAAAATCAGTCGATTTAACGGTTATGAGCTTAGAGTTGATTCAAATAAATCATAAATATTTTGATCAAGGTTTAATTTTCAGCGGCAGTTTTAGAATATTGAATTAATTTTTTTATTAGATATCGACATCGCAGTCATTTTTTAAGATTTTGTTAAAATGAGTCTAGCTAGACCTTTCCATTTTTGCAAAAGTCCTTTTTATTCATCACAATTAGAGCAATTACTCAATATAACATCCCTCAGGAGTCGTTATGTCAATGAAGCTTATTTGCTCTTCTGCTCTGATACTTCTTTTGTCTTTGCCTGCATGTGCAATTTCCTCAGGTGGGTATGAAATTCCCAAAGATGTCCAAACTGTCCAAACAATTGGGCAAGCGAAAATGATTCAATTGCCTTCAAGATTTAGTTTGTTGAATTGGAATATTGAAAAGGCAAAACAAGGTGAAGTCTGGGCCAATGACTTTACTAAACTTCAGAGTAATTACGATTTGATTTTGATTCAAGAAGCAGTTTCTGATGACGTTTTCATGAAGTCTTTACAAGAAAAAAAAGATACCTTATGGAATTATTTTGTTGCGTGGATACGTAACGAAAATAAATCAACTTCTGGATTGGTTATGGGAAGTCATGTTCAACCATCGACAGTGTCATTCACAAGAACTGTTGATACAGAAAGTTTTATTAAAACTCCAAAGTTAACATCATACCAAACTTACAAAGTGAAGGGCCTTAAAAATTCTGAGCTTTTAGTCGTCAACATTCATGCTATCAATTTTGTATCACTTGAAAAATTTGGTCGTCACATTCAACAAGTGATGGATCGAGTTGATCTACATAAAGGCCCAGTTATTTTTGTCGGCGATATGAATACCTGGAATAAAAAGAGAGTGGCTTTGTTGATGGAAGAAACAGAAAAGAGAAATTTAGTTTGGTATGATTTTGAAAGACCTGAAGTCAAAGGAATGCATTCTAAATTAGATCATATTTTTGTCAGAGGTCTGAAGGTCAATGAAATTAAATCACTGACAAATATTATGTCTTCAGACCACTACCCAATTTCTGCACAATTTGAAGTTTTATAATTACTTCCAATACAAATTTACTGGCAACGTCTCCAGCTCAGTTGAAAACTTGAAGCGACATTTGTATCTATTGTGTCCAAATTGATCTGAGCGATAGAGCGATCTGATGTGTTCGGAAGGTAAGCCACCATCAATGATGACATCAGGTCAATCGTTTGTATTTTAGAGTTACATGCTGAATACACATATCGCCCTGGTTTTTGTTTTACGCTCACAGTGTAATTTTGGTTCATCGGCCCCTTCAACTGAGCTTCGCGCATACTGACGATAGGCTGACTCGGAACATTTTGAACAAATCGATGCATACCATAAGCTGAAGCCGGTAAAGCCACAAAACCACGATAATCAGTTTGCTCTAATGCATATTGGTAGCCAGCTGGAACATCGACATCAATCATGACGCGACAGTCTTTTTGTAATGATCTTGATTGTGGATTTGCGGATCCATTTCCAATTTCAACAGAGTAGTTATCGAAAATAACTGAAAGCGTTTTGCCATCTGCTGTGGTAACTGCACTGGCTGAAGCAGGGCCGCATCCACTCCCTGAAAGTCGTACTCCAAGAACGGTGACACTTTGAGCGAATGAAAGTGTAGAAACTGTCGTAAGTGCTAAAAAAACTAACAAATTTTTCATGTTTTTTTCCTCTGTTTGGTGACGAAGTGACTCTTTTTTATCTTAATTGAATCTTAAAGCAAATTGAAAGCCAAACTGATTGATCCATTTTGTGAAAATCAGTAAGTTATGCACATGAATATTTTACCAGTAGTTATGAGTGGTGGTAGCGGCACTCGATTGTGGCCGATATCGAGATCAAAATTCCCCAAACAATTTTGCGAATTGTTAGATCAGCCTTTGCATACACTCACGTTAAAAAGACTTCAAAAGTTTCAACCTCCGTTAATTGTGACTTCGATTCACTTTAGAGATTTGACGGAGTCAGATCTTCGTGTCAACCAGTTCAAAGTTGAAAAAGTTATTTATGAACCGCAACCCAAAAACACAGCGCCTGCGATTGCTTTGGTTTGCAGATATTTACAAAGCCTTGGTCGATCTGATCAAGTGGTCGGAGTATTCTCGTCAGACAATTTAATTTTAAATGAAACTGCATTTTACGAAGCTGTTCAGGCTGCGGGCTTAGCAGCTGAAAAGAATCAAATCGTCACATTAGGTATCAAGCCAGATAAACCAGAAACAGGATTTGGTTATATCCAAGTTCAAGATCGAGCTGTTGGGACTCAAAAACCAACAGCTGTTTTGAAATTTCATGAAAAACCTTCTTTAGACTTGGCCCAAGCATTTTTAAATGAAGGTACTTATTTTTGGAACGCGGGAATATTTATTTTCAAAGTTTCGAAGATGATAGAGTTATTTAAAAAATTTGAACCCGAAATTTGGTCTGCTGTCGAAGGGTTAGATTCAAATTTTTCCAATCTGAAAGATGTGTATTCTAAAATGAAAAGCATATCGATTGATTATGCCATTTTAGAAAAACTGACATCTCAGGAACTGAGCTGTGTGACTTGTGATATCGGTTGGAGTGATCTGGGTAGTTGGGATGCTTTGGCCGATGCCAGAAATTCAATTAAGAAAGATCAATCTGAACAATTAACCGAAGTTTCAGCCAAAGGGAATGCGATTGTAGGATTACAAGATAAAGTGTATTCCATGGTCGGAGTCGATGATCTCATTATTGTGGATACGGCTGATGCGATGCTAGTTTGTAAAAAAGGCGAGTCTCAAAAAGTTAAAGATGTGGTCGATAAATTAAAGTTGAGCCCGCAAATGGGGCTCAAAAAAATTACCGAAGAACACGTTTTTGAAAATCGGCCTTGGGGACGTTTTGAGGTTCTTAAAAATGAAGAGCATTTTAAATCAAAAATTATTCGTGTGGATTCAAATCAGAAAATTTCATATCAATCTCATGCTCGTCGTTCTGAACATTGGATTTTAGTACGTGGTGCGGCAACTGTCGTTTTGAATGATAAAGAAATACCGTTAAAAACGGGTGAACACATTTTTATACCGCAGGGTTCTAAGCATCGGATTATGAACACATCAAGCTCGGTGGTTGAATTTATAGAAGTCCAAGTGGGTAGCTATTTTGGCGAGGATGATATCATTCGATTTCAAGATGATTACGGTCGTTGTGCTGATGAAACAATGGAAGCCTTACCCAAAAAATGAAATTATCAATTGAGAAAATAAATTTTCATCGAACAGTACGACACATCAAAGAAAAAGTGATTGAAATCATTTTGCTTTTGTGTGCGCTGAGTTCAGTTTTTATTACATTTGCCATTGTATACACACTCATCATAGAAGCGGTCCCATTTTTTAAAATTGTGGAATTGAAAGAGTTTTTGACAGAAACGCAATGGACTCCGTTATTTGAAAATCCAAAGTATGGAATTTTGCCTCTCGTGGCCGGAACACTGATGACAACTGTCATTGCTTTGTTGATTGCAATTCCCTTTGGGATGATAACTTCGGTTTACTTGAGTGAATTTGCAACCTCACGTGTTCGCGAAATATTTAAACCATTATTGGAATTATTAGCAGCCGTGCCAACTGTCGTTTATGGTTATTTCGCCATGCTCTTTGTGACCCCACTTTTACAAAAAGTATTTCCAGATCTAGGTGCGTTTAATGCTCTGTCTGCGGGTTTAGTCATGGGTATCATGATTATTCCTTATGTCAGTAGTCTTTCTGAAGATGCGATGCGGGCAGTGCCACAGTCATTACGCGAAGGCAGTTTGGCTTTAGGAGCATCTAAATTTCAAACATCATTTCAAGTCGTTGCGCCCTCTGCGTTTTCGGGAATTGCATCAGCATTTGTTCTGGCTATATCAAGGGCGATTGGTGAAACGATGGTTGTTGCGATTGCAGCGGGACTGCAGCCCCGATTTTCATTTAATCCAACTGACTCCACAGCAACACTGACGGCGTATATTGTACAAGTTAGTCTTGGCGATTTACCGCATGGTTCAATTGGGTATCAGACAATTTACGTTGCAGGCCTTACTTTATTTGTATTCACATTTTCTTTGAACCTTGTTGGTCAACGCATCCGTTCGCGTTTAGAAAAAAAGGTCAAATAATGAATTTAAAATCACCGGATTTAAATCCAAACGATCAGAATTTAAAGAGCTTAACTCAAAAAATTAAATTTCAAGATTTTATTTTTAAATTTACGGGTTTGATTGTACTGATGTTTTCATTCGCTGTACTCTTAACATTGATTATAGATATGTTCATGACGGGTTTCGCTCGTTTGGATTATTTATTTTTCACGTCGTTTCCATCAAGGTTTCCAGAAAAAGCAGGAATCTTATCGGCATGGGTGGGAAGTCTTTCGATCGTGGTTGTCACTGCATTTATATCGATTCCCTTAGGTGTTGCCACGGGAGTCTACCTTGAAGAGTATGCGAAAAAAAATTGGCTTTCAAAAATGATCGAATTAAATATTTTAAACTTAGCCGGAATCCCTTCGATTATTTATGGGATTATGTCTTTGTCGATGTTTGTGTACCAGTTTAAAATGGGACAAAGTATTTTAACAGCAGGTCTGACATTAGGGCTACTTGTTTTACCTATTATTATTGTCACCACACGTGAAGCAATTCGAACGATTCCCGGACATATTCGTGAAGCTTCTTATGCCGTCGGTGCGACAAAATGGCAGACAATTTGGTATCATATTTTACCTTATAGTTCGGGCGGCATTATGACGGGTGTAGTGATTGCTCTGTCGCGTGCGATTGGCGAGACCGCACCATTAATCACTGTTGGCGCACTTGCGTTCATTGCTTTTTTACCGACGTCACCAATTTTAGAAGTAGCACCATTCATCAGTTTTCAGTGGTTATCTGATCCCTATACAGTCATGCCAATTCAAATGTTTAACTGGATTTCTCGCCCACAAGAAGAATTTCATGTGAATGCTGCAGCCGCTGGAGTTGTTTTATTATCAATGACATTGATATTAAATATAGGCGCAATTTTAATTAGATATCGTTTTCGAAAAAAGTATCGGTGGTAATATGGTCAATCAATCAAAGAACAGTTATGCATCTGACGGTCCCCAAATTAAAGCCGAAGTTAAGAATTTAACTTTTGGATATACGTCAGAAAAAAATGTTTTGAATTCTGTATCGATGCCAATTCATGAAAAGTCAGTGACGGCCCTGATCGGTCCATCTGGATGTGGTAAGACAACTTTACTTCGTTGTTTTAATCGAATGCATGATTTGTACGGCGCGGTTAAATATCAGGGGCAAATTATTTTACAACCATCAGGTTTTGATATTCTTTCTAAAGATGTTGATCCTTTAGAAGTTCGTCTGAAAATTGGAATGGTTTTCCAAAAACCGAATCCATTTCCTAAATCTATTTATGATAACGTGGCTTACGGGTTGACAGTGCGTGGAATCAAAAAAAAGTCCTACATGGATGACAAAGTTGAAGACTCACTGAAGAAGGCCGGACTCTGGAAAGAGGTCAGCGATCGTTTGCATTCCACGGCATCGTCTTTATCTGGTGGACAACAGCAGCGTTTATGTATTGCTAGAGCCTTGGCTGTCGAACCTGAAATTTTATTATTGGATGAGCCGACGTCCGCACTCGACCCGATATCGACAGCCCATATTGAAGAACTATTGGGAGAACTTAAGAAGACAGTAACGATATTGATGGTTACTCATAATTTGCATCAAGCAGGGAGATCTTCTGACTATACAGCATTTATGTATCTTGGAGATCTCGTCGAATTCGGTGAAAGCACACAAGTTTTTACCAATCCGAAACAAGAACGGACAGAAAACTACATCACAGGACGATTTGGATAAGTATGATAAAAAAAGCAGTTATTCCGGCAGCAGGCCTTGGGACAAGATTTTTCCCAGCCACAAAAACTATACCTAAAGAAATGTTACCGATTGTTGATCGTCCCATTATTTTGTACGTGATCGAAGAAGCCATGCAGGCGGGTATTGAAGACATCATTTTAATTCAAGGGCGCGGAAAAACTGCTATTGAAGATTTTTTTGATATTTCCTATGAACTCGAAGATAAGCTCATCAAAGACGGAAAATCTGAAATTCTAGAAAGTATAGCGCGGATCAGAAACAACGTGAATATCATCTCAGTTCGCCAAAAATCGGCTTTAGGGCTCGGACACGCGGTGAAATGTGCAAAACCAGTTGTCGGAACCGAACCTTTTGCAGTCCTTCTGGGTGATGAGATTACGTTAACTAAATCACGCCATGAAAACATTACGGCCCACTTGTGTGATCAGTATGAAAAAACAAAAGCCAGCAGTGTTTGGGTTTTGCCAGTCGAAAAAGAAGACACGCATAAATATGGGATCGTTGACTTCGGAACAATGGATTCAAAAGATCTCTCAAGAGGCCTTAAAGTGCGTGGCGTTGTTGAAAAACCAAAGTCAGACCTTGCTCCTTCGCTGTGGGCGCTTCCTGGGCGCTATGTGTTTAGTTCAAAGATCCTAGAGATCCTCGAGACAACGCCAGCTGGCTTTAATGGAGAGATTCAGCTCAGTGACGCAATGAACTCACTCGCTCGTGTTGCAGATCTGAATGCCTACTCATTTTCATCACGTCGGTTCGATGCAGGTGACAAGTTAGGCTATTTAATAGCTAATATTGAAGTGGCCTTAGAGCGTGAAGATCTTAAAGCAGATTTAGTTAAATATCTGAAGGGAAAGTTATGATTCAAGCAATATTAAAAGAGTCTATTTCTGAAGCTCAAAAAAACATCCAAGAATTATTGAACGATACGAAATTGCATGCTGAATTTGAAAAAATGATCGAAATGATGGTGCAATGTTATAAAAAAGGCGGCGGTCTATTTGTTGCGGGTAACGGTGGATCAGCGGCAGATGCACAACACTTTGTGGCCGAATTAGTTGTTAAGCTCAATAAAAATCGTGATCCAATCAAAGCTTTTGCTTTAACAGTAGACACGTCAATCATCACAGCTGCAGGAAATGACTTTAGTTACGATGATATTTTTTCAAGGCAAGTCGAAGGATTAATGTCTGCAAACGACATCTTTATAGGCTTTACTACTTCGGGAAATTCTCCGAACATTCTTAAGTCGTTCCAAATGTGTCAAAAAATTGGAGCAAAAAGTATTCTGTTGTCAGGTAAGGACGGTGGTATCGCTGTCAAAGAAAAAATGGCAGATGTGAATATTATCGTCCCTGGACCGAATACGGCTCGTATTCAAGAAGCTCACGCCATTTTATACCACACAATATGTTTTTGTTTAGAGAAACGACTTGTCGAAGAAAAGATTATATCGTATCGATAACAGCCTAAATCATCTAAGGAAATGCCATGGACATGATTCAAGAAACCGTAATACCTTATCAGCAGTCGATCAGTTCCTCTGTCGATATTGATAAAACAGAAATTGTTAAAAACTTAGCCTATTACAATAAAATTCTGACTCCGTATTTGAAACCGGAATTTTTTGAACGAAACCCACTTCGTCTTGCATACTTTGCGACATTTATTTTGGGAAATTTAGCATTATTAGCCATAGCGCTACAGTTTGAACTAAATTGGGGGAGTCGCCTTTTTATTGGGTTTTGTATGGGCTATTTTAATGCTGGATTAGCTTTCTTTTCACACGAAACTTCGCATGGTTCTGTCATTAAAAATAAAACTCTGCAAGATAGCTTAGTCTTTTTTTCTTTTGCGCCTTTTTTGATGTCACCAACGTATTGGAGATTTTGGCATAATCGTCTTCACCACGGCAACACTCAGTATGTATTGAAAGATCCTGATGCTTTTCCAACAATGAGTGTTTACAAGAATTCAAAGTTCTTACAACGTGTGTTTAATTGGACTCCGGGGTCTGGTACGATTCGCAGTTACGGATATTTCTTCTTTTGGTTTTCGTTCCAGTCATTTTTAAACCAAATTTACATGCGATTTAATAATAAAATGTGGTCTGAAATGAATCACAAACGAGTCTCAATTGAATTCGCAGCTCAAATTGCGCTTGTTGGAACTTATTTGTATGTTATTGGATTTTCAAATATTTTTTATTTGGCCATTTTACCATTTGCGATTCAAAACTACATTTTGATGAGTTATATTTCGACAAATCATAATTTGTCGCCCCTGACAAAAGTAAATGATCCCTTGGTCAATTCATTGTCTGTGACCAATTATAAAATCTTTGATTTTCTACATTTGAACTTTGGATACCATGTTGAGCATCACATTTTTCCACGAATGAGTGGCGCCTACACAAAAAAAACGCATGAAGTGATCAAGACCGTTTTTCCTCAAACATATCAGTGCATGCCCAAAGCAAAAGCTTTACAGGCCTTATATCAAACGGCTCGAATCTATAAAAATCCGTCAACTTTAGTGAACCCGATTACGTTGAAGACGTATAAAACTTTGAGTTCATAGGTTAAGTTAGAAAAAGTTCTCTATTCAAAGAGAGCTTTTTGTAACCATGCTTGATAATCCAAATTAAATTGTTTTGGATTGTCAAACTTGATGGGAATCGAAAATTTTTGACAAAAACTGAGATCTTGTGCGCTGTAGTTTTTCTGCAATGGATACATCAGCTTATAAATTAAAATGTTTTCACATAAATGTTTAATGTCATTAATTTTTTGAAAGTACATCGGCATGATACGCTGTTGGTCGGATGTAAAATATGAGTAGAAAAATTCATCCTTAAGATCTTGTCTGAATTTTGAGGTCTGATTAGCTTCCAGCAAGAGAACATTTTTGTAGTTACAATTTTTATGATTGATCGGATAAATCGAACACATCAAGCTTGTTTTTTCTAAATCTTTATTCAGTTGTGATTCAACATAGATCGAATATATATAGGTGAAGCTATTTAAAACCATCACGGTACCAAATATGATAAAGGCCAATCGTGTTTTCCATGAGTTTTGAAATTGTTGTTCTGGCATTGTCTTCTTTAGCCAAAAACCTAAATACATTGCGATCAGTAAAATACTGGCAGGATTTTCAAAGGGGAACTGAAATAAAATTTGCGGGAGTAAGACTAAAAAAGCTGAAATGAGTAATGAGTTTTTTAATTTGAATAGAGTAAAAACAATGTAGCCGAACAAGCTCAAACAGAAAATAAGTCCTAACCAGCCGTATTGCGCGCCCCATTTCAAAATTTCAGAGTGCGGTTGATCTGCGTATTGAAACTCATGAGGTTTGTGTTCTTGGACAAGTCTGTAAGGGATAATTTCATTTGTGAAAGTCCCAAGACCAGTTCCCAAGGGTCTGTCAGCAATCAGCTGTATTGTGGCTTTGTAAAGTGACAATCGTTCGATGAAGGAGTTTTTTTTGTCATCGTCAACAGTATCTTTTTGTGTCGAGGGGATTAACATGCAAGCTAAATACAAGGCCCAGCCGAGGGACATATAGGCCAGATGTTTTTTGTTAAAATGTTTGTAAGCGATGTAAATTGCAAAGAGCACAAGTCCAATCCAAGAAGATCGACTTCGAGAATACAAAATAATAAAAACCCAAAAAGTGAGGGCTAAAAATTTGAAATGATCTTTTGCTGATGTTGTTGGTTGAGTCAGGTACCAGTAGAGAAACGGCAGACTGAGAATGAAAAATTCGGACACCATATTGATGTTCCCAAAGGTTCCTAGCATTCGCCCTTGATCGATGGTGTCTTTCAGTACGCGGAACTCATAAACTTCAAAGATATGCAGCGACAAAAAGACAGTCAGTAAAAGGCCTGTTAAAGCGAAAAACGTCTGCTGATATTTTTTAATAAACTGAGTATCAAGCTGAAAAAAGAAATAACTTAAGACATACAGAGCTAAAGGTTTGAGGCCGAATAAAATTGATAAATAACTATTTTGAAGGTTGAAAGCGAATTGATAATACAAAAAAAACAAAATTAGAATGTAAATATATTTATGAAACTGAATTTTTTTTAACTGGTCAGAGCTTGAAAAGCTCAACAGAGCAAAGCCACTTGTTAAAAAAAGAACAAACATTTTTGCATTGTAATAGTTTCCGTTAATTTGTTTCGACCAAATCAGTGGGATGGAAATGCAAAGTAAGCAAACAAGTATATTTAATATAAAAGTGATTTGTGATTTAATGAGCTTCATTTTTGAACCAACTTATCATTTTGAGGAGTCCTGTTGTTAAATCTGTCGATGCTGAATAATTGAGTTCGTTTTGAACCTTATCTAAATTAGGAACTCTCCGCTGCGGATCATCAAGAGGTAATGCGCTGTATTCAATCATTGATCTCGATTCTGTCAGTTTCAAAATAAGCTTCGCCAGATCACTCATTGTGATTTCTTCAGCACGACCTAAATTACGAGGTTCGGTTAAACTTGATTTTGCGTACAAATCAATGCCCAATATCAAATCTTCGACGTAGCAAAAACTGCGTGTTTGCTCTCCATGACCAAAAATCGTTAAGGGTTTGTTTTTTAAAGCTTGTTGTATGAATCTCAAAACCACCCGACCGTCATCTAAACTCATTCTAGGGCCATAGGTATTAAAAATACGAATTATGCCATGTTGTGTGTGATAGCGTTGATTCCAATTCGTTAACAGTGCTTCTCCGAAGCGTTTGGATTCGTCGTAACAACTGCGCGGGCCGGTGGTGCTGACGTTGCCATTGTAGCATTCAGGTTGGGGAGTTTGTTCAGGATCTCCGTAAACTTCACTGGTGGAAGCAAAAATAGTTCGGCTTCCAAAAATTTTTGAAAATTCCAAACACTTCTGAAGTCCAGAGCTGTTAGCGGCCATAGTTTCCAGATTTAGCTTTTGGTAATGGGGTACTGAAGCAGCAGAAGCGAAATGAAAAATGTATTCTGGAATTTCCAGGCGTTTTTCTGATATGAATTCTTGAACAGAATGCCATTCTTCACAAATATCCATTTGCACAAAATAAAAATGATCTGGATATAGATTTTTTAAGTGCTCGATATTTTTAGTCTGTCCAGTACTGAAATTATCCAGACCGATGACACAGTGGTTGAGGTTCAGATAGTATTCGCAAAGATGTGAACCTAAAAAACCAGCAGCTCCTGTAACTATGATACTTTTCATTTTCGTTGGCCGAGCGAAAAATAATTAATTTCAGCGGTTTTCATTTTTTGTGAATTGTAGACGAGTCGTCCGTCAAAAAATGGTCTGCCTTGAAGCGTACGAGAAAGTTGGTGAGTATCAATATCACGGTAGATAGACCACTCCGTGATCAGTGCAAGGCTAGAGCAGTCAATGAGAGCGTCCCAATGGTTTTCAAAATAAGTTAGAGATTGATTTTTCAACTCAGTATGGAACAACTCAAAAAATAAATCTGGCTTAACGGGATCATGGACATGAATTTTATATCCATCTGATATCAGATTTCTAATGATCTTGAGCGATGATGCGTTTCGCAGATCGTTTGTGTCGGGCTTAAAAGTGAGACCCCATAGGCAAATCTTTTTTTCGGGGCAGTGCTTTTTGATCAGATCAGTAAAGCGATCATGTTGTTCGTTATTTGCTGCCTCGATCGATTTGATTACGGGTAAATTGATATGTGAGTTTTCTCCTAGAGAAATTAAACTTTGAAGGTCTTTCGGAAAACAACTGCCTCCATAGCCGATTCCCGCATTTAAAAAATGAGGACCGATGCGATGATCGCTGCCAACGATTTCAGAAATTGTTTGAATGTTGCCATTATAATGATCAGCTAATTTTGAAAATTCATTCATCAAAGAAATGCGTGCTGCTAAGAATGAATTCGCCGCATATTTCGCAAGTTCCGCAGATGCGGGGTCGGTGATGATTAATTTTGTCTTCAGTATTAAAGGACCATAGATTTGTCGGATCAATTGTTCCGCGGCAACACTTGTGCAGCCGATCACAATTCGGTCGGGCTGAATGGCGTCTTGAAAAGCAGAACCTTCACGTAAAAATTCAGGATGTGAAATAAAGATCGAGTCTGTGTATTTTTCAGCAAACTTTTGATGTGTGCTGGGAGGCACTGTAGATTTGATGACAACATTTTTAACTGCTTTAGAGTTGTGAGTATGTATGGACTTCAGGCTTGACTCTATTTGTGATAAATCACATGAACCATTGGATTGGCTCGGAGTTCCTACAGCAATAAAGTATATATTTGAGAATTCACACGCAGTTTTTAAATCTGTGGTGAATTGAATATGTTTATTTTTCAAAGCTGATTCAAGTTGTTGTTGAAGGCCTTTTTCATATAGTTCACAAAGGCCTGCATCTAAATTCCGAATCAGTTCAGAATTTGTATCAATACAAAGAACCTCATGCCCAAAATAGCATAAGCTCAGTGATGTAACTAGACCGATGGGACCGGCGCCAAAGACAACGATCTTCACAGTTACTTGGCAGCCACTTTACAAACAGCTTCAAGTTGTTCAAGCATGTAATTCATTTTTTGAGTATCAAGCGCTGGATGCACTCCGATCCAGAATAAAGAACGCATCACATTGTCTGTGTTTGTCAGTGTTCCATGTACACGGAAATTTTCATTTTTGTACGCAGGCTGTTTTGTTAAATTTCCAGCAAAAAATAATCTGGTTCCGACTTTGCGATCTTCAAGTCCTGATACAATTTTTTCCCGGTCTAATCTTTCGCTGGCGTACATTGGGAAGCCAAACCAACTTGGATCAGTTTCTGGTGTTGGTTCAACAGGTTTGAAATTTTCTTTCAAAATTGGAGAACTTTGAATTCCAGCATACAAGTGTTTCCAGTTTTTACGACGTTCAGAAATAAAATGATCTAATTTATTTAATTGTGACATTCCAAGAGCAGCCTGCATGTCAGTGACTTTCAGATTGTAACCAATGTGAGAGTAGACATATTTATGATCATACCCTGGAGGCAAATCGCCAAGTGTCCAGCCGAAACGTTTGTTACAAGTGTTGTCTTTTCCAGGCTCACACCAGCAATCACGTCCCCAGTCTCGAATACTTTCGGCAATTTTTTTGAATCGGCCATCTTTGGACATCACGGCTCCGCCTTCGCCCATAGTAATGTGATGTGCTGGATAAAAACTGCTCGTTGCGTATTCACCGAAACTACCGACGGGTGCTCCATTGATGGTTGCTCCGAGAGCGTCGCAGCAATCTTCAATCAGAAAAAGCCCTTCTTTTTTGCACCAATCGGCGATCACATCAGCGCGGTAAGGATTTCCTAACGCATGAGCCAATACAACGGCTCGAGTTTTCGGTGTGCGAGCTTCCATGATTTTCTCAGGAAGTGCGTTTAATGTGATATTGTCGATATCAATAAAAACAGGAACCCAGCCATTTTGGATGATGGGGTTTACAGTCGTTGGAAATCCAGCAGCAACAGTGATGATTTCGTCTCCGTCGACGAGAGGTTTGTAGCCCATTTTTGCAACATCTGGAGATCCCAAAGAGCTGATGGCAACAAGGTTTGCACTGGATCCACTATTCACCAAAAGTGATTTTGTTTGGCGGCCGAAATGTTGGCCAAAAACAGATTCGAATTCGCGGGCGTATCGCCCTGCAGTCAACCACATATCGAGCGAGGCATCGATCAGGTAGCTCAGATCATTTTCGTCAACGACTTTGGCTGTGACAGGAATATAGGATTTACCAGGAATAAAATTGGGTTTTGTATTTTTCGAACTGTAATACTCTTTTGCTGCTGTTATTACAGCCATTTTCGCATCATCAACATCGTGAAACATAAGCCCTCAATTCCAAAAAAATGTTTGAGTTTTACACTTATCAAAGAGTCTTGAACTAAGCAACAAAATGTACTTATTTTGTGATTGGATTTTTGATTCAATTTTTGTCATGTTTTTGATTCAGTTGATTTGTACTTATCTGTTTGAAAAAACGAATTTCTTGTCATATAAATTTTGAATATGAAGAAAATAAGTTTAGTCACTCCGTGCTACAACGAAGAAGCAAACATTCAAAACTTGTATGAAAAAACCAAGTTTGAAATGCAAAAGTATCATGGTGTATACGATTATGAACATATTTTTGTTGATAACGCCTCTTTGGATGAATCAGCAACTCTCATCAAAAATATTTGTGCCAAAGATTCGAAAGTTAAATTGATCGAAAATGCCAGAAATTTTGGACATATCAGATCGCCGTACTATGGATTGTTACAAGCGACTGGTGATGCAGTCATGCTCCTTGTCTGTGACTTGCAAGATCCTCCAGAGCTCATTCATGAATTTATTAAAAAGTGGGAGCAGGGTTACAAAATTGTTGTCGGCTGTAAGAATCAAACCGAAGAAGGGTTCCCTTTTTCTTTTATCCGCAGAACATATTATAAAATTTTAGCATCCATATCTGAAATTGACATGATTCAAAATTTCACAGGATTTGGGTTATACGATAAAAAAATTATCGAAATTTTATCACGACTGGAAGATCCCTATCCATTTTTTCGAGGTCTTATTTGTGAGTTAGGCTTCGAAAAAGCTGTGATTAATTACACTCAACCTTTGCGTAAACGCGGAATTACGAAAAATAATTTTTATACACTTTATGATATTGGAATTTTAGGTCTCACAAGCCATTCGAAAAAACTTTTGCGGTTAATCACACTCTTTGGATTAGGAATGAGTTTATTCAGTTTGCTCGTGTCACTTTTTTATTTTATTTATAAAATTATATATTGGAATAGTTTTACGATTGGAATTGCGCCATTAGTGCTCGGATTCTTTTTCTTCTCGTCAATTCAGTTGATATTTTTAGGGATTCTCAGTGAATATGTTGGGAATATTTATACCAAAGTCATGAATCGACCACTTGTTGTCGAGAAATCAAGAACCAATTTTTAAATGGAAAAATATTAGAGGAGTCTCAGATGAAAGTAGTTTTGTTAGCCGGCGGATTAGGAACCAGAATCAGCGAAGAAAGTCATCTGAAGCCAAAGCCGATGATTGAAATCGGAGGGCGTCCCATTTTATGGCACATTATGAAAATTTATTCAAAGTATGGACTCAATGATTTCGTCATTTGCTGTGGTTATAAAAGCTATGTGATCAAAGAGTACTTTGCAAATTACTTTCTGCATTTGTCGGATGTCACATTTGACTTAAAAAATAATAAAATGGAAGTTCATCATAATGACTCTGAACCCTGGAAAGTCACATTGGTTGATACCGGCGAAGACACAATGACGGGCGGTCGAATTAAGCGTGTTCGAAAATATTTGGGTGAGGAAGATTTTTGCTTAACCTACGGTGACGGTCTAGCTGATATTGATCTACCGAAGTTACTTGAATTTCATAAAGCCCACGGAGGACTTGCGACTTTAACAGCAGCGCAACCGCCAGGCCGATTCGGTGCCTTAGGATTGAATGGAAATTTGATTGAATCTTTCAAAGAAAAACCGATGGGCGATGGAAATTGGATTAATGGTGGTTTTTTTGTTTTGAATCCCAAAGTGATCGATCTGATTTCTGATGATACAACTGTTTGGGAGAAAGAGCCTCTTGAAAAATTAGCTGAGGCCAAACAACTTCATGCATTCAAGCATTCTGGTTTTTGGCAACCGATGGATACTTTACGAGATAAAAATCATCTCGAAGATCTATGGCAAAAAAATAAAGCTCCATGGAAGAAGTGGTAAACTGAATTCATGAACGCTGATTTTTGGAAAAATAAAAAAGTTTTCTTAACTGGACACACGGGGTTCAAAGGATCTTGGATGAGCTTATGGCTGATCAAGGCAGGGGCTCAAGTGACAGGGTATTCGAAAGATTTCCCAACGACACCAAGTCTGTTTCAAGATTTAAAAATTGATAAAGACATGAATTCAATTTTGGCAGACATTCGCGATCAAGAAAGACTTGAAAAGGCTTTGCTAGAGGCGAAACCTGATATCGTTATTCACATGGCCGCGCAACCTTTAGTTCGGTCTTCTTATCAAATTCCAGTCGAAACTTATATGACTAATGTGATGGGAACTGTTCATTTGTTTGAAGCTGTCAGAAAATCAACAACTGCAAAAATCTGCGTTAATGTGACCAGCGATAAATGTTATGAAAATAAAGAGCGACTTGAAGGCTACAAAGAAGATGAAGCCATGGGTGGATATGATCCTTACAGCAGTAGTAAGGGTTGCGCAGAGCTTGTGACATCAGCTTATCGTCGTTCATTTTTTCAAAAAGAAGGAAAGCTTTTGGCCAGTGGTCGCGCTGGGAATGTCATCGGAGGTGGCGATTGGGCCATGGATCGAATCGTTCCAGATGCGATCCGCGCAGTCTTAGAAAATAAAGATTTGGTCATCCGAAATCCCGAGGCAACAAGGCCTTGGCAACATGTTTTAGAACCCGTGGGTGGGTATTTGCTTTTGGCTGAAAAACTTTTTAATGAAGGGGCGCAGTTTGCTGAAGGATTTAATTTTGGCCCCGCGCACTCAGATCATTGCTCGGTGGGACTTTTGCTCGAAAAATTAAATCAGCAGTGGGACAATCGATTGAAAATTCAAGTACAAAAAGACCCAAATCAAGTTCACGAGGCGCATTATTTGAGTCTAGACTGCTCTAAAGCGAAAACTCAATTGCAGTGGTATCCGCGCTGGAATGTGGATCAAGCTTTGCAGAAAACAGTCGAGTGGGTTCAGGCCTATGAGCAATCGAAATCTGTACGTGAAACTTGCTTGATGCAAATGAACTCCTACGAAAGCTTTTCTTGACCCAATTCCTGTAAAAAGTCATACTTCTGAGAATGAAAAAGATGAAAGTCGCCATTCTTGGCAGTGGAAATATCGGTACAGATTTATTAATCAAAGTGATGCGATCTCCGTACCTTGAGTGCGGCGTTTTTATTGGTCGTAATTTCTCATCTCAAGGTATTCAGAAAGCTCAGTCACTGGGTGTTCCTGTTTCTGCAGATGGTATTGAGTACATTAAAAAAAATCCGGCGTGCTGTGATATTGTTTTTGATTGTACATCGGCCGTCAGTCATTTCGAACATGCTCCTGTATTAGCTGATTTGAAAAAATTTGTTGTAGATCTTACGCCGGCCAAAGTGGGTACGATGTGTATCCCCGCGGTGAACATGACTGAAGCCCTCAAATCAATGAATGTGAATATGATCACATGTGGTGGACAAGCTTCGATTCCAGTCGCCTATGCCATAGGTCAGACGCAGACGGAGATTGAGTACATCGAAGTTGTTTCTGCGATCGCATCTAAGAGTGCAGGTCCAGCGACGCGAATCAATTTAGATGAATACATTCATACAACAGAGGAAGGTATTAAAACTTTTTCTGGCGCACAGAGATCTAAGGCCATTCTGAATTTAAATCCTGCAATTCCTTGCATTAATATGCAAACGACTATCATGGCTAAAGTGAAGCAGCCTAATATTGAAAAATTAAAGCCTGTCTTAGAGCAAGTTGTAAACAAAGTTAAAACCTATGTGCCTGGTTACGAGTTGATCGTTGGGCCCGTCGTTGAAGATGGCCGTATTTTTATTACATTAAGAGTTAAAGGTTTAGGCGATTATTTGCCTGCATATGCCGGAAACTTGGATATCATCAATTGTGCAGCATTAGCGATCGCTGAAGAGTACACGAAAAAATAATGATTAAAAGAAAAGCCTGAGGTTTTTATGAAAAATATTTTGATTAGTGATCCCACTTTACGCGACGGAAATCATGCCATTCGTCATCAGCTTTCTAAAGATCAAGTCGCAAGATATTGCCAAGCTGCAGATGCTGCCGGAGTCCCGATCGTTGAAGTGGGGCATGGTAATGGAATTGGTGCGTCGTCTTTGCAACTTGGTGAGTCTGCTTGTATCGATGAAGTTTATTTAAAAACGGCTCGAGAAAATTTAAAAACTTCTAAATTAGGAATTCACATGATTCCTGGTTTTGCTACAATACAAAAAGATTTACGCTTAGCGATCGACTGCGGCGTTGATGTGATTCGTGTGGCTGCTCACTGTACAGAGGCTGATGTCACACAACGACATATTGAGTTTTCTCGAAAACAAAATAAAACGACCTATGGTGTTTTGATGATGTCACATATGGCGTCTCCTGAGATTTTACTCGAAGAAGCCAAAAAAATGGAATCATACGGGGCGCAAACATTGATTATTATGGACTCGGCTGGTTACTATTTGCCAGAAGATGTAAAACTTCGCATCAGCACTCTTGTGAACGGTTTAACAATTCCTGTGGGTTTTCATGCTCATAATAATCTGGGAATGGCTATCGCAAATTCTTTAGCGGCGATCGAGGTCGGTGCTGAGCTTTTGGATGGTTGTGCGCGTGGATTTGGAGCTGGTGCCGGTAATGCCCAGCTCGAAGTTCTTGTCGCTGTTTTACACCGCCTTGGTTATCAGACAGGAATTGATTTTTATAAAATGCTTGATGCAAGTGACTTGGCCGAAAAAGAACTTATGCCGGCGCCGCCGACGATCAGCTCACTCAGTATCATTAGTGGATTATCAGGTGTTTTTTCCGGATTTATGAAACCTGTCAGTCGTATTTCAAAAGAATTAAATTTAGACCCCAGAGATGTATTTTTCGAACTTGGTAAAAGAAAAATTATCGCAGGCCAAGAAGACTACATCATGGATGTCGCAAAATCTTTGGCTGACAAAAATGGGCCACGACTATGAGTTTAAAAAAATATCAATTTGTTCAAGAGGATCTTAAAAATCTATTTGAAAAAGTTGACATCAAGTCACTCCAACAATTGCAGAACAAAACAGTTTTTATTTCAGGATGTTCTGGATTTATTGGTTTATGGCTTTGTGAAATCATCAACTTTTTAAATGAAAATGCAAAACAGAATATCAAAGTTTATGGTGTTGATATTCAGCTGGATCGATTAAATTCTGAATCACCGCATTTGTTAAATTCAAAAGCCTTCACATTTAAAAAAGACGATATCAGATATATTGCGGATCTTCCGAAAGATGTGAACTATGTCATTCATTGTGCTGGATATCCTGATCATCGATTTCATTCGACAAATCCGGTGGATGTTTTAACGACCGCAGCACAAGGCACAGAAAATTTATTAAAAGCCGCAGACCGATTATCCGAGCTTTTCATGTTCGTAAATTTAAGTTCTGGGCTTGTCTATGGTGATTTTGAATCCAGATCAACACCAGTGAAAGAATCGGATTCGCTAGTTCTTAAAACCAATTCTCCGTATGTTTGTGCAAAAGCTTATTCAGAATCAATGACTCAATCTTACCGCCAGCAATACAGACTACCAGTGATCATTCTGCGTCCCTTTACAGTGACGGGTCCTTTTCAATCTTTGACCAGTCCATGGGCTTTAAATAATTTTATTCAAGATGCATTGTCTGGATCTTCAATTAAAGTTCTGGGAACTGGTGAAACGACACGAAGCTTTTTATATGGAACTGATGTCGGTTACTGGATTTTGAAAATGATGATTCATGGTCAATCTGGAGACGTTTTTAATTTAGGAAGTTCAGAAGCCGTGGCTTTAAAATCTGCAGCACAAATTGTTCGTCGTATGTTTCCGCAAACTCAAGACGTCGTGTATTGTGTGGGAAATGCGTCTCATCAAAAAGTGAACTATATGGTACCTGATAACTCGCTTATTGAATCGCGTTTTGGATTGAAGCCGACGTGCACAGTTGAACAAGCGATCCAGAGAAGTGTCGAATGGTACCGACTTGAAACTCATCAAGGCTAGCCCAGGGATCACTGAATGAATAACGGAATTAAAGAAAAATTAAAATCAGGAAAAACTGTTTATGGCACTTGGAATACAATCGCAAATCCTACAGTTTGTGAAATTTTAGCTCAGTCTGGAATAGATTTTCAGATTTTAGATATGGAACATGGAACGTTTGGTTTTGAGAGTCTCGAAAACTCAATTCGTGCCATAGACCAGTATGATTGTTCGCCTTTAGTTCGTATCGCCGGATTGAATTTGAATGACAGTCAGAAGGCTTTAGACCTTGGCGCTCATGGTCTTGTCTTTCCTCAAGTAAAAAGTGCGAAAGACGCCCAAATCGCAATGTCGTTTTGCCATTTTCCACCAATGGGTGTTCGCGGATTAAATCCATTTACTCGCTTTAAAGCATATTCTGTAAATAAAGATTCAAAGCTGAATCAAACAGAACAAAGTTTTGGATTCAATACAATTATTTTAGAATCCAAAGAAGCACTTCTTGAGATTGATGAAATTTTAAAAATAGAAAATTTAGATATGGTCTACTTAGGGGCTTATGATATGTCGGTCAGCCTTGGCGTACCAGGAAAAGTGGATTCACCCGAAGTGCAGAGTTTTTTAGAGACGGGAATTCAGAAAATCCGCAAAGCAGGTAAAGTCGCAGGAGTTATGGCTTTGAATTCGGTCAGCGCAAAGCATTTGGAAAAATGCGGGGCAAACTTTATCGTGCTGGGAGTTGATTCCTATTTAATTGGATCAAGTGCTCAGCAGATTTTAGCATCTATCAAAAAAAATTGAGGTTATCGTGATTCGTGTATCAGACTATATTGCCAATTATCTTGAACAAGTTGGAATCGAAGCCGTTTTTTTATTATCTGGCGGCGGAATGATGCACTTATTGGATTCAATTAGCCGACAAAAAAAATTAAAATATTATTGTAATCACCATGAACAATGCAGCGGTATCGCTGCAGATGCTTACGCACGAATTTCGGGAAAAGTCGGAGTTTGTTATGCGACCAGTGGCCCAGGTGGAACGAACACTCTGACCGCCGTCGTCGGTGCTTACCAAGATTCATCGCCGGTGCTGTTTATCACAGGACAAAGTAAATTATCGCAAACGATTCAAGGTTCAGGACTGTCGGGACTACGGCAGTTTGGTACATTCGAAGTTGATATTATTCCAGGCGTTAAACCATATACAAAATATGCTGAAATGGTGAAATCCGCTAAAGACATACGTTTTCATTTAGAAAAAGCTTTGTATATGGCGACAGAAGGAAGACCAGGTCCTGTATTTTTGGATATTCCAGTTGATATTCAAGGTGCTCTTGTCGAGCCTGAAAAACTCGTCGGCTTTGATGCCGAACAAGAAAAAACTAAAAATCAAAAATCAAATACACCTCAAAACTTAGTAACTGTTTTTGAAAAACTCACTCAAGCCAAACGCCCTGTAATTTTGGCGGGATATGGTGTGCGTGTGGCCCAAGCGGTAGAGCAGCTGAAACAATTTTCAGAGCGATTATCGATTCCAGTGTTAACGACATGTTTTGGTAAAGATGTTTTACATTATGACCATGAATTATTTGTGGGGCACCCTGGAATGAAAGGGGAGCGTGCTGGTAATTTTGCAGTACAAACTTCAGATTTTGTTTTATCGATTGGTTGCAGCTTGCATGTGACAACAACAGGGTATGAGCTTGATCAATTTGCTCCAGAGGCGATCAAAGTACTCGTTGATCCGGATGAGTGGGTTTTAAAGCGTGAAGGAGTTTCAGTTTCCCATAAGATTCAAATGGGTTCTCGTGAATTTTTGCATCAAGCTCTGATTTTTGCAAATAAATCCAATTATCAAACACCAAAAAACTGGGTGACTAAATGTCAGTGGTGGAAAAATAAATTTTCAGCTTACAATGAACCGCTGAATATTTCAGATACAAATATCAATTATTACAATCTGATGAAACAAATTGATGATCAATCATGTGAAGGCGACATCGTTGTCACAGACGCTGGGTCTGCATTTTATGTGGTCGGTCAAGCTTACCGAGTTAAAAAAAATCAACGTGTGATCAATTCGGGCTCATTAGGTGCAATGGGATTCGCATTGCCAGCAGCCACAGGAGCCGCCATTGCAGCACCGAATTCGCGAGTGATTTGTATCACTGGGGATGGATCTTTACAGACCAATCTACACGAGTTGGCCGTGATTTATAAAAATAAATTAAACGTCAAAGTGATTGTCATAAATAATGATGGTTATGTGTGTATCAGAAACACGCAGAATAATTTCTTTAAAGGTCACTTGGCAGGTACCAGTGAAGATTCTGGAGTTTATATGCCAGATCTACAAAAGGTAGCAGCAGCCTTTGAAATTCCTTTTTACAAAGTAGAAGGTTATCATGATCTTGCAAAAACGGTTTCGACTGTTTTTAATCAAACGGGACCTGTGTTTTTGGAAGTGATCACTCCGCGAGTTCAAGAAATTGTTCCGTCAGTGTCATCGGTTCGATTAGAGAATGGCTCGATGAAGTCTAAACCACTTCATGATATGTTCCCGTTTATGACTGAAGCCGAATTGGCTGAGGCATTGAAAATCTAGAGGTAGATTTAAATTTGAGCTGATTTCCGAATGGCCACATCAAGTGAAGTCCAAACATCAAGACCAAGTTCTTCGCGTGCTTTTGAAATGTCCGGAACATAACGTTTGACCTGATCGTCTGGTTTTGGATTCTGCAGGACATGAATCTGAACCTTGGGATTTAGGGTCTCTGCCACTTTATGAGCTAACGATTTGATATTTAAATCTTGATCAGAACCCACATTGTAAGCTTGATTATTTTTTCCATTAATTAAAATTTGTAATAACCAGATAATAAGATCATCGGCATAAAGATAGGATCTGAATGGAGTGCCATCGCCCTTAATTTCAATTTCTTTGGAATTCTGCGCATCTTTAATAAAATTGGCGATGGCAAATGAACCATCTTGGTTTAGATATTTTCCGGTAAAGGCAAAACATCGCGCAATTTTGAAATGGAAATCAGACTGTTTTGAGACCGCGCATCCTAAAAATTCAGCATAGCGTTTAGAGATTCCATAGGCAGCATCTGGAGCTGTCGTAATTGGTGCTCCGGTATAAGTCTCTTTGATATGTGTCATAGATGATGGTTGAACTCCGTACACTGCCCCAGAACTTGCCAGTAGAAAGTTTTTGGTTTTTGAATGAACTGCAAAATCAACAGTTCTCTTCATTCCATCGACAATAATTTTTGCCATTTCCAGCGGTTTTTGAACATTCATCGCAGCATCCGCGGGTGTTGCGAAGTGTAAAATATGGTCAAACTTTCCACTTGGGAAGTTAAAATCGATGATATCACCCTTAATGAAGCTGATCTGTTTTAAATTTGAGAATTCAGGGTGTTTTTTTAAAAAAGAGTCAGGATCCCGAGTCAAAATGAGGACTTCGAAGTCACAGTACGAGTTATATCTTAGAATGACATCAAGGAATGACTTGCCAAAAAAACCTGTTCCACCGGTCAAAAATATTTTTTGACCCTTAAATAGCAACAGAGTTTGAATTATTTTATCTTCGAGCGCTGGTAACATCATCTTGCTATTAAAATAGAAAACGATGAAATACACACCCATAAATTTTGAAAATTTGATATCTTGCCGTTATGCAACAAGAGCCTAAAAATATCGAATAAATCAGAGATAAAAAGTGAAAATTACGTTAATTTTAATCATTAGTTTAGGTGATGATTATTTTAAGCAGGAGACAGTCATGAGTCGTAAAGTTTTAGTCACAGGTGCCGACGGTTTTATTGGTTCACATTTGGCAGAGATGCTTGTGCAAAAAGGGTATAACGTTCGAGCACTCACGATTTACAACTCTTTAAATTCATGGGGCTGGCTGGATCATTCTCCATTTGCCAAAGATATGGAAATTGTTTCTGGCGATATTCGCGATCCCTTTTTATGTCAAAGTATCTGCGAAGGTGTTGATATCGTTTTTAATTTAGCGGCGTTGATAGCCATTCCTTATTCGTATGTCGCGCCTCAAAGTTATGTCGAGACCAACGTCACTGGTACGTTGAATATGTGCCAAGCTTCACTGAAGAATAAAGTTCAAAAATTAATTCAAACATCGACCAGCGAAGTTTACGGAACAGCCAAATATGTTCCAATTGATGAAAAACATCCACTCCAACCACAATCGCCGTACAGCGCTTCTAAAATTGGTTCTGATGCCATGGCGATGAGTTATTACAATTCGTTTTCACTCCCTGTCTGTGTGGCGCGTCCATTTAACACGTATGGACCTCGTCAATCAGCACGGGCTGTGATTCCGACAATTATTTCTCAGCTGGCGAACGGTTATAAAGAAATTAATTTAGGCGATGTGACACCGACTCGTGATTTTAATTTTGTGAAAGACACATGTGCTGGTTTAATTGCGTTGGCGGAATCTGATAAAACAAACGGGCAAACAATCAATATTGGAAGCCAAACAGAAATCTCGATCGAAAATACGTTTCATCTGATTCAAAAGCTAATGAATACCAAAGCCGAACTTAAAATCGATCAAAGCCGAATTCGTCCGCAAAATTCGGAAGTGTTTCGTTTAGTCTGTGATAATACTTTGATTAAATCGATGACATCATTTTCTCCGGCCTACAGTATTGAAAAAGGTCTGTCTGAAACTATTGAGTGGTTTACGAACTCTGAAAACCTCAAAAAATATAAGGCTGATCGCTACAATGTCTAATTCCATGAATCAGTTTCAAGGTTTCATTACTTTTGTAAAATCTTTGTATCCAAATAAAGATTTTATCGGACTTCATGAACCTATTTTTAAAGGAAATGAAAAAAAGTATACCGAACGATGTATTGATAGCACATTTGTGTCGTCAGTGGGTGAATTTGTGGGAGGCTTTGAAAAAAGTATTTCTGAATTTACAAAAATTCCCTATGCCGTGGCCTGCGTAAATGGAACCGCAGCACTTCATATGGCTTTGATTTTGTGTGATGTACAACAAGACGACGAAGTCTTAACCCAAGCATTAACGTTTGTTGCAACTGCGAATGCGATTTCGTATTGCAAAGCTCAGCCAATTTTTATTGATAGCGACCGTGCAAGATTGGGAATGAGTGCCCAGTCATTGCAAATTTTTTTAGATGAAAATGCCGAAGTCAGAAATGATGGATTTTGTTATAATAAAAAAACAAAACGTCGGATCAAGGCCTGTGTTCCCATGCATGTGTTTGGTCATCCTGTGGATATGGATCCCATTTTAAAAATCTGTGATCAATACCATATCACACTGATCGAAGATGCTGCTGAGTCCCTAGGAAGTGATTATAAAAATCAACACACAGGTTTTAAGGGTCATGTTTCAGTCCTGAGCTTTAACGGAAATAAAACGATCACAACGGGTGGCGGTGGAATGATCGTTATGCGTGATGAAGCGTTAGCAAAAAGAGCCAAACACTTAACTACGACGGCGAAAATTCCGCACGCTTGGGAATTTTACCATGACGAAGTTGGGTATAACTATAGATTGCCAAATATCAACGCGGCATTAGGCGTGGCACAAATGGAATATCTGCCAGAGATTTTAGCCAACAAACGTCAAACTGCGATGGAATATAAAAAATATTTTCAAGCGACAGAAGTTAAGTTTGTTGATGAACCTTTGGATTCGAAATCCAATTTCTGGCTGAATTCAATTTTACTTGGTTCTCGTGCCGAACGGGATCAGTTTTTAGAATTTACGAATAAAAATGGTGTCATGACGAGGCCCGTATGGGCCCTCATGAATGAAATGGCTCAGTTCAAATCTGCGCAAACGACAGATTTAACAAATGCGATTTATCTTCGTGATCATTTAGTAAATATCCCAAGCAGTTTTAGGAAGTCTTTATGATGGCAATAAACGGCGTAAAGTCATTGAAAAAAAATATTTATCTTGTGGGTGGCGGTGGACACTGTGTTTCTTGTATTGATGTGATCGAATCAACGAATGAATTTGTAATTCAAGGAATTTTTGATCAAGCTCAGTATGTCGGGCAAAAAGTGTTGGGGTATCCGATCATCGGTGCAGATACTGATATTGAAAAATATATTTCAAAAGATAATTTCTTTTTAATCACTGTAGGACAAATTCAATCTGCTCAGACTCGGCAAAAAATTGCAGGTCAGATTGATTCACTCAAAGGTCAGTTTGCGACGGTAATATCAGCAAGAGCATATGTTTCCAAACACGCGGCATTAGGTCGCGGTACTATAGTGATGCATGATGTGGTTGTGAATGCAAATGCTCGTGTTGGTGATCACTGTATTTTAAATACAAAATCTCTCGTTGAACATGATGCTTGTGTTGAAAATTTTTGTCATATATCCACGGGTGCGATTGTGAACGGAACAGTGATGATTGAATCAGAGTCGTTCGTTGGAAGTGGGGCTGTTGTTAAGCATTCCGTGACAGTTCCGGCAAAATCTTTAATTCAAGCGGGTCAGTTTTACAAAGGACAAAGTTAATGAATAAAGTCCTCGTTATAGCAGAAGCGGGTGTTAACCATAACGGTCAATTGAAAACGGCCATAGAGCTTGTTCATGCCGCAGCATCTGCTAAGGCTGATATCGTTAAATTTCAAACCTTTAAAGCAAATCTCTTAGCAACATCATCAGCACAAACAGCTGATTATCAAAATAAAAATTTAAATTTATCAGCCAAACAAACTTCTCAAATGGAAATGCTCAAAAAATTAGAGCTTTCATTCGAGGACCACCACATCATCAAAGAAGAGTGTCGAAAACTTGGAATTGGTTTTTTATCAACAGCATTTGATTTTGATAGTTTAGACTTTTTAATTTCATTGAATTTAGGTTTGTGGAAAATACCGAGTGGAGAAATCACGAATTTGCCCTATTTGGAAAAAATTGGACGTTTGAATCAAAGGACAATTGTTTCAACGGGAATGTGTGATCTCGCAGATGTTGAAGCGGCCCTGAATATTCTGAAAAAATCTGGTTTGTCAGAGAAAAATTTAACCGTCCTTCATTGTAATACAGATTATCCGACTCAAATGCCAGATGTGCATTTAAATGCTATGGCAGTGATGGGCAAACATTTTGGAATTGCATATGGATATTCAGATCATACTTTAGGTATCGAAGTTCCGATTGCAGCAGTTGCTTTAGGTGCCACTGTGATCGAAAAACATTTTACTTTAAGTCGTAACCTGGAAGGGCCCGATCATAAGGCCTCATTAGAACCTCAAGAATTAGCTCAAATGGTTTCTTCGATCCGAAATATTGAACAGGCATTAGGTCGTTCTGAGAAATTACCCACAGACAGTGAAATTAAAAATCGGCAAGTGGCACGAAAATCGATCATTGCTATGAAGGATATCCGAAAAGGTGAAGTCTACACAGTAGGAAATATTTCAACAGCTAGACCCGGTCACGGCATATCGCCAATGAAGTGGCATACTGTTTTAGGTCAACTTGCTAATCAAGATTACAAAGCCGGAGATCTGATCCAGTGAGTATAATTAAAACGAAGAAAATTTTGTTTTTCACGAGCACCCGTGCTGATTACGGACTGCTCTCGAGCTTGATCAAAGTATTTTCGGTAGATAAAAATTTTCAAACTCGAATTTTAGCAACAGGGACTCATCTTTCAGATAAGTTTGGATCTTCGATTCAAGAGATCGAAGCCGATGGGCTGGCTGTGGATTATAAAATCGATATTGAGCTTGGTGCTGATTCTGAAGTCGCCATCTCTCAAAGTGCAGGATTAGGTATTCACAGATTTTCACAAGTTCTGAATGATTTTCATCCTGAATTAGCGATTGTTCTTGGTGATCGTTTTGAAGCTTTGAGCTTTGCAATTTCTTGCCAAATGATGAAAATACCTCTGGCGCACTTACATGGTGGTGAAATCACAGAAGGTGCCATCGATAATTCATTTAGACATTGTATCACTAAATTATCGGCTCTGCATTTTACTTCTGCCGAAGTCCATAAAACACGTGTTATTCAAATGGGCGAATCTCCAGAGACTGCATTTAATGTGGGTGCTTTAGGTGTTGATAACGTTGTTCACCTTCATAAAAAATCTAAATTAGAATTACAAAATAATTTGGGGATTCAATTTAAACAACGTAATTTTATGGTGACGTTTCACCCTGAAACATTACCTATGGATTCGTCCGAAAACCAAATGAGTCGGTTTTTAGATGGTTTGCAAAAATATATGGATCAAGATCTTGAGTCTTATTTTATCTTTACTCTGCCAAATACAGATCCAGGATATCAAACAATCATCGATCAGATTCATGCTTTTCAAGAAAAAAACAAAGATCACACAATTGTATTTTCAACAATGGGACGAGTGAATTATTTGAGTGCTATGACCTATTGCTGCGGCGTTGTTGGAAATTCGTCAAGTGGATTGATCGAAGCGCCAGCGCTAGGTATCCCCACATTAAATATTGGCGATCGTCAAAAAGGGCGACTTCGTGGAAACAGTGTGATCGATATCGCTATCGAAGTGAATGAAATCGTTCAGGGTCTTAAAAAAATAGAACTTATGAACAAAGCGAAAACTCCCATCGCATCACTTTATGGAGATGGTCAAGCGGCAGTGAAGATCAAAAAAATAATCGACAACGTCATCCAAAATCCAATCTCTCTAAGAAAGACTTTTTATGACAGAAATTAGTCAAATTTGTTTGTTGCAAAACGCCCCAATTATTGAAGCTATGAAAATCATCGAGCAGTATCCTGAAAAAATTGCGATCATTGTTTCTGGTGATCGAAGAATTGTTGGTACTGTGACCGATGGAGACATACGGCGCGGGTTGATACGTCATATTTCCGTAAGTGATCCCGTTGAATTGATCATGAATCAAAATCCGATCACTTTACCTGTGGAGACCTCATTCAAAGAAATTAAGAAAGTGATGGAGAAAAGAAAAATTTCTCAGATTCCTTTGCTGACTCAAAATTTGACAGTTTCACAAGTGGTGTTAGCGAATGATCTTAAAAACCTAGACGCTAAAAAAAATACGGTCGTCCTGATGGCCGGTGGTTTAGGAGTTCGGCTTGGCGAACTGACTGCAGACTGTCCTAAACCAATGTTGAAGGTCGGGGACAAACCGATTCTGGAAGTTGTCATCGAAAACTTGAAGGAGCATGGCTTTACAGACTTCTGCATTGCCGTGAACTACAAAGCTGAAGTGATTGAGAATCACTTCAAAGATGGCTCTGACTTTGGTGTTTCAATCAGTTATATTCGCGAAAAAGAACGTCTTGGCACTGCGGGAGCTTTAAGTTTATTGAAACTTGAAAATGACTTTCCTTTAATTGTGATGAATGCCGATGTTTTAACAAAAGTGAACTTTAGTCAGTTCTTGGAAAATCATATAAAAAACAGTTTTAAAGCTTCAATGTGTGTGCGTCGATACGATTTACAAGTTCCTTTTGGTGTCGTCCATGTTGAAGATCAGTTGATTAAAAAAATTGAAGAAAAACCAACACAATCTTTTTTTGTGAATGCAGGAATTTATGCGTTGAATTCTGAAGTCCTCAAAATGATTCCAAAAGATACATTTTATGATATGCCCACTTTGTTTGATCAGATCATTAAATTAAATCAAACAAACGCAGGCGTATTTCCAATCCACGAATACTGGATGGATGTCGGACGTAAAGATGATTTTCGACAAGCCCAAGTCGATTTCAAAAAAGGCAACGAATGAAATCGATTCTCATAGTTGGTTTCGGCTCTATTGGACAAAGGCATTGTAAAAACTTTAAAAGTTTAGGCTGTGATGTTTCCGTTGTTTCAAGAAGATCACTCCAACTTGAATTTCCTGCCTATGCGAATTTGATCGAGGCTTTCACAAAAAAGAACTTTGATATCGTTTTCATCTGTACGGAGACCTCTGATCATCAAAAAGCATTGGACGAGTTATTAAAGTTAAATTTCAAAAACCAAATTATCGTTGAAAAACCACTTTTTGATTTGGCAGAAATTCAAACTGCAACGTACTCAAAATTAAATATCCATGTGTCTTATAATTTGCGATTTCACCCAATGCTCCAAAAATTAAAAAGTGAACTTAAATCTGAAAAAATTCTAAGTTCACATATCTATGTTGGACAGTATTTGCCGACTTGGCGTCCTACGGTTGATTACAGAAACACATATTCGGCAAAAGCAGAACGCGGTGGTGGAGTTCTTTTAGATTTGAGCCACGAGTTGGATTTTTCAATGTGGCTGTTTGGCAAACCTTTGGGTTTATTTTGCCGCGGCGGCCAATGGAGTGATTTAGAAATTAACTCGATGGATACATGCGGACTCATTGTCGAGTTTGAAAAATGCCCGATGGCAACGATTCAATTAAATTACACTGATCGAATGACTCAGCGGTTTTTGATCGTCAATACGAACAGATCGACCTACAAGATTGATTTCATCCAGAAACAATTCTGGAAAGATAATCAACAGGTCACATTACCAGAAATTTCCAATGATACATATATTGAAATGTGTCGCAATATTCTAGATCAAAATTCAAATGAACTGACGACCTTTAAAGAAGCCATTCTTTTGACTCAGATGATGTCTGAATCGATGTTGTCAGTTCAAAATAAAACGTGGAGTCAGTTATGAGCGAGAAAAAAACCGTTCTGTGTTCCATTTGTGCCCGTGGCGGGTCCAAGGGTGTGCCTCAAAAAAATCTCAGATTAATTCAAGGTAAACCATTGATCGCGCATTCGGTGGAGCAAGCTTTGAAATCTAAATTATTTGATCATATCAGCATCAGCTCAGATTCTCCTGAAATTTTAAAAGCAGCCGGTGATTATGGTGCAGATATTTTGATCGAGCGTCCTGCTGAATTGGCCACGGACACTGCTGCAAAGTTACCCGTGATTCAACATTGTTTTTTAGAATCTGAAAAACGATCAAAAAAAACATTCGATTACGTTGTAGATTTAGATTGCACATCGCCACTACGTTCAGTCAGCGATATTCAAAAAAGTCTTAAAATGTTTCAGGAGTCATCAACTGCAAGTAACTTGATAACTGGCGCATCGGCTCGTAGATCACCGTATTTTAATTTAGTCCAAAAAAATTCTTTAGGTTATATTGAATTGGCTGGAAAATCTGATCGTCCGATTTTGCGTCGACAAGATTCTCCGGTTTGTTTTGATATGAATGCTTCGATTTATATTTGGACTCGTGAATCATTACTGAAATCAGAAAAAGTGATTCAAGCACAAACGATCTTGTTTGAAATGCCCGAGGAACGATCTTTAGATATCGACAGTGAACTTGATTTTCAATTTGTGACCTATCTTTTGGAAAGAAGAAACTATGAATAAATTTCGTCTGGATGGAAAAAACGTCTTAATCACAGGGGCTACAGGTATTTTAGGACAAGTTTTTTGCGAAGGGCTGGTTGAAGCCGGAGCGCAATTAGCGATGATAGATCAAAATCAACAACAACTTGATCAATTGACTCAAAAACTCAGTCTAAAATATTCGCAAAAAATTCAAGGTTATCAATGTGATATTTCCAAAGAATCTGAAGTGACTCGTGTGATCCAGCAGATTGAAAAAGATTTTGGACATATTCATGTGCTCCATAATAATGCGGCAACGAAAGGATCTAGTTTGGATCGTTTTTTTGATTCTTTCGAAGATTTCCAATTAGAAACTTGGCGAGAAATTATGAGTGTCAATGTGGACGCTTTATTTTTGCTGGCAAAACATGTTGGTCGCCATATGGTCCACAATAAAATCAAAGGCAGCATTATACAAACGGGATCTGTTTACGGCGTTGTAGCTCCGGATCAACGTATATATGAAGGCTCAAGATATTTGGATCGACAAATTAGTTCACCAGCAGTGTACTCGGCTTCAAAAGCAGCTGTTGTCGGACTGACCAGTTATTTGGCTTCGTATTGGGGTGCACAAGGTATTCGCGTGAATACATTAACTCCAGGTGGAATCGAAAGTGGTCAGAATGATGTTTTTAAAAATAAATACTCAGCCCGAGTTCCACTGAATCGAATGGGACAAGCTGATGAACTGTTAGGAGCACTTATTTTTCTGGCCTCTGAAAGTTCATCATATGTGACGGGGCAGAACTTGATAGTGGATGGCGGACTGACGGTTTGGTAATGTGTTCAAATTTTAGTTTATTGTTCTTAAAATGACGTGAAGTCTTAAATCCGATAGCTCTTGTTTTTGACTAGATACTAGGCAATATATTTATCTGCTTTAAGTTAAAAAGATAGACGGTTAACGGGGCATAGATATAGATTACAATCTATAGATGTAAACAACTATCTACATAATCGTAGAGTGACTAAAATAGACTAGAGAAAAATAATGATTTCTGACAAAGTTAAATTAGTTTTATTTTATATTTTAGGACCAATTGGGTGCTATTTTTTTTATCAAAGTCTATTTGTTTTCAGACATCTTAAAACAGAAAATTATCCATATTTATCACATGTGTATGATCCTAAAGGTTATTTGATTGAATTGATTTTGATCATCAGTTCTGTTTTTATTTCATACAAGTTAGCGATGAAATTCAAGACTCGAAAGACATTTGTAACTGCAAATAAAAATATCTCTGTTGTTACTTTGTTTTCATTAACCGTTTGTACGCTTGTTCTTATTTGCTCGAGTGTTTACCGTGTTCTCGGGACGCTGGATTTCCAATTCTTGATTCATAATTTTGATGCCTATTATTTTCAAAATACAATTGGATTGGCATGGATGATTTTACTTTGTTACATCATAATCTATACAATTTTGATTGATATGTACTTTGGTGGAGTGACGAAATTAAATAGTCTATTTCTTTTTATCAATATCCTGATCGTTTCTGTGTCTGGCGGACGTGGACTTTTGATTTTATTCAATGTCACATTTTTAACTTTGTTGATCGGTCAAAGTGTCACTTGGAAAGCTTTTATTCAAGCATCCTTGGTTTCAGTTTTGGTGATTGGAAGTTCTTATTTCACAGTCACTGGACTTAGAGCGCCTCCGCCTAAAGAAGCAAAATCTGTTATATCCTCAAATGTCGTTAAACTCAGTCAAAAACCCACTGATAGCTATGAAGAGTTAAATTATAATGCTGCATTTATTATTGATGATGTACTACGAGGTTTAAATAAAGGTGATTTCACACCCGGTGCCTACGCATTCAAAGATGCTTTAACTGTTCTCGTTCCGCGTTTTATAATGCCAAATAAACCAATTTCTTCGGCAGAAACAGTAGAGCTTTATCCTGATGTTGCGGCTCGCGGAACAAATATTACATTTCCATTGAAAGCAAATTTGATCATGCACCTTGGTCGTTGGGCTTTTTATTTGGACTGGCCGGTTGTCATTTTAGCTCAAGTTATGTTTTTATTAGCTTTATTTCGACGTTCTGTGAATACGCGATTTTTAGGATTCATGTTTATCTTTTCTGGATGTGCATTTTCACTAGTTGCACGAGGTGGCATTTTTAATGCTCGACTTATTGTGCAGGGATTATGTATTGGAATCGCATATGCTGTTTATTATTTTTTACGTACATATTCGCAAACGACAAAAACTAGCGAGATAGATACTCTTTAGGTGTCTTTTTAAAGAACATAAATGTGCACCACGCTGATCCGAAAAATAGTGATACATTGAGGCCAATAATGACAGCCACATCAGGTACAATTTTTGAGGCAATTGTTGTGCTTAATAAAAACATAACAAAACTCAGTATATTACCGATGACAATTTGCTGATCTTTGTTTTGTGCATAAAGTCCATATTGCGGAATTAATCCCAAACTAAAAATTGCAGTTGCCATTAAAAGGTAGGGATACATCCATCCTTGATCAATATAGTGCTGTTTGCCGAGAAGTATCAGAACTGGTTTAAGTAATAATAATGTGCTGACTGTAAACAAAACTAAAAATGAAATTACTTGTAAACTTAATTTTTTCAAAGTTTTTTTGAAATCGACCGGGTCATGGTTTTCAATGGCTTTAATCAAACGTGGATAACTAAAAACAAAAACTCCTGAATCGAGAAAGGAAATGAGTGCGTTAGATATGCTCATAAATAAAACATAAGCTCCAACTGTTTTTAGATCGGTCAGTGACTCCATCCAGTATCTGTCGATAGTAAACAGACCGCGAATAGCTGCTGCGGCAAGAAAAAAAGGTGTAGCTTTGAGTACGCCAAGCCGAATCCATTTGAAATCTATCGTGTTCCTCCAGCCTTCGAGATTCATTTTGTAAATCACATAAGCTGAAATGAGACATGCACAAAATGCACTTGCCATCCAGCTTTGCAGTACAAACTCCAGGCTTCTTGTACTTTCGCTTAAGAACATCATTATAATTACAACATAAACCCAAATAGCAGATCGAATAAATAAGATAAGACTTGCGAGCAAAGGCTTTCCAGCGGCAACAAAAAGTCGATTAAACTCTTGTGATGCGTGTTCAACAAGAAGCAACCCAAAAAAATAAAGTGCGATGTTGCTGGGTAATAGACCAAAGACAAAAATGAGGGCCATAAAAGGCAGGAATATGAGGTACATCAGAGCTGTAAATACAGCTTGTGATTTTAAAATACGGGCCCATTCATTTTGTGATTTTTTAATGAGTTCGCGATTTGAAAAAGTATAAAACTCATAACCTAAAAAATAAAATGCATATCCAATTGTCGCAGTTAAAAGTCCATAGAGGCCCACTTGCTCAGGATCTAAATATTTAGCCATAAAAAAGATCAGAATAAATTTACTGAATAAAGTTATGCCTCGCAATGCAACATTTATTAGATTCGCCAAGAATGCTCCTGTTTAGATGAAATAATTATATCTTATTAGTGACACACATTCAATTAACAGGGATTATATTTTTTAAACTTTATGTTATTAGTTGTTGTCACCTTACTAGGTCTTTTGAGTGTGTGGGCATCGTTTGCCTTGAGTGGGCCTACGTTTATATGCTTCATATTTTTTTTCTGCATCAGTTTTTTAGTGCAGAGGCCTCAGCGTATCTTTTCACCGCTATCTATTTTCTACGCCTATTACGGACTGTGGTTTATCATAGCGCCGATTTTCGCGACAAGGTATATCGATGTCTTTATTCGTTCGGAGTATAATTTAGCCATTGCTTTTGCTTATACAATATTCAGTATAGGTTTGCTGAGTTTGGTTTTAGGTATCAGGTTGGGTGTCAGGTTTAAAAAAAATGATTTTCGATTTCGATTTGAGTTACTTCAATTAAAAAACCTCAATTACTATATAACGACTCTTTATTTTCTATCTTCGTTGATGATTCTAATGATTATTCTTTCGAGTGGCGGATTTTCAAAATGGTTACAGTCGCCAGGGGATGCCTTTTTAGAAAGAGCTGGGTCTGGTGTTTATGTGGTATTAAGTCACTTTTCATCAATCATATTGGCTTCGCTTGTAGGTTATGCCGCTTATCAAAACGGTAAATTTTGGCAAGTTTTGTTATTTATAATTTGGGTTTTAATCACGTCTCCAGTCCACGGTAGTAAGTTGCAAATATCTTTGTTGATTGTTTTAACTTTATTGCCATGGTTAAGGTCCATGAGACTGTTTGGTCTACAGTCAGTATTGTTGTATTTTTCATTTGTTTGTATTTTCATTTTAGGTCTTTATTTCAGAAATTTAAATTGGAGAAGTTTAAGAGTAATCATAGAATATTCTTTAAATTATTTTTCAGCCCTAGAAAATTTGGCTGTATCTATCAGAGATTTCCCACCTCAATTTTTAACCACCTTCTTTTTACCATTCGTTAAGTTTCAAACACCTTTTGGATTAGCTAAACCAGATATGTATTACGATATGAATCACTATTTAACAGATATTTATGTCCCATCAGCCTGGCAGATTCGAGCTACCGAGCAGTGGCCCGTAGAGACAGATTTATATTTGAATTTTATGTTTTTTGGCGGTTTGCCATTAATTGTTGTGTATTTAATGCTGGTGGGTTTCTTTTATGGACGTGCTCTTAAGCTGAATTCTTTGGGTCATTGGGTCGTTAGCTTTCTGATGAGTATTTTCCTTATTTCTCATTTAAGAGGTAGTTTATATAATCATGTTGATTTTTATATGTATCCATTTATGGTTTTTGTTTTATTTTTATTTAAAGATATTTATTTTAAAGAACGCCAGAAGGTCTGATGTCATATTTAAACGAATTTAGATCAGCAATTGAAAACGAGATGTGTAATGATGAACGCATCTATCAATTGTATGATGTCAGTCCTAGTGAATTTTATTTTTTACCACGTCCTGCCAAATGGCTGTCTGAGTACAAAAGGTATAACTTTATTTTATTTACCCTTGGATGGATAATTCGTCTCTTTTGGTTATGTGGAGGCTTTGGTTTGTTTTTTACATACCAGTTGATCAAGAGTTTTCGTTCGTTCTTAAATACACCCAATCGTTTAGATGAGATGAATACTGAATCTGAATTTGGCCTAGGATTTTCAAGTCGTGCTCTCGAAGTCATAAACAAAAATAGCCTGGGCCGAGAACCAGCAGCTTGGATTCATCTTCCTTGGTTGAATTTAAAAGAATCAAATACTCAGTCAAAGTATTACAGTTTGTATTCTATGCTCGAGTTTATGGATTTTTTTAAGGCTTTCACTTTGTCATGTCAGTCGGTTTTTGATCTGTGGAGAACAAAAACAACTTCGAAATCCCTTTTGCAGGGTTACACTGCCTATTATTGGTTTCTTACGCGAATTGCATTGGCTAAGTTAAAACAAACAAATTTTTTGACATCAGAGCACTTTGACCGTTGGGCCGTATTGATTGATTTTGTGGTTTCAAGATTAAGGAGCAATACCGGAAACAAATCTGAGCTAGCGATTGTTCAACATGGTCTTTTAGGAAGCTTAACAGCACAAAGTTCAACTCAAATTCAGACCTACAAAATGAAATATAAATTAAGATTTGTATCTTCGATTTATGTTTATGATAATGAATCTGCCGCCGTTTTCAAATCATCAATTATTGATTCTGATTTGCCGATAACAATACATTTTTTTAAGCCACAAATTAGTCTTCATCCTATAGAAAAAACGAGTGAAGCCACCATTTTGTTTGTGGGACATCCTTTGTGCGAAGACCTCCAAGTTTATTTATTTCAAGAGTTGTTAAAATCCACGTCATTGAGAGCTTATTACAAACCGCACCCCACATGCGCGCCGCATCAGACCGTCTTAAATCAACAGTGGGTCTTGATTGATAATCCCTTGTTTTATCCGGCTGTCGACTTGCTTGTGTCGTATCCATCGACTTTAGTTACGGAGTATTCAAATCACGGTACCGTTGCCGTCGTTCATCCAATTAATTTGAGCACTATCGAAGCAGGAACTCTATTAAACCAAATACAAAATCAGATTGGTAAAATTACATTGTGAATTCATTTTGTTGAGGTTAGTGTTTTGAGCCTTATGAAAATTGACGTAAAATCTGATACTCTGAAATCTTGGTTGCCTTACATCAACATATTTTTCTGCTACATTATTCTGCACGGTTTTCTTGTTTTAAATCAAAGTTTTTTTTGGGATGACTGGATTTGGGTTTTAAACCCGAATGAATTCAGAAC
>JBPOIE010000042.1:0-13231 GCA_052034855.1 Bdellovibrionota bacterium | reverse complement strand
GTCACGAAGCAAGCTGTATAACATTTATGATTCAGAATCTACAACGAGTCCCGTTAAATACAAACACGAACTTATCCCTGAATTGACTTACACTTGGATTCCATGGATCGATCATGAAACTCATCCGTTTTTCGGAGGGTTTCAAGATAGCGATACTCCATTCAAATCTTCAGATCAAATCAAAGACACCGACATAAACAGCAACGAGCAAAATAGTTTACAGTTTGACATCAACGATAGGATTTATGAAAAACATATTATCAAATTCTCTATCCTCAATCGTGTGATTAAAAAAAATTTAAAGGATCTTTCTTATACGCCGATTTTAACCTTCAATGTCAGTCAGTCCTATGATCTCTACCAAACAGTGGCCAAGGATAATATCAACAAACCTCTTTCAACCTTAGACGGCACTTTGAATATGACACTGAATTCATTTAGCTTCGATCAGCAAATTAAGTATTCTCCTTATGCTTTCGCCACGGACTCAACATCGTCACTGACTTATCAGAACTTATCAGGTCAGTATTTAAAAATTGGCTACGTTTCAAATCGAATCAATGCATCGACAAAAGTTGACGATCTCGCCTTGGCTATTGGATTTGTCACACCTTATTTAAATTTATTAACCGGAGTTGTGATTGATACGAGTGATAATAGATCAACGGATTCAAGACTCAAAATGCATTCGATGATTGCTCAGTTTAAACCACCCGGAGAATGTTGGGGTATAAATATATTCCGTGATCAAAAAATTGGAGGCGCTGAAAAATGGAGTTTTCGTTTTGATTTCTCATTTGATGGCAAACCAACAAAGGTTATTCCACCGGCGGAATTAAAACTGGCCTACTAAGTAAATACTGCTTTATTCTGTTAAATCGAGCCACTCAATTTTTTTTTGACAGTCGACAAAACACAGAAATAATTTAACTTCATAATTCTTAAACTTAGTGTGTCTTAAATTAAAAAAGTTATTTCTTAGTCTCTGAAGTTGTCCACTTGATAATCTTTGAAATGACATCCAAGGATTGTGTAAATATTTAACTTCAATGATTGCGACTTGGTCGTCTCTTTGAAAAATGAAATCAATTTCACCATATTGATATTTTTGCCTTTCTGAAACTAAAATCCATTTTTTTGCGATCAAAAAATCATGGACATTTTTTTCAGCCCAAAGGCCTCGCTGTGAATTAGATAAATTCTTTAACTCCACCGAATGATTTTCGGTGGACAGACAACACTCCAAATTTTTGAACGGCTTCACGATGCACCTCTGTGCCATACCCTTTGTGCTTTTCAAAACCATACGCGGGATATTCCACAGATAATTTTGACATCAATTGGTCTCTGGCTACCTTTGCAACAATAGAAGCTGCAGAAATCTGTTTCACGTGACGATCGCCTGCAATAACTGCATGTTGAGTTAGATTTTCGAATTTCGGAATCAAAGCAGGGATAATATCTCGACCATCGACAAGGAGTGTTCCTTTGGAGATGTCGATTTTCTGATGGATCGCCAGAACGGCCCTACTCATTGCAAGGAGCGTCGCTTGACGAATATTCAATTCATCAATTTCCTCTTCACTGGCCCAACCTAATGCGAAATGGTGGTCTTTTTGAATCTGATCTGAAATCGAAACACGTTTGTGTTCAGGAATTTTTTTAGAGTCGATATAAGTCGCTAAATCTACAGGACGCAGATTTTTATCATTAAAAACAACAACGCCGGCACATACTGGACCGGCGATGCATCCTCGACCAACTTCATCGACTCCAATCAATGGAGTCTTTGAAAGATCAAGATCTGAAATTTTAAATTCGGATTTACTCTTCAGTTTTTGTTTCTTTCGAAACTGGAGCTGCTAAAGTTGACTCGATACGAGCTGCTTTACCATCAAGACCACGTAGGTAGTAAAGTTTTGCACGACGTACGCGTCCTGTACTTACTAACTCAACTGAATCGATTGCTGGAGATGAAAATGGAAAAGTTCTTTCAACGCCAATGCCTGCAGAAATTTTACGAACTGTAAACATTTTGTGAGCATGTCCTTGAATTTTAGTAACAACGCCTTTGTAAAGCTGAACACGTTCTTTTTCGCCTTCGACAACTTTTACGTAAACGTTAACAGTGTCACCAGGAGAGAATGCGGCGATTTTTGAATTTGTTGTTTTTGATTTAGTCACGCGGCGAACAAGATTTGTTTCAACACCTGTAGAGGCTTTTTGAGTTTTCTTCGCTTTTGTCGCTTTTGTCGTTTTTGCTGCTGCAGCTTTTGCCATATTTATTCCTTAATCCCTTAATCTTTAAATTGAAGACTTAATGTGTTATCACGTCCCTAACAGTCGGTCAAGACAGATACTTACGGCAGATCTGACACTTAAATGACGATAATCGTCTTTGGACTGCCCTTTAATCGGCTCTAAAACAGCTGAGCATGTTTTCATAAAGTCTTGCGTTAATCCAAAACCTGTTCCAAAAACCAAAATATATGGTGTTTCAGACGTTTCCAGCTCGTTTTTAAAGCTTTGAAAGGTAAACTTCTCCTGCCCTGGAAGCTGTCGAGCATGAGTTGCTACAATTTTAGCCTCTGGATAACCCCAATCGACCTTTAGCTTATCAACATTTTCAGCTGTTCGGACATCTACCAAAGCTGTGCGGCGCATGGGATTAAACTTAGCACCTTCTCCGGTTCTCCAATGATCCAAAACCCGCTCAACAAACATGAGCTGATCCTTCAGCGGATGAACTAGATAATAGCGATCTACACCATACACACGGCAGGCTCTGGCAATATCATGAATATCAAAATTTGTAATGTTCGTGGCTATGAGTTCGCCCTGCCGATCAATCGTTGGATAATGCAAAAGTGCCACGGCTAAAGGAGCTTTCCGTCTTAAAAATTCCATTATTTGCTTTCCTTAGTTTTTAACTTTGCCGTTAGACTGCAAGTGCTTGTTTTTAAAAAAAGTTGCTCATCTAATTTTTCAATATTTAAAGTTTTTTTATCTACTTGCGAAATCGTTTTGTAGTACTCGCTCACCATCAACCAATTGATTTCAGATTTTTTCTCTAGCAAATCGGGACGCTTCTTCAAGGTCACCAAAATAGATAAGTACTTGGTCCACTCAGCAATTTTTTGATGATGACCGCTGGTTAAAATATCTGGGACCCCGACACCATTCAAAATCTGAGGTTTTGTAAACTGCGGAGCCTCAAGGAGACCATTCAAGTCTTCGGAAAAGGTATCGCGCTCTGCAGATTTTTGATCACCTATAACTCCAGGAATTTGTCTAGATATCGATTCTGTCAAAACGAGGCTAGGTAATTCTCCGCCAGACAGGACATAATCGCCAATAGAGAGCTCTTGATCGACAAACTCAGATATAAATCTTTGATCTACGCCTGCATAACGACCTGAAATAAAAACCAAATGATCATAAGTCGCAAGCTCACAAATCTTTTCGTGATCGCAACGTTTTCCCTGAGGAGATAAATAAATCACCAGTGTTTTTTGACCTGCAGGAATTTGATCTTTGATCAGATTCAAACCATCAATCAATGGTTGCATTTCGATGACCATTCCGTCGCTACCACCATAGGCTGTATCGTCGACAGATTTATATTTATTCTTAGAAAAATCCCTGAGGTTGACGACATTGAATTTCAAAAGACCTTTTTCATGAGCCTTATGAAGAAGTGCATCTGACAAATAATGCCGAATGAGCTCTGGAAATAATGTTAAATATGAAAAAGAAATTTTCTTCATGGATTTAATCTTGATCCTGATTATCATCTTGACCATCGTTCGGAGATTCATTCGCAGACGAATTAATCTCGACTAAACCTTCAGGCAGATCGACTGAAAGCACCTTTTGATCTGAGTCAATTTTTAATACAAATTGATCCACAAATGGAATTTCAAAAACTGATCCATTATCAGATGTCACAATCAATAAGTCTTGCGATCCATTAAATGAAAAATCTGTTACTTGACCGAGTTCGCCTAAAGTCCGATCGATCACTGAAAAATTCTGAACTTCAATTAAATAGGGAGTTTCAGACGGTTCGGACTTAAACAACTTTGATTCTAGCCAAACTTCAGAACCTTCGAGCGCTTCAGACTGGTTTCGATCTATGATCGAATCCAAAGAGGCAATGAAGCCATCTTTAAAAGGTTTTGCCTTAAGCACTTTAAACGTCTTTGTTTTTCCAGACTGATTCAGACTCACTTCTTTGAGTTTCTTGATCCAACTAATATCTTTTGAAAAAATCAAAATATAGACTTCACCACGTAAACCGTGTGCTTGTTTAATTTTTCCAACGAGTCGATTTTCAGTCATAATATCCGTTTCATTTAAATAAAAAAAGGAGCCCGAAGACTCCTTTTTCGTTGAAATGTTTTTTATTCGATAGCGGCTAATTATTCAACGATATCTAAGTGGTATCGTTTATTTAGCTTTGTTCCCGCAGCGCGAATGATTGTTCTCATCGCTGCAGCTGTTTTACCCTGCTTACCGATCACTTTACCAAGATCTTCTTTATCAACTTTAAGAGCCAATAAAGTCGTTTGTTGTCCAGGAATCTCATCAACAACAACATTATCCGGTTTATCGACTAATGCTTTTGCCATGTGCTCAACAAGTTCTTTTAAATTATCCATTACAACCCCTTAGCTAATGATTGATGATGTGATTGATCAGGTCTTGAGTTCACGTGTAGTTTGGCAAAAATTTCATCATTTCTCAAGATAATTTTGTTTAAGCATAAAAAAATAAAAAAGCCCAATATCATTGGGCTTTTCAGTTATTTATGCTGAGAAACAAATACTATTTCTTAGCTGTTTTAACTTTTGTTTTAGATGGTGATTTCTTACGAGCTTTTAACTCTACGCCACCAAGTTTTAAAACTTTACGAACAGTTTCAGAAGGTTGTGCACCTTTAGTTAACCATTCTTTAGCTTTTTCAACATTCAAAGTGACTTTAGTCTGCTTGCCCATTGGCGTTGGAATATAAGTACCTAAAACTTCAATAAATTTTCCTGTAACGTATTTACGAGAATCTGCAACTGTGATTCTGTACTTTGGATCATGCTTTGAGCCTACGCGAGCTAAACGGATAACAACCATGGGAACCTTTCCTTCATAATTAATAAAACAAGAGTCATTTTTTATAACTTATTACAACCAAGATCAATCAAAAAATAAATAAAGCACAATAAACACCACTTAAAAAGGAAATTTCATTCCCTTTCCGCCGCCTCGGCCAGCAAATGGATTGCCGCGGTTAGGTTTACCACCGCCACCCATCATGCCTCCAAGACCCATTTTCATCATACCAGACATCATTTTTTTAGCCTCTTCAAACTGTTTTACCAATTTGTTTATGTCCTGAGGCTGAGTCCCAGATCCTTTTGCTATTCTTTGACGCCGAGAGCCATTTAGAATCCGGTGATCTGCTCGTTCTTGCAGCGTCATTGAACGAATAATGGCCTCAATTTTTTTAATTTCATCATCTGGAGGGGTCATATTTTTCATTTGTTTCGAAATCTCACCCATCCCAGGCAAAAATTTCAACATCGACTCCATACCACCTAATTTTTTTAACTGCTGAATTTGAGCTAAAAAATCATCGAACGTAAATTCATTATTCATCATCCGTTTTGCAGATCTTTCAGCTTCTTTGTGATCGATCACATCTTGTGCGCGTTCAACTAAAGTCAAAACATCACCCATATCTAAAATTCGACCTGCTAAACGATCCGGATGAAAAACTTCAAGAGCTGAAACTTTTTCGCCGATACCTAAAAATTTAATGGGGATACCCGTGACTTCACGAATTGATAACGCTGCACCACCACGCGCATCACCGTCTACTTTGGTCAGGACAAGACCTGTCAGATTCATCTTTTGATGAAATGTTTCAGCGACACTCACTGACTGTTGTCCCAGCATTGCATCAGCAACGAGTAAAATTTCAGTTGGTGTAATTATTTTTTTAAGATCTTCAAGTTCCGTCATCAAAGCATCATCGATTTGTAAACGACCAGCAGTGTCGACCAAAAGGACATCAATCATTTCAGCTTGCGCCCAAGCAATCGCCGCTTTTAAAATATCTTGAGGTTTATCTCCGACTTTTGAAGGATAGCACAAAAAATTATTTTGTTTTGCTAAAGTTTGCAATTGATCAATGGCCGCGGGTCTATAGACATCAACAGGAACAAATCCCACTTTTTTTGATAATTTTTGACGTAGATACAAGCCAAGTTTCGCAGTGGATGTGGTTTTACCAGCACCTTGCAAACCCACCATCATAATAACTGATAATTTTTCACGAACGTTCACATCAACAGTGCCGCCACCAAGAGTTTGCACGAGTTCGTCATGCACAATTTTAATAAATTGCTGACCTGGATTGACGTTCGCTAAAACTTCAGCACCGAGGGCTTTTGCTTTGACTTTATCTATAAAGTTTTTGACCACTTTAAAGTGAACATCGGCCTCGAGAAGGCTCATTCGGATTTCTTTGATTGCATCCTCAATATTAGATTCAGAGATTTGACTCTGACCTTTCAGTTTTTTGATGGAGCCTAAAATTTTATCTGAAAGTCCTTCGAAAATCATTTTTGATCCTTAATGTTCACTAGGTGGTCATTTATTTAAATAAACTATTTAAAGCTGTCAGCTAAAAACGTCTTCGCATATTGAAAAGATTTTTCATCAGCAATTTTGTTATAGGCCGCACCTTTTGAATTATCATTACCCGCAGCAACTTCAGTAAAACTATGGACTGCGTTTGAAAACTTAATCAGTTCAAATTGAACCTTGTTGTCGCGCAATTCTTTTTCAAAAGCTTCAATATCCTTGGCTGCAACATAGGGATCATTTGCACCATGTAAAACAAGAACATTTGACTTGATATTTGCCCCTTCTGCTGGATTTAAACTATCCAATCCACCATGAAATGAAATGGCAGCTTTTAATTTTGGATTGCTTCTTGCGGCTTCTAAGGCTGCAGTTCCACCAAAACAATAACCTAAGATTGCTGTTTGGTTCGCATCAACTGATTTTTGCTTCAACATTTCTTGATAAGCTAAATCAAGACGTTGACGAAATAATTTACGATCAGTTTTGTAAATCGTTGCAGTCTTACCGGCTTCAGCGGAGTCCTTAGGACGAACACCTGCTCCATAAATGTCTGCTAAGAAGACATTGTAACCTAAATCTTGAAAACGCTTGGCCTGTTTCAAAGTCTCTTCAGTCACACCCATCCAATTATGAACAACAAGAACCGCCGGGGCTTTCGCTTTTTTTGATTTTAAAAACTGGCCTTCAAACTGTTGATTGCTGTCTGAATATTTTACGATAGATGCCAAAGTCACCAATGGAATCGACAGGATTATTGAAAGAGCGATTAAATATTTTTTCATTTTTTTTCCTTAGTTATAAGTTATGGTTCCATTCTCGTAGTCTAATAACTACCAGCGATTAAAAGAACCTTTTTTAAGCGCAATTTGTGCCATAACATACGTTATGCTGACGGCCACCGCCGTGACCAGAACCGATGTCACCAGCTCCACATCAGAGTCGCCCAAAATTGCAAATCGAAAACCATTTATTAAATAAAAGAGTGGATTTACATGCGAGATTGTTTGCCAAATTGGATGAAGATTTTCAATCGAAATAAAAACTCCACCTAGATATGTTAAAGGCAATAATATAAATGTCGAAAAGGCTGAAAGTTGGTCAAAAGTTTTTGCCAAAAATGCGACAAAAATTCCACAAAAAGCGAAAATTAAGCCCCCCGTAATCACAAAATACAACGCCCAAAAGGGATGAGTGATTAAAAGAAATTCGCCCCGTTGGATATAATGAAACACAGAACCTACGACACCAGTAATTAGTGCAACGATGCCACCGCGAATGATTCCGCCGATGCCCATGGCCCAGATGATTTGGTTATGAGTTACGGGGGCAACACGAATATCTTCAAGATCACCCGAAAATTTCGAAGTGACGATCGATGAAGAAGAATTCTGAAACGCATTATTAATAAGACCCATCACCATAAGCCCTGGAATCAAGAACGCTAAGTATGGAACTCCGTTTTTAAGTGTCACACTGTTTCCTAATGAAACTCCGAAAACTAAAAGATATAAAAACGAACTCACGATCGGGCTTACGACTGTTTGCACGATCACTTTCATGAATCGTTTCACTTCTTTTTTAACTAAAGTAAAAAATGGAACCATAGAAACAGGTACAATTGAATTTTGGATCATAAATTCACCACTTTTGTAAAAGCTTCTTCAAGTTTTCCTTCAGTAATTTGAATATCGACGATATCAGCAAATGCAATCTGATTTTCCTGTAAAATAGCAGCGAGCTCTTTTGATGCTGAATCGATCAAATTTAAACTTCGGCCATCTTTTGTTTTGAGAGAAACTTTTTTCGTTGAATACTTGGCGATCACTTCTTTGGGTGTTCCACAGAAAATAAGTTCACCTTTATTAATAATACCAATGCGGTCACACAAAGCCTCGGCCTCTTCGAGGTAATGAGTCGTGAGTAACACAGAAATTCCTTCTTTTTTGAGTTCACGAACAAAAGACCACAAAGATTCACGAAGTTCGACATCAACGCCTGCTGTAGGTTCATCCAACAATAACAAACGAGGTGAATGTACCAGAGCTTTCGCGATCATCAAGCGACGTTTCATACCACCCGAGAGTTGTTTGATTTTTTTTGTCGCATGAGTATCTAAAGATAATTTTTGAACTAAATACTGAATTCGAGCATTGTTATTTATCAGACCATAATAACCCGATTGAAAATCGAGAATCTCAAGAACATCAAAAAAACCAGTGTTGATAATTTCTTGATGTACAATTCCGATACTTTTTTTAGTTGTTAGTGGGTTTTCTAGAACGCTCGTTCCAAAAACTCGAACATCACCCGATGTCGGAGTCTCGAGTGTCGTGATTGAATTGATCAGTGTCGTTTTACCTGCACCATTGGGACCCAAAAGACCAAAAATTTCGCCAGGACGGATTTCAAAGTTGATCCCTTTCAAGGCTTCTACTTTTTTATCAGCATTTTGAATATAAGTTTTTTTTAAATTAATAATATCTAATGCGTTCATCAATATTTTTTCCGATCTATTATCTCGCTCTTGCAATACTCGTAGCAAATTCAACATCTGGATTTTCTTTTTTAGCCCAGTTGAGATCCCATTCTTGATTTAATAACAGTACAGGTTGATCGATCATATCACGGTACAAATTAAAATTACCTTTAAGAACGGAAACAGCTTTTCCGGCTGCATCACGTGGCCAACGAGCCACACCGTAAGACAAACGATTCAGCTTTACTTCAAGATTATACTCGTCCATTAAACGATGGACCAGAACCTCGAATTGAAGCTCTCCGACCGCTCCGATGATGTACTCTTGATTCCCGATCACAGGATCAATAAATAATTGAATGGCACCTTCTTCAGATAAGTGAACAAGAGCTTGATGTAATTTTTGACGTTTCAGAGCATCACGCACAGTGAGCTTCGCGAATAATTCTGGAGCAAATTTCGGAATATCATCAAATTGAATTTTCCCACTTGATGAAACACTGTCCCCGATCGCAAAGTTTCCTGTATCCCCGATACCAACAATGTCACCAGCATAGGCCACATCCACTGTTTCTTTGTCCGCAGCGATAAACTGACTTGAGTACGACAAACGAAGTTCGCGATCAAGTCTGGCGTGATTGACTTTCATCCCACGTTCAAATTTTCCTGAACAAATCCTGATAAAAGCAATTCGATCACGATGACGTTTATCCATGTTGGCTTGAATTTTAAAAACAAAACCTGTGAAATTATCAGAGGTCGGAAGTATTTCGACATCTTTTTTTGTCGTATGAGACTTAGGCCCTGGCGCGTATTTTGTAAAAAATTGAAGGAATGTATCCACGCCGAAATTTTGTTTTGCCGAACCAAAAGTCACAGGACTGATTTTTCCTGTTAAAAATTCGTCCATATCAAAAGGTGGAAGAGCACTTTCAATCAGTTCGAGTTCATCGCGGACTTGAGCTAATGTTTCAAAATCTAAGTATTTTTCTAAGATCGGATCTTGCGGACCTGAGAAGTCAAATTCTTCAACGGCCAAATCATCTTCACGGCGTTGATCATAGAAATAAACTTTCTTGTTCATCCGGTTGTAAATCCCTTTAAATCTAGAACCAATACCTAAAGGCCAAGTCACCGGATAACATTGCATTCCTAAAGTCTTTTCAATTTCATCGATCAAAGTGAGTGGATCTTTTCCTTCACGGTCCAATTTATTGACGAAGGTAAAAATAGGAATATTTCTGTAGCGACAAATATCATATAATTTTTTTGTACGATCCTCGACCCCTTTGGCAACGTCAATCAGCATACAAGCGCTTTCAACAGCCATCAGAACGCGGTACGTATCTTCAGAAAAGTCTTTATGTCCTGGAGTATCCAATAAATTCACACGTAAACTATCAAAATCAAATGTCATCACGCTGGACGTGATCGAAATTCCTTTTTGCCGTTCAAGCTCCATCCAATCAGATGTGACAGCTTTTGATCCACTTTTACCTTTAACTTCACCGGTCTCGTGGATGACTCCACCGTGAAATAATAATTTTTCAGTTAACGTTGTTTTACCAGCATCCGGATGCGAAATAATTGCAAACGTTCGGCGGCGTTCAATTTCTTTTTGATCAATGGGATTTACGACAGACATAAGGCTCAGAATATAAGCCGATTTTTTAAGTCTTTCAATCAGTAATGCCTTGACCTTTTTGTTCAGTTTTGATTATTGTGCCTATTAGTTAGTCCATTTAACGAATAACATATTAAAACACTCATTTTTTTCAACTCATTGTGGTTTGGAGCCTCAGGTTGAACACGAAAGGAATGACTCATGACACCGTCATCAAAAACTCATACATATTTTATTACAGCATATTACAAATTTATCGATATCCCAGATGTCGAACAGGCCAAACTTTTTTTTAAAGAAACAGCTGAAAAAAATAATATCTTGGGTCTGATCATTTTAGCCAAAGAAGGCTTTAATTCAACGGTCGCCGCAAAAAACCCGCAAGATCTTGAAAATTATAAACAGGCTCTTTTAACTCACTTTAACTTAGACAAACTCAATTTTAAAGATTCAACTGCGGAAAAGGCACCGTTTCGCAGACTTGTGATCAAGCTTCGCCCTGAAATTGTGACTTTAGGAACTCCTGAATTGCGACCTCCAGACGGCAAAAACTTTCACTTAAGTCCAACCGAGTGGAACGATGTCATGAAAAAAGAAAAAGACGATATCGTTCTGATCGACACCAGAAATTGGTATGAAACCAAAATTGGAACTTTTGAAAATGCGATCAATCCAAAAACGGATCAATTCACCGAATTTCCAGAATTTATGGAATCACAAAATATTTCTAAAGAGAAAAAAGTTTTGATTTTTTGCACCGGCGGAATTCGCTGTGAAAAAGGAATTTTAGATCTGCATAAACAGGGTTATAATAATGTCTATCAATTGGATGGTGGTATTCTCAATTACCTGAAAGAATATCCCAACGATCAGTTCAAAGGCGAATGTTTTGTTTTCGATCACCGCGTGGCTGTAGATCAAAATTTACAACCTTCAAAAATTTATGACCTTTGTCCGCATTGCGGTCAACCTGCGGCGACTGAAATAGATTGCAAACGTTGTGACACTCACCAATTGATTTGCGAAGCTTGTGCGGAGCTCGAATGGAAAAAGGACACGTGTTCTAAAAACTGTGCCCATCACTTAGAACTGCATCCTGATCGTAAAGGCCCACGTCAAGTGTTGCCATATGAGTTCGAAGATGAAAATTAGACTTGTTGTCGTTTATTCTTTTTCGTTAGTTCTTCATGTTTTAGTTTTTTGGGGATTTCTGTTTTATGCAGGTCCTGAGCTTGAAAAGAATGATACATTTGCTTCTCAAATTGAATTTGAGGTTGTTCAATCAATAGCTGATACCCAAACACAACAACATTTTGCAAAAAAAACAACCACTGATAGAACCTCAAATAGAAAAGTGAGTCTATTTCCAAGACTCATTGACAAAACTGATTTACTTAACCGAGTTTCAAGAAATTCTGAATTTGGAAATGGTTCGTCCACCATTCGTGGGATTTACGACGAAAGATTTTTTGATGACAACATCGAAGATGTTTTTGGAAAAAATCAAAATCAAAATTGGGAGTTTTATAGAGCCATTTATCAAAGCATAGATTCACATTTAGTCTTTGACTCAATCCTTGCACAAATGAAACATTTTGGCCGCGTTCGAGTCCAATTTTCAGTTTCAAAAAATGGAGTCATCAATTTTAACTCAGTCAAAGTAGTATCCTCCGACCCAATATTGAAAGTTCATACATTAAGAGCTATTCAAAAAGCCCTCTCAACGCCCTTTAAAGAGAATAAATATTTACAAACAGAAGAATCGGAAATAATTTTTACTGAATTTAATTATAAATTTGAAAATCCAGATTCAAATTTTATTAAACAAAAATCATTTGGTTCAAATAAATTTGTTTTTAACCGGGCGACTTTAGAAAAACCTATCCCCGAAGAACTCCTCGAACATCTTCTTAATGGAGGCGTCACACCAAATATTTCATTGATGCTTGAGCGCTGGCAAAAATACAATAGAAAAAAAGAATGGACCAAATTTCAATTTGATCCATTTATCCAGTATAAAAACGACCCGTTTTATAATTTATAAATACGCTCTTTTAAAACTGTTTCCTGACCACTGTGACTCCACCCCGATTATCACGAGCGACAGCGAAAATATGAACTGATCTTCCAGCAGGTGCTGCCGCTGGCAAAGTATATTCATTGCTTTGTCCAACGTCAGATCTAAAGTATTTTGTCTCGCCGTCAGTAATCATCCATGTGGTTGAAATCAACTCGACTTGAGATGATGTGACTCCGTTAAAATCTTGAAGCTGATAACTTTCTGCAGATCCAGAAGACAAATCGGAAGACAACTGAACGATGCTACCATATGGGAGTGGAGCAATTAGACTGACTCCATTTGAAAAAATATCTGTGACGACAGGGTTTGTATTTTTTGGAGCTTTGTTACTGACAACGATACGACGAAATGATTTTATTTCTGTTCCTACCGAATTTTTTAGCTTGTATTCAACGAGATAATTCAC
>JBPOIE010000146.1:0-35895 GCA_052034855.1 Bdellovibrionota bacterium | reverse complement strand
AGCCCCTTAAAACTCCGCGTTAAAAAACAAACAAACACCTGATATCCTACAACAATGAAATACTTTGGTGATCTGGCGCGGATATCGCTCTTTGTTTTGATGATTTATTTTCCGATGTCATGGTGGTCGGTGCGGGACACTTTAGAGCGTATCGAGACCAGTCGAATTCAAGACACAGCCCAGAGAATTTCAAATGCCAAAAATATTGTCGACTTCTATATCAAAGACGCACGCTATGTCGATGCCTGCCAGCGCCTAGATGCCGAATTCGCCGCTGGGACGCTGACGGCTTACAATCTGAAAACGAATGACCTCGAGTGTTTTAAAAAACAAGATGTCATATCTGTCGTTCAAGACAAACTTCCACTTGGTAAGTTTGCCTCCCATTTGATTAACTCATCTTTAGAAGTCACTTACTTTAAACAAAAAAATGCTGAAGTTGAATGGGTTGTCGCAGCTGCGGTGAAATCGCGGATGGGCCTGTGGGACCGCATTCAATCGGATCCGCTACTTCGTGATGCGATTATCAAGGACGTCTTGATTGTTCTGTATATTATCTTTGCTTTTATTTTCTGCGGAGTTTTGATTTTGGCCGAATCTATCCAAAATCAATTTCGCCGGCGAGGTCAGGATCCCACATGGCTGAAAGTCATCAACAAATGTTTCGGCTGGCTGCAACTGCATGATCTGAAAATCATTCGTTCTGCAAATGCCGTGATGATCAAAAAAACAGATGATCTGATCAAAGATCAAGAGCTTTTGGAAACGTCCCTCGAGTTCAGTATTCTGAATGAAATCAGAACCCATCAAAAACAAGTTCCCTATGCATTCCTAGGAACAGTGGTCAAAGTCGATATAAACGGATTTTCAAAAGTGATAGCGAGTGGTCATAGAAATGCAACAGCTGTCCTGACAACAAAACTCGAAGACTTTGGTTGCGAGCTCTTACAGCGTTACGGCGGTCTATTTGAAAAAACAGTTGGTGACGAAATCGTCGTCGTTTTTAAAAATCAATCGGATACATCCGATTCTGCTTTACGCGCATTGGCTTTTGCCCGAGATTTGATGCGTGAATTTTCAAATGAAGAGTTTGAATTTTCGGGTGAGAAAAGAAAATTCACTCTCAAGGCGGGGATCAGTGATTCGCAAATTGTCTTCAGCAAGCGCGCTCCAGGTTATGGATTTTCAGGCGATGCGCTGACATACACGACAAGACTTTTAGATGTTGTGAAACTGAAAGACCGAAATATTGTCAGTTGCCTATTGCCACAAGCTGCACTTTTTAAAAACTTGGTCTCTTTGCCTGAAAAATCTGAAATTTTTGAGTTTAAAAATATGCCGCAAGCCGAAGGTTATTTGATTGATCAGTTTTTAGAAATAGAAATCGCTTATGAAAAATTTCCTGAGTTACTGAAGTACTACAAGTCAGATCGGGCGATCTATTTTCTCTTAGATCAAATACAAAAAATCAATGATTTAGGCCAGTTAAAGAATATATTTCAATGTCTTTCTCAAATTCAAGTTCGTGTATGTTCTAATGAATTAGTCACAAGTTGGATGAATACAGTGGTCGCTGTTCAGAACAAAAAAGAAAGCCTGATTCATTTTGAATATATTTTGGCGCAAATCATTATGGTCGGATCAAACTTGATCCCGAATGAAAAATGGGATGAGTCTTGTATTCAAATAGTCTTAAATGTTCCAAGGCAAATTCAAGGTCGCATTAATGCCTCAATCGTTGAACTGTTATCGAACAAAAAACTTGCTGAAGTGGTGGTCGATCATGCGGAGTCATTCATTATTCCCAATGATCAGTCGTTTCGCACGCGAGGAAATTTACTGATTAATCAAGCTGTGTATCAACTGAATGAAGATGTTTTATCTGATCTGCATAAAATGCTGATCTCTGAGAACAATCTTGAAATGGCAACGGGGCTATTTGCAGCGGGGCAGATCATAGCTCACTTCGAAGCAACGAATCCTGCAAGTCTGCAGACGTTTAGAAATTATAAAAAAGTGATGCAGGCTTTGATTCAAATTCAGCAAACAAAGTCAGAACAAATTTCTGATCGGTTGACGAAAATCTTGAATCAAACTCTTAAGTTAAGCGCTCAGTTGTAAATTGACTAGAATTTAAATCCGTAGCCGACCATAAAGCTCATGTGGTCAATCGTTGGAACTTCTTCTGATGTATTCAAGGAATAATGGTATTCAAAAGTCGCTGGGATAAATGATTTGTTATTCAGATGGTAATCAGCGCCGAAGGCGAATACGACTGAATCAGATTGTTTCAGGGCATCTGTGTTGATTGCCGTTGATTTTTTACTGAGTGGAAATTTTGTCGAAGCTCCGACGCCTGTCCATAAATTAAAAGTTGATTTAGTGATATCGTAGCGAGCTAAGCCTTGAAAGCCAAAATAGCTGATCGATGCATTACAATTTGTTGAAGTTTTTCCATCACATGAATTAAATTTGGCAGTTCCAGCAACATCCAACATTTCATAACTCAGTAATCCATGAAATTTGAGCCAGCTCATGAGTTTATAATCGACCGATGCGCCAAAACCAAAATTAGTCCCCTGCATGCCTACCGTTTCTTTATTCGGAAACGGCAAAGTGGTATCCTGTTGTTTTGCCGAAATTGAATTCATCATCAATTTCAAGTGAAACGCAATTTGCGTCATATCGTTTCGAATAAATTTTGATGAGCCAGTGGTTGAAGAGGAACCTGAAGAACTTGAACCGCCACCTTCAGATCCCGAAGAATCCTTAGCTTGTGTTGTACCATCAACGACAGCTTTTCCTTTGAGAACATTGGCTAGCGCTTTTTTATTTTTAGCCGCTGTGATTTCGACAATGGCGACTTTTTTACCGTCTGAATTTAAAATAAAAAACTGATCTCCGACGCTGACTGTTTCTCCATCAAATTCCAGCATGACTTTATTGTTTTTCACTTGAGTCACTGTTCCTGCATGCGAGATGACAGAAACGAAGGTTAATATAACAACAGCGATTAAATTAATTTTTATTTTCATAGATACAATATTCCTTATTCAGTTCATTCGACTCATAGATGGATTTATTTTCAACGATGTGTTCCCAAAGACTCGATTTATTGTTTATAGAAATAAGGCGGCTTTGACTGGCCGAGGTTTGAACAGAATCAGGGCTGCATGAAATTCTTTGTAGAGATTGAACTTTAAAAGTCGGGCTTTCGGACTCAAAGGATTTACGTTCTGGTGACTGGTAGATCGTACACGCCGTAAGCTTGAGTAATAAAATCATGATCAAGAACTTGGTCAATCGCATGCTTAAATTGTGAAGGTGTTTCTAAAAAAAGAAAAGGCTTAAGTTTAAAACTTAAGCCTTTTTTATTTTCAGAATCTAGTGCTTGTCTGAAAAGTGAATATCCAAATCAATTATTGATTAAAATGGAATGTCTTCAGATTGGTTAAAAGTTGGTTCTGGGCCAAAATCACCAAAATTGAAGTCGCCACCACCAGCTGATTGGTTCATGCCAGGGCTGTTGTCTTGTGAAGCGCCTGTCGATGCGTTACCAGCACTTAAAAACTGAACTGTGGATGCTACGATGTCAGTTGCATACTTCTTTTGACCATTGTCTTCCCAAGAGCGTGTTTGAAGTTTTCCTTCAACATAAACTTGGCGACCTTTTGCTAAATATTTACCGCAAAGCTCAGCTAATTTACCCCATACAGTGATGCGGTGCCATTCAGTGCGTTCTTGTTTTTGACCATTCTTATCAGTCCAAGATTCGCTTGTCGCCACGCTTAAACGTGTCACAGTCGCGCCTTGTCCAACGGCTTTCATTTCAGGATCACTGCCTAAGCGTCCTACGATAATAACTTTATTGATTCCAGCCATAAATTCCCCCTGTTATTGTTTTGCTTTTCAGCCACTGATGAGTCAATCAGGACTTTTTGTTTGCAAATATAATATGCAAATAGCGCAACCTGACGTAAGCAGTTAGATTCAGTTTATAGCAGATTTGAAGGGCGAAATTCGGATTGGCCTCCGTCGGAAGAAGGCTCTCTGTGATTAATTCAAAGGGGAAAACTGAGGAGGCATTCCCGGAGCTGTCGAAAGCAGCTTGAATTTGTAATGATTCGTGCCGGTTTCAGTTTTTTTGTACTGATCAATAAAGTTCAGAAAAAAGCTCGCGCGATCTACAAATCGGGTTTTTGCTTGCAGATCAAAACTGAGATTGTATGAGTTTACCAACGGATGCATCTGTCCATTCATGTTTTGAATAGTGATTCCGATATCACCTTTGATGTTTCCGTAAAAATCATCAGACGGTGAGCCGAACTTTCCATTTTCGATCAAAAATTTTCCACCTTGCATTTTCCCTTTGAGATCAATCGAAGAAAATTTAATTTCTGGCAAATTGAGGGCGCCGCCGCCATCAGGCAATTGAACAGATGTATTTTGCAATTCAAATTTTTGTATTTTGAGTTGCAGATCGCCTTCAGGTTGTTCTAAAAAAGCAGGGTCAATCGTCATATTGGCCGAGACATCAACAGTTCCTGAAATTGGCAAGTGTGAAGACATCAATTTTTTGACTTCTTTTAAAGAAATTTTTTCAATCGTCAGATCAAGATCAGACTTTCCAAGTGGGGATTGTCCTCCTGTGGCATCCGCTTTATCCGTCGATTTCTCTGAAGATTTTCCTGCCGGTGAAGGTGATACTTTCAGATCGAGCCTGCCACCTAAAAACCCATCCGCAGTGATATGTCCACCAATTTTTTGTGAAGCGAGGGCCATCAGAGATGGTTGCGCTGACAGATTCTCGATAGTTAGGTTTTCTATTTGTTCTGTTTCAAAAAGAACTTTATCAAGGCTCAGAGTTGTTGTCAGCGGATTTAAATGCATTTCTTCAAATTGTAAAAAGACTTTGTTGTTAGTTGCTTGTGAAATTTTCGACGAAATAAAATCGTTCAAATCCCCCAATGGAAAAAGAACAAATAAAAAAAACGACGTTAAAATAAATACAAGACTAATTTTCCATTTGTGAGCCAGTAAAAAACGAATGGCTTTAATAATCTGATTCATCATTCGTCGTCTCCCGATTTAGAATCGCCACCTGAGTCATTGCCTTTAGACTTTTTAGGTTTAGCTTCAGGTTCTGGCGGAAGCTCTAACGGAGGTTTTGGAACATTTAAAGAATACAATTTATAAGTCACATCAAAATATCCAGAAATTTCATTATTCGCTGACATCAGTAAATCTTTTAATTTCACAGATGTTGAAAGTGCAGACAAGCGACTGCCGATATCAACAACTTGTCGCAGATTCAGTTTTGTCAGTTTAACATCGATCACATTCGTCATCAAATTTTGTGGTATTAATCGACCTTCCGCAGCGCCAATCGAGACAGATACAATTTGCTCGGGTAAAAGCTGTTCACCTTGCAAAGTACTGTTAATTGAGCCCATTAATTGACCCGATTCAGGTGCTGGTGTCAGGCGGCTTGTGTGGTTGGATTCACGATAAGTTTTAAATAAATCACGAATTAAATTTCTTTTGTCTTCGAAAGACGCGATAAATTCTTTTGAAGTTGAAATTTGACTGAGCGGAATAAATAAAAATAAAAAAACAATGAAACCGATTCCTAAAAATTTAACAATTTTCTGACCACCTGGAGTTAAACTTTGGTAGCGATCTGATAATTGCTGATACGATTCAGTCTCTTTGACTTTTTCGATAATCTCAGTGGATTTCGCTTTCAACTGTTCAAAAAATTCCTCAAAACGACTCATTTAACAAGCCCTCGATCAGTTTTAAAACTCAATGTAAAAGCAACTCGGTTAGGCACAGCGGCTAAAGCTGTTTGATCCTGGCTCACTTTATTATTTACAGAAAGACTTGCAAGTCGTTCAGACAACAAAGTGATTTCTTTCGGTGAATTTGCATATCCAGATAACTGCACCATTTCGTCTCGAACATTAAATTGAACGAGATCAATTTTTGCTTGATCTTTTCCTGGAGCTTGATCACTGATTTTTTTAAGAATCTCCATCGCTGAATTCATAGATGCAATTTGAGTGACGAGTTTCATTTCTTGAGTTTGTTTTTTATGATCTTTGATGTATTTGATCACGCCTTTTTCGTTGGCCTGTTTCTTGGGAAGTCGAGCCACAGATTTTGCTTGAGCGTTGAGGGCTTCAACCCCTTTTTCTTCGAGTAAGCGCGAAAAATCTTCGCGGAAATAACCCCATGTCACCAAGACGATGAAGCTTGCGATGACAACTTGAGTGATTGAACCCCAATCTTCCCAGAAGACTTTGAATTTATTATTTTGATTGAGAAATTCACCTTTAATCAGTTGAAGAGATGGATTTCTTGGTTTTTTATAAGCTTCGAGTGCGATTCCAATAGCATTTGCAAACTGGAGCTGAATTGTCTCAATTGAATAAATCCCATAATCTGCTTTCAGATAGGGATTTAAAAGTTGAATCGGGTTACAAGCGACTTCCAGTTGTTGAGTTAAAAATGGCCCTAGATTTGGAAGCTGACTGAGGCCACCTGTTAAATAGACATTCTGTATCTGAGAGAAAGTTGCGCTTTGTAATTCAAGAAATGACATTTGTAAATCACGAACAAGCTCACGAAGTGATTGTTCGATCGTGCCCGCCAGATTAATTTCTTCAAAACTACGGTTTTGTTTTGTGAGATACAAAGAGGCATTCGTTTGCAAAATTTTTTGAGCTTCTACATACGGAAGTTGGTAACGTTTGAGCATTTCTTGCAAAATAGAATCTGCGCCCCACATCAGACTTCGAACAAAAATCACTCGACCATTTGAAAGACCCGACATGAGAGTTTTTTTGTGACCGATACTTAAAATAATATCAATTTTATTTCTTGTTCTAAAAGCCGTATCTTCATTTGGAATTTCGATCTCAGATGCACTTGTTTGCACATGCGGTGCCGCATCCTGCCAGTTTTCCAGCAGGTTCGAAAAGGCAAAACCTTCGACAGTCAACAGACTCAGTTCGACACCAAAATCTTTAGCTAACGAGAGAGCTTTTTCAATGTGTATTTTGGGAACCGCCAATGCTAAAACAGTTGCCGAGTTGCCTTCATAAGAAATTGTTTTATAGTCAAACAGGCACATGTCCGGATCAAATGGAATATCTTCTTCCATCTCAAAGGATAAACTTTTTTGGATTTTAATTCGATCAGAGAACGGAAACGTTTTTGTACGTACCGTGACTTTGTCTTGACGTAAAGCCATACAAAAGCGTGACCCTGAAAAATCATTTTGCGCAATCACAGAGCGAACAAATTCAATTGACTCGATCTCTTGGTCTTGAGGAGAAGAGGCTGCCGACAATTTTTTTTCAAACAGTGAATTTAAAGTGATTGTTTTTTTGTTCTGAATCAGTTCGACAATCTTAACTGAATCCTCACCCAAATCTATTCCAATTGAACGCATGATATCCTTTTCATGTGTGGTTGTGGTTCATTGCACCGCTTATTGCTCTGACCAGTATACGACGCGAGGTCGACCTTTGGGAAGAGGATCTTGCTTTTGGGTCGCAGACGTTTGTCCAGTTTGTTGCTGGGGCGGAATCGGTTGTCCGGTTTTGGGGTCTATTTGAGGATTCTGTGCTTGAGTCGCTTTTTTCTCGGCATCGATAAAGTTTTTGATTTGCGTCGCTGAGCGATTGATATCCATCACGACAAAATTAATTTTTTTCTGAACAGCTCCTTTGCCGCTGCCGGATCTGCCTGTAGCTTGAATTCTAAAGTTGATCACCTTGTCACACAAAAACGGAATTTGATCAAATTCCGCATCGTTTAATCTTGCGCCACGGCCCACGATAAATGTCTTAAAATCTGCTCGACACTCTTCGTCTTTCGCGCCTTTGAAGGGACCACCTTCATCCGGATCATCACGACGTTTGATAATTTCTTTAATGATATCGTCTGTGATTCCAGTATCTAAACTTTTTAAAACCATTTCACTGGCGATATTGGGATTGATCGCTTTCATTCCGTAAATTGTGACATGGGGGGATAGTAAATTAAAAAATTCTTCAGTCATTCCTGGGACAAGTCTTAATTCATCGATTGTTCGAAATCCACGATTGGGCGGGTAGCCTTCACCGAGTTCTTGAAAAGGGCCGCGTTTATCACCGCCATTGGCTGATGTATTGACTGAGCTCATCCAATCGGTCATTCGATTGATGAGGTCTTTAAATTTATAATTTTGAAATTCTTCACGAAATTTTTCATCAGCCGTTACTTTTTGTTCAAAAATATTGACCAGCTGTTTTGAAGTCACTTCTCGTAGTGTTTTTGAAGGAGAAGCTAAATCATTAATATCAATTTTTGAGCCTTCATCCGAGATCATGTGTTCATACTGACCATCAAAGAGCGCAGCTTTTGTCTTTTCTTCAATCGAATCTTTTTCTGCACTTAAAGCATCGTTACCAATAGGAAGTGGCCAAGCAAAAGGAAATTTCCAGATTTGATCCAGCTCTTGCGCAAAGCCTGGAGGCAACTGAATGCGACTGGCTTGTTGAAAAAGTTTTACTCGAAGCATGGCGATATCCGCACTGTTTCGGGCGGCATAGTAGGCTTTGATTCGGTTCAGTTCTTGAGAATTGACGGCGTATTCTATGGTTGAATCCATTGATACTTCGCTGGCGACATAAACCATCAGAACTAATGAAGTCACGGCCAAAAGCAGAGCAACACCTTTTTGGTCCTTAGATTTTAAAGGATTGTATTTCAGACGTTGAAGAAGGGACTTCATATTGTACCTCCTCCGGTAGGTGGAGTCGCTGAAGGTGTTGTACCTGGAGCCTGAGGATTTGTCGAAGAAGGCTTTATGTTATTCGGAAAATGCAGAGGAATGACATACTGTAAAGAGTATTTTTTCTTCTTTCCTTCAAATTCACGTTCAATGGCTAAACTGACTTCTACCGCATCAGGGTAGATGGATCGTCCTGTTGTTGCGGCGCCTTGAGCATTCGACAAGCCTCCAGCAGATTTCCATTCGTTGACCCAGTCCTCTTTGCCTTCAACAAGATATCTTAATTTGAATTCAGAGACATTCTCCAAGATCACGGTATCGAGACCACCTTTTTCAATATCTTTATCTAAAACTTTTTGAATACGCCGAAATAAACACTGACTGCTTTGTTCTTGCTTTGAAAGATTTTTACAATTACGAAGTTCATAGCCCACTTCCACGAAGTCAGCCTGCAGATCATTGGCTGTCATTCGACCGTTGTTCATCGTCACAAAACTGAGTTTATCTTCAGCGCCAAAAAAATCTGTGCGAGGATCTTCACGTTTATTTTCTCTTGCAGGAACGCCGGGTTGCGCGCCCGCATTAGCTCCAGCCGCGACAGAGCCACCGGCTTTAGGTTTAGCGACCAGTTCATTAATTTCTTTCTCAAAATCAACATGATTATAAGCTTGATGGATATCAGCACGGATCACTTTCATCGAGTCTCTGAGGCTTGAAACATCTGTCACTTCCATTTGGATTTTTTTCTTTGCTTTCAATGCGCGTGATGTTGACGTCGCAATCAGAATTGAAAGAGTTGATAAGATTGAAACGGCAAGTACGACTTCGATCAGTGTGAATCCTGATGTTGATTTAACCAATTTACTCATCATCCTGCTCCACCTGGAACGGGAAGTGGGCGGTCGTAGTCAATCATGTAAAACACCACATCAACGGTGATTGGTTTTTTCTTATCTTTGTAAGTGACTTCGACTTTAACCTCTTTGACGGATTTAGAAATATGCTCGCTGAAAATTTTCATCAGTGAGGCAAGATCTGTCTTTACGCCGTCTTGTTGTGATTCCAAAACGGCCGACAAATCAGGGAGCTCTAATTTCTGAGATGTCATTTTCCACGAGTACTCGGGAAGATCTTCGCCAAAGGAGTCTTCTTTTTCTTCGGGAATCGAATCGAGGGACTTATTTTTGTATTCACGTTCAATTTCGACGACTTTTCGTTCGAGCAAGGCAGCCAATTGAACTTTGACCTGAGTATTTTTGAGCCGATTATATGTACCGCTCCATGAGTTCGTTAAAATAAATAAGCCGGAAGCCATGATCATCATGGCCAAAACAACTTCAATTAAGGTAAAGGCTTTGTTATTTTTTAACATCATTACAATTTAATAATTGAAGGTTAGCGCGTTAGTTCTTTCAGCGTTTTTGCTTCAGCTATAACATCAGCTTGACCTGTGATTGGATTAAAGACAAGTGTCCAGATATTTTTTTTCGGATCTTCGATTTGAATCAAGCAGGGCTCGATGTAGCCTTGTGGGAAAAAATGAACATACGCTGTGCCATCAGCAAAAATGTTGTCTTGGCTGACACTTTCCACAAGCTTAAAGGTGTATCCACGAGGAAGAATTTGTTCTTTTTTGAAAAATGAAGTGTCAGGCTGAAAGGCAGACGGTGAGGTTTCTTTTTCTTCAGAGTCTCTGAATTGTGATTTTGCTTTTTCGCGCTGTTCATCCAGAGCTTTTTTATCAATCAGAGTGACGTTTGATGATTTTTCGACCCAATACGATTGTCCTTCGGGGTCCATTTTAATGGCTAATCGATAGGTGGTTCCGTACAATTTTGCGCGATTACGAATTTGTTTTACATCCACTGCGATTTTTCGGATTAATTTGGAAGTTTCCTGTGAATTTGTGCCACCAAGGCGAGAGACAGCAATCGAAATAATGCCACCGATGATGGCTAAAACAACAATGACTTCCATCAGAGAAAAACCTGCTGAGAAGTCACTGCGTTTTGTTCGTAAAATTTTATTTAGTGGGCGAATAATTATTCGCCTCCAAGTGATCCATCTGAGTAGATATCTTTATCGTAACTTGATCCGCCTTCTTTTTTATCGGCGCCGAGAGATTTTAAATTATAACCAGTTCCAGAGGCTTCATAAACAAACTCTGTACCGAAACCATCTTTGAGGAGATGCTTCATTTTTGGATTACCATTCCAGTTTTTACAAGAACCATCATCATCTGTTATAAATGATAAAGACGAAGGGTATTTTCCACACTCAGAATTAAACTCATCCAGTTTAATTGAAATTTCTGACATAATCATTTTACTTTTATTGACCTTAGCTTTGATGTTTCCTTCAGTAATTTTTGGTAAAATGAAAGCCAAAATACCGCCGATGATACCAAGAACGATAACGATTTCAGCAATTGAGAAACCGCTTTGATTAGTTAAGAGTGAACGTTGAAGTTTGATTTGGTTATAGAATTTCATGATGAGAGTCCTTTCAGTATTATCCATTTTTTAAAATCTATCCGCCCATTTTTGATGTCATATCAAACATAGGAACGATAACAGATATTACAATAACAAAGATCACTAAGCCAATAATTAATGTCATGATGGGATTCAGCAAAGTTGTAATAGAATCAACCTTATCTTTGACTTGGTAATCATAAGCATCCGCGACTAAGGTCAGCATATTTTCAAGGTCTCCGGTTTTTTCACCAATGTTGACCATGTGAATCACAATCGGAGGAAAATGACCTGATTTTTTGAGGGGACCTGCAATGGATTCACCCTCTGAAATATGGTTACGGGCTTCGTCGATAGCGAGTGCAAGAACATGGTTGTTTACAACGTTACGCACGATATCCATGGCATTTAACATAGGAACACCGCCATTTAAAAGCGTCGCTAATGTTCTTGTAAAGCGGGAGATTGCCACCATTTTTACGATCTCTCCGACAATTGGTAACTTCAAAAGAATAGCATCCCATGATTTTCGACCTTCAGTAGAGCTTTTCCAATTTAAGAAAACAATAATAGAAATAATTATAAATCCGGCAAATAAATACCACTGAGCAACAAACACTTTACTGACATCAGATATAAATTTTGTCATGGCAGGTAATTCCATATCTGGCATTGATTCGAAAATCGCCAAAATTTCAGGAAGTACTTTTGTGAATAGACCAAAAATGACCAAAGTAATAACAACTAACATAATAATCGGGTAGGTCATAGCACCTGAAATACGCTGTTTCAATTCAGCTTGTGCTTCCGTAAATTCTGCCAGACGCAATAAAATCACATCCATTGTTCCTGACATTTCACCGGCTTCAGCCATAGAGACATAAATATTATCAAATACATTAGGATACTTTGAAAGAGCTTTGTGTAAGGATTGGCCTTCGTTCACCATATTTTTACAATCAGCAATTGCTTCAGCTAAAATCGGGTTCTCAACTTGTTCTGAAATTGCAGTCAGTGCATCAACCAAGGGAATATTTGCTTTAATCAACGTCGCCAACTGACGGGTCATCAGAGAAAGATCTTTAACTGGAACTTTTCCTGTTTTTCGAAAACCCGATTTTTTAATCGTTGTCGATTTCTTTTTGTCTTTAATATCAATAACAAAAATGCCATCTTTTTTTAATTTCATGCGCGCTGTTCTGAGATTCTCAGAATCGAGCGTGCCTTTCATATTTTTTCCGTCTTTTGTAAGACCTTTGTATTCAAAAATAGGCATTAAAAATTGGCTTTCATCATTTATTAGAGATCAATTTGAGTATTCGATAACAGTTCTTCAATTGTTGTGGTTCCAGCTAAAACTTTTTGAATTCCATGGTCACGGAAAGTTTTCATTCCGTTTGCAATGGCTTGTTTTTTAATCGCGCCACTATCTTTTTTCTGCATAATTAAAGATTTAATATCATCAGTCACTGGCAGAACCTCGGCAATCAGAGTTCGACCTAGATAACCTTTTTGTCCACAATGTTCACAGCCCATCGCGCGGCAAACATTTGAATTTTTCATTTGTTCTTTGGTGATGCCAATTGTTTGTAACTCAAAATCACTTGGTGCATAAGGAACTTTACAATGTGGACACAAGACACGAACAAGTCGTTGTGCAAGAATTCCTAAAACGGATGTGGCTATCAGAAAGGGCTCGGCACCAATATCCATCAAGCGTGGAAATGCACCTGCAGCATCGTTGGCATGGATCGTTGAAAGAACTAAGTGACCCGTCAGAGAAGAATTGATCGCAAGCTCTGCTGTTTCCAAGTCGCGAATCTCTCCGACCATTATAATATCAGGATCCTGACGAAGGAACGATCTCAGTCCCGCAGCGAATGTCAGACCAATTTTTGCATTCACTTGCACTTGTCCAACGCCGTGAATCCGTTGCTCGACGGGATCTTCAACAGTTAATATATTAATATCAGGTTTATTTAATTTTGAAACACAACCATATAAAGTTGTCGATTTTCCAGAACCCGTAGGACCTGTCACAATCAGAATTCCATAGGATCTTTCGATCAGATCATTCAGAACAACCATTGTGTCTTCTGAAAATCCCATTTGGTGAAGTTCGCGCGTTGTGCTGGATTTATCTTGCAGACGCATCACCATACGTTCACCGAATGTTGTTGGCACTGTTGATAAACGAATGTCGATATCTTTTCCACCGACTTTGAGGGGAATCCGACCATCTTGAGGTAAGCGTTTTTCAGCGATATTTAAATTGGCCATGACTTTAATACGAGATGTGATGGCATTTTGTAATTTTTTAGGTGGTTTAAAAACGTCGTACAACTGACCATCCGTGCGATATCTAACGACCATTTCTTTTTCATAGGGTTCAATATGGATATCCGATGCTTTTTCTTTCACGGCACGAAATAAAACGGCATTCACCATTTTAATCACCGGGGCATCATCTTCTCCGGCCTCTAAAAGATCGATGATTGGATCCTCGAGATCCATTTCGTCTTCTTCGATCTCATCCATTCCGTTTAAATTCGCAGTACTTTTTTCATACACGCGATTAATAGTTTCTTGTAATTTTTGAGTCGTCGTCACCAGCATGCGAACACGTTTGCCAAATATAACTCGGATATCATCCATCGCTTTTGTATTCAAAGGATTCGAAGTCAGAACAACAATTGTATCTGATTCTTCACGGTACGGAAGAACTCCTTGGTTTTTGGCATAATTGATGGGTAGATCACGAATTAAATCTGCAGAAATTTCATTGACGGGGATGTCACGAATAAAATCTAAACCTAATTCGCGGCATAGATCAGCGACCAGTTCCTCGGCCGTGGCATAATCTTTTTTAGATAAAGTTTCACCGACTGAAATGGGTCGAGACGTCGCTGGGTTTCTGAGAACAGATTTGATCTGATCTGAGCTCAGACTTGTTGCTTTAACTAAAACTAAAGGGATATCCATTTGTGCCATATTATTTTTTCAGCTCTCCGTTAGAATCGTCTGATTGTGGACGACGCGCTTCACGTTTTAAAATACGGTCTACATTGGCACCATAAGGATCTTTACCACCATTTTGTTTAATAAAGCGGAGGCGTTCATCTGTTTTATAAGTCAAAAGTTTTTGTTGATCACCAGGGTTGCGAATAATTTTAGGTGATAAGAAGACCAACATATTCACTTTGCGTTTGCTGGAATCTTTCGATTTAAAAAACCATCCGATGATCGGAAGATCGCCAAGAAGAGGAACTTTTTTTACAACTTCAGATTCCTCATCTTTCATAAGGCCTCCGATAACTGCCGTGTCTCCGTTATTGAGAACCACATTTGTTTCAATCGAACGCGTTGCGAGCGGTTGAACTTTACCATTAAAATCAGAAGGAACAGGAACGTTTGAAAGTTGTTTCACAGTTTGTTTGAATTCCATTCGAATTGTTTCAGAAGACGGACTGATAAATGGTTTAATCGTCATTTTGATTGTTGCATCGTCAAATTCAGGTTGAGTTGAGTTCGGTGTTCCATTTGCGCCCGGAGTTGTGATGGAACGAGTGACGACTTTATCACCGACTTCAATTGTCGCCGCTTGCGCATCTGTCGCCATAATTTGTGGAGTTGATAAAATATTTGTTTTCCCAAACTGTTTGACGAACTTCAGATAACCCAAAAGATTTGGAACTTTTGTCGTTCCCTTTGATGGGTTAGTGATATCGATAGGAACGGGGATTGAACCGCTTGAAAAACCCAAAATCGCATTTCCTGCGCCTGACAACGGACTTAAAACGTCTGTAATATCTGTTGCGGATCCGGCAAAACCAGCTTTCGCGCCACTTTCATCAAACTTAACTAAACCACCACTCGAGTTGTAGCCATCATTGACTGACATTTCCATAATGATCGCTTCAACGAAAACTTGATCGCGAGGAATATCTAACTTTGATAAAATATTTAAAACTTTTTCGTAATCTTGTTTACTTGCTGAGACGACGAGAGAATTTGTATTTTTGTCGGCTTTAACAGAAACTTCACCGCCAAAAACACCTTCTCGCACGGCCGCTTGACCTTGCGGAGCGAATCCAAAGCCACCCGTCGTCGGAGCCGCTTTAGGAGTAGAGTCTTTTGCAACTTCAGAAAGTGTTGCAGCAATTTTTTCTGCTTCGCCATGTTTCACGTAATAAACATAAACTCCGCCTTGGCTTTCGGCGGAAACTTTGAAATCAAGTTGCGAAACTAATTTTCGAACGCGGCTAATACCGGCGCGATTTCCAACAATAATTAAAGAATTTGTACGATCATCGGGAAAAACCATAAATGAACTGATTCCACCAGATTTTGCTGCCCCTGTAGAGCCACCACCTGAAGAAAACCGTGGGACGCCGGCATTGAATCCACCAGCAGCCGAAGATTTTTGTCCTTTGTTAACGACCTTATCAATTAAATCAGCAATGTCCTTTGCTTTCGCATACTTAATACCAACAACTTCAAGTTGTTCTTCAAAGCCTGGGACATCTAATTGATTAATAATTTTCATGATACGATCTATGCTTGATCCAAAATCCGAAATGATCAAAGAGTTCGTTTGCGGGTTGGCTTCCATTTCGCCGTAACTTGAATTCAGAAGACGTGATAATTTTGTTTTTAATTCTTCCGCCGAAATATGTTTCATGTGAACGACTTTGGTGATCATCTGATCGGCGTTCGGATAATAACTTCCCGAATAAATATCGATACCATCACGCTGAGCCGATCTTGCATTTCTGATTTTTAAAAAACCTCCACTTGGAACAACTGTGAAACCGTTGATCGCAAGTGCAGATAGGAAAGCTTTGTAGGCTTCAGCGACCGTGATTTTACTTGGAGCAATAACTGTAATTTTACCACGTACCGTTGAATCAATAATAAAGTTTTTACCTGTTAATTCAGAAATGGCTTTAATAATATCGGTAATTTCAACATTTGGAAAATCAAATGATTCAATTGTTTCTGGGAAATTTTCAGAAGTGATGTCTTCGGCAGACGCTTTTGCGAATTTTTCTTTTTGTTTTTCGTTTAAAATTCCATTTTTTGAATTCGCTGATGACGGCTTAATTATTTTTGCCGCAGAGTTATTAAAACTCGGAGTCACGCCATTCGAACTCGAAGGGACTGGGGCAGTTCCATTCACACCCATCGTTCCCGTTGGTGGTGGCGGTGCCGAAAAATCATCTATGGGTGGTGGCGGCGGAAAATCTTCAAACTGAGAGAATGAATAGGACGAGACAAGTTGTGTCGCTAGGAAACTAGCTACAACGGCCGAATTCATTAAGCTTCTTTTTAGCGTCATCCTTGACCTCACTCGATATTGTAATTCATAATTTGATCTGAGCCATTCATTTCGACGCCCAACTTCACATTACTTTCTTTTTTCATTTTATTAAACATTTCCATCGCAGATTGAATACTGTTTACAGGTTCTCCGCCGGCAGATTTAATCAAAGTTCCCCGCGGAAGCCCCAGCTGTTCAAAAATACTTCCTGGTTGGTAATCCACAAGTCTGTAGCCATTGATTTCGCCTGTGTTAGGATCGCGATTGGGGAGTGCGCGGGCCTGCATTAAAAGACTGCTCATGTCATTCAGATATTTATTTAAATCCGAACGCTTCACTTTGAAAGTGTTATTTCCAAGGTTCTGAATTTCTTTGGCAGCAGGTGCAGATGCTGCGACTGGAGTTGTTTTAATCGAGTCAAAAGAAACTTTAGAGTTTCCTTTATTCATTTCGATATATTCAAGTGCGCCATTATTTAAATTTCGAAAATAAATGATTCCTCTTTCGACTTTTTCAAGCTTTGCCAAGCCTTCCATTTCTGCGCCAACAGTAAATGAGCCTGTCATTTGTTTGCTTTTAATTTCAATGGCTGCGACTGACTTTGTCGGATCTGTGTGAACGAGTGTGCCAAGCAGAGTGATGGGTAAAGCCGAAGGAACAGGATCGTCGTTTTTGGGTTTACCTTCGACCTGTTTTGATTTCAAGGGATCAGGAATAACGTTTTGTGAAGAAAATAAATTTCTTGTCGTGATGACGCTGAATTGGCTTCGATCGTTATTTTGATATGTGTCTGATTTAACAGATTTTTTTGGTGGCGCTTGATCTGGTAAAAGTCTGTCGCGAAAATAGATGATCGTTAAATCAGCGGCAACAAATGCGATAAAAAATAACAAACTGTACAGCGCCAGTTTGTGAATTTTCTTTTTTTGTTCGGAGGTCATTTTTTTTATTTTCATGGGTCTATGACTAAGATAGCAATAGCCCTAGGTCTTGCGGTAGTATCGGTTAAAGTTTTAAGGATAATCTAGAAATTGGTCTAGTTTTAAAGATATCTTGAAGTTCTCTCTAGCGAGGGTTGAGGAACTCGACTAACCTAAGGTCAGACTATGACGGTCATTTACTTCACGGACGGAGCTTTAATAGACGATGCCTTTGTGCGAAGATCACTTCTTCGTATTCCTGAGGTCATCACTGCGCTTAAACAAGCGCAAACCGAATTTATTGGCTGTGATGTCTTTTTAGCGATGAATGAACAAAATGTGTTTTCAACTCTTAATTTTCATCAAAAAACGCACCTTAAAAATTTGATTCAAAATTCATTATTTCAACGTTGGATGAAACTTGATATTGAGCCAGATCTTATTTTACGACGGAATGATTATTCTGACTTTTCTGAGCTTCGAGAGCTCTTCAAAAAATTAGCTACGATCGAAGAACTCCATGTTGTGACAGTGGGGCCAGGTTTTGATGAACTCGAGCCGTACCTCAGAATTCAGATGAAATTAACATCAAATCCAATTTCGGACGTCATTTCTACCGATCCGCGTTTGAATTGGTTCTGGAAAGACATCAAAAGCCAGCTTCAATTGCACTCGTAAATATTGACGAGTTTTGGGATACAGTAAAAATTTCATCCTCTTAACAGAGTTTGTCATGGTTTCATCAAGTTCTCTGCTTAAAACCACATAAAATTCGATCTTTTCTCCAAAATAGTTTATGCTCCGCTAACGAATATTTTTGGGGAGATTTCCATGTCATCAGCAAATGGTTTAGTAAATTCTTTGGCGTTCAGTTCAAGTCTTTTATTGTCATCAGCTTTTCTGTTTTCATCATGTCAACCTAAAGACGTTGATCTTCGTGGTGTGCAGTCGGCGACACAATCTGCAAAAGAACAAAAAATCTCAACAATGAATATAGCTGAAACGAACAATGTATTAGCTTTGACGATCGAAAGAGCTTTCGAGCCGCTTTCTTTACTAAAAGCAAAGCTAGATTCAACTTATGCTGAGAAAAATGATTTAAGCATCTTGGTTTCAACGAAGCCTGCAGATTCTGATGAGCTTGCAGAAGAGATGATCGAGTCAAAGACGGCTTCTAAGGATAAAAAATTAAACCGCACGACAAACACAACGTCAGCTCTCAGTTACAAAGTCGATGAGTTCTCTGTCGATGCTGGTGGTAAATTGCGTAAATTAGTCCTTGTTAAAAATGTCTTTAAAAAGACAGTTCAACGGGCATTAAAAGGTTCTGATAACTTTGATTCGCAAAGTTTCGCAGAAAGAATGACGATTCGTCCAAGTGTTGATGACAATATCTATGTCATCAAAGTTTCTCGTTCTGACAACACAAATTCGAAAAAAGATAAAAACTCTCTCATTAACACAGAAACAAAAATTAAGATCGTTTGGGATGGTCAAAAGGACTCATTAAATAAGCCACTTCAAGTCGTTCATATTGAAGTCGATGCTGATCGCCAATTAAATAAAACAGGCAAGGTCAAAATCTATGACAATCAGCCTGAAGGTATGACTGTAGAAGTTGGAACATGTGTTTCAATCAACGGAACAGTGAAGCTCAATACAGCTTTAGATAAGGATCAAAAAATGACGAATCCAGAACAAGTCGTTATCACTGATTCAACTTTCCAATTTACAACAAAACAAGTATCACGTGCTTTGCCTTGTGAATCTCGTCCTGTTGTTGATTTATCTCGTTTGTTATAATCAGTATTTTTATTTAATTTTTAATCTTGAATACAGAGGGAAGTGATCAGACACTCCCTCTTTTTTTTCGTCACTGAAACGCAGCGGGCCACCATTGCGTTTTAGGTGGTGAGAAACTTTTAAAACAGTGATTGATTCAGGTATTAAAGTCAGGCCGGCTTGACCTATTTCATTTCCGTAAATAATTGCATCTAGAAATGACCATTCACCTTTATAGTTGTGCGATCCTTCGCACTGCTTGCAACCAACAAGATGAGACACTTGTCCCGCTGTTGAGAATATTTTAGAGAAATATCCGGATTCTTTTTCTTCTTCAGCAGTAATGTTGAGATCTCCGCCCATGATCACAGCGCGACCTTTCTTGGCGTAGGTCTTCATTTTCTCAGTCGCAAATTCAACAGCTTGTTTACGCCACTCAGTAGGATTTGATTGTGACGGGAAGTGGCCCACAAGAAAAGTGACTTCTTTTTTGTTTGGCAGCAACAAAATCACCTCGAGAATACCGCGCGATCTTTTTGCATACTTCAGTTTTTCAGGATTTGAATCTGTATAAGGAATCAAATGGATTTGAGGTTTTCCGACCATTGGAAATTTAGAAATGAGTCCAGGATCTATCCCGCGTAAATCGGGTCCTTCCACGAGTGCTACGGTTTTATAACCAAGGTCTTTCAATTCGCCTTGTGCGAGCATGGTTAACACATTTAAATTCTCAACTTCTTCAACTAAGAGGACATCTGGGCCCTGTCCTTGATCCACATGTCGGATGACTTTGCCAAGTTGAGTGAGTTTAAATTTTAAAATATCATCGTTCCAGTCTTTGTTATAACACTCTTCTTTGTAGTAAGGGTTCTTAATTTCAGAGCAAAACTTTTGAATTTCTGGTTTCTTTTTTTCAGACAGAGGAAGGTTTGTGTAGTCTTCAGTGCCTGCGTCATGAATTGTATCAAACAAATTTTCAACATTAAACTGCATCACCGAGATTTCATTAGCGTTTTTTGAAACAGCAGAAACTGGTGTTTCGTCGGACGATGGCGAGCTTGATTTTGCTGAGTTTGATTGACAGCTAAAGACTCCTAAAGTTAAAAAAAGAGCCACTAAAACGGTTAAAATTGATCCTGACAAAAGCTTGATTGAAGTGTGTATTTTATTCATGTTCAGACGTTAATCGGCCTTTCGTAAAGATGCTAGTTTTAGACATAGCTTATGCACTGTGATATAAGCTTTGAAGTCATTTTATCTGCTTATTTGCAATGTTAACGCGAGGAATATAATGAAAACAGCCTTACTTTTGATCGCAAGTCTTACAATTTCAAATTCAACTTTTGCGCAGACGGAAACAACAGCTGTGCAAAAAACTGAAGCCAGTCAAACACACGTTGAAACACAGATTGCTAACGATGCGGCCACAGTGAAGCCAGTTGAAAAATCCACTTCTGCAGCGAACCAAGAAGAGAACCAAAAGAAAGCATTTGGAATAACATTGTTTTTAATTGGTGGTTATTCGGATAAACAGTTTTACGGCGAAAAACCTTCTTTTGATGTTTTTGATTCGTATGTTTCTTTTAACTATCGTGCTTCAAAAGATTTGCGATTCGCAGCACGTCCAGCTTTTGGATACGCCACTGAGGGATTTAATAAATACGGCGATGAAACCACTAATCGTGCACGTATCAGAGATTTTTCTTTTTTAATGACCATGTATAATTTGTTCGAAGACATCATGCCTCTAAAAACTGATTTAAAATTTCAACCACGCGTTTATTTGCCGACAAGCGATGGTTCTAAAGATCAGGGGTTGATAGCCAGACTTCGAACAGAGCTCGAATTACGATACTTCTTTGATAAATATTCAACAATTCGATACAACATCAGCCCCAGTTACTATTTTCAAAGAAATACAGTTTATTTAGATAATGCAAATCCTAAGAAACCAAACTCACTTAAAACGACGACTCAAGCTGACCTTGAGCAAACTGTTGAACTCAGTTGGAATATGAATAAGTACTATTCAATTAAACCAGCGATTGGATTTTCTGAGATCTGGTCAAATACATCAGATCTGAACTCTGCACGTGAACAGCAACAGTACAGAAAAACTTCATTTCTTTATGGAGCAGGTATTGAAATTCGACCTGTTCGTAATTTCAATTTTACAGTTGGAGCTCGTACAGAAAAAGATTTGCTGAGCTCTGATAAATCAGAGGAAACAAGTTATTCAATTATGACGGGTGCAACGCTTTACTAAAAGTCTTCAGACAGTTCATATTTGACTGTCTGAGAGTTCCACGAAAATTCAATCATCTGAGATCTCAGTGCGACCTGTTGGGTCGCATTTTTATTTTTAATCCACGCTGTTTTTGCACCATACATAACATCACCACATAATGGTGCGCCCAGTTCAGCCATTTGAGTTCGAATCTGATGAGTTCGTCCAGTCAGAAGATCTATTTTAATCCATGAAAGATCGGCATCTATTTTTTTTTGTGCGAGTATTTTTAACTCACAAAAATCCCAACCTTCCGTAAAAATAGGACTGACTTCTTTAGGAGCGCGGGGAGAGGGCTTCATGTAGTGGATCACATTTTGGGGTAATATTTTTTCAGTTTCACAAAGCGCAACATAATTTTTTTCAATCAAGTGATTTTGAATTTGAACGTTAAAGCTTTTGACAAAGTCTTTTGTTTTTCCGTAAACAATCAGACCTTCAGTTGTTGTGTCCAGTCTGTGCGATATCAGTAATTTTTGATTCGTTGCAAGTTCTGATTGAGTCAAAGAGTTTTCAATCTGATTATCGACTGAAGGATGACTGGGGATTCCAGAGGGTTTATTTAAAATCAGATAATCTGAATTTTCATGAACGATCAGAGATTTCCAATCATAACCACAAAAATAGCGGCGAGGTTTTGTATGCACGCGAATCAATTCGCCGATAAAAACAGTTTTGTTTGGATCAATCAGTCTTTGATGACTGACATAAATTGAACCTAAACTAAACAATTCGTTGTAAACATCTTCGCTTAAATTTAGGACAGATTTGATCATTTGATCGACTAGACCTTCATTCGGTGCATGAAAATGTTTAACGCCGTACTCAAAACCGAACGATGACACTGTTGTTTGCATCAAAATCAAATAGCACAGTGTGGCGCTGCGATTCAAGCACTTAACAAATGCTCTGAATGGTTACAGAATATTTTAACTATGATTTTAGAAACATTCCAATGCCTTATTCATAATTCAGACAAACTTGTATGTTTATCTGAATATGCATATCAACCTGGATGGGTTTATTTTTTTCTCGTCATTATGATGTTGTTGTCGGCGGTTGGTTTACCACTCCCCGAAGAAGTGACATTAGTCAGTGTTGGAATTCTTGCTTATATGGGTGCAAATCCTGATAAATTTCCACCGCCATATCCAGGCGCACCGTATGTGAATCCCACGACGGCCGCAATAGTTGCTTTTTTAGCTGTGTTTCTATCGGATTTTTTGATTTATCTGATCGGTCGATTTTTTGGAGTTAAAATCTTTGACTGGGGACCTGTTAAAAAATTTATTACACCTGAAAGTCGAATCAAAATCGAAAGTTGGACAAATAAATACGGGGCCCTTGCATGTGGAATCTTTCGATTTACACCAGGACTTCGTTTTCCAGGGCACTTGGCCTGTGGGATGGTCAAGTTCCCAGCTTGGAAATTTGCTCTTGTTGATGGAATTGCCGCAGCGATTTCAGTTCCGACTCAAATTTTACTTTTGGCTCATTTTGGGGAGCATATTTTGGGTGCGTTTAAGCAATTTAAATTTGTGATTCTCATCGTTCTCATCATTGGCGGAGCTGTGTATTTATATAAAAAATGGAAGTCTCCTAAAGAGATACTTCCATAATATTTCTATCTTTTAATATCGTGACTTTAAGCGACTGAAGATTTCTTTCCAAAAACATTTGACTCATTCAGCTCAAAACAAATTTTAAGACTAGAAGGTTTTTTTGTCTTTGTTTGACTGACTTCGGGCCAGAAAACTTTGTCGTAGCCATGAACCAAGCCGAATGTTTCTTCGCGTAGTCTAAACAAGAGGCCCGCACTTGATCCAAGCAACCAATCCATTTGAACGTGGTGTAAGAAATCTTCAAGTTCTGTTTGAGACGACGAAGTAAGGAGTCCTTGAGGTAATTGATCAATCAATGCACACGCATTATGGTTGTACTGAAAAAATGCGCGTTCCATCGGATCAACGAATAGTTTTTCAATACGGATATCTTTATCTTTGTGGCCTACAAAGGGCGTCGATAATTTTTTAAACTGCCAATACAGAAGAGCATCGTTCACAGTAAAATCTGCTTTGGGTAAATAATCTGTGATTGAATCACACTTTACACATTCGAAAGCAGTATCTTCAACATAAGCGTTGTAATCTAAGGCGATCACAGTTCGTAAATGAAAAAGTAAAGAGTAAAAACAGATCAATTTTTCTGTAAATTGCTCAGAGAACTGAACAGAAAAATTATAAATAAATGGTTTACCAAGTTCAGTTTCGAATGAATTAATGACTTCAAGAGCTTTGCCAAAGAATTTAAAATTTACTTCAGTGGCTGTTATTGTTTGATCCCAAAAATCCGAAAATTTCTTTTCAAAATTTTCGCAGGCTAATTTATTTTGCGGAGAGACAGCATTTTTTAAAGGCTTTAAATTGGCCGCTGATTTTTGATAAAGCTCAAAGTAAGGATCTAAAGCTTTTAATGATTGCTCTGCAAACACACGATCGGTGAAAGTCAGATTTTTAAACCCATTCATTTTTTGAAATGTCAGACCAACCAAAGCATCGTTCATGTATTTCAACGGTGCTTGTGGGGTGAACTCAGAAAAACGAGAATTTTGATCCCAGATTTTAATTTCTGTGGGCTTGAGCATAGGGCCGGAAGCCGTGTTAATTTCATAACCCATTTGTAAAGATAACGTTTTCATCAAGAGTCTCCCTTGTCAGTTTCAAGTTCAATACATAAATTGATACTACTTTATCGGTCGTACTGAACTAAAAATCAGGTCCAGAATATTTGTAATTATACACGCGTGAGGTGCATTATTGACTGGACTTTAGTTTTAAGTCTTGAATAATGACCCTATGTATATCGATGCACATTCCCATTGGGCTGATCCGCGATTGTCTCAGTCAGATGTTTCTGAAAGACTCGGACATTGTTTGAAAAACAATATTTCTTTGTTTTTACAAGGTGGTGTCAATCCAACAGATTGGGAAAATCAGCGGAAACTGAAATTACAATATCCAGAAAACTTTTTACTGTCATTTGGATTACATCCATACTTTGTGGCCGAAAATCAGATCGAGGCTTGTGACGAGGCCATGGATTTATTAGCTCAACAAATCCATCAATGTACAGCGATCGGAGAGACAGGTCTCGATTTTCGGGAAAAGTATCTTGTTGGTGAAATGGATGTTCAAAAAGAAAAACAAATTACTTTTTTTGAAAACCATATCGCGCTTTCAAAGGTCACACTAAAACCTTTAGTTCTTCATATAGTTCATGCGCATTCAGAAGCACTTCATGTTTTAAAAACATGGGATCCGCCATCTTGCGGAGGCCTTATTCATGCATTTAATGGCAGTTACGAAACAGCCACAGAATACGTCAAATTGGGTTTTTGCATTTCTGTCGGCGGGGCTGTGACTTTTGAGAAAAACAAAAAGCTTAAAGATGCCGTGAATCGATTGCCGCTCAGTCACCTCTTGATCGAGTCGGATTCGCCTGATCAAGCTCCATTTGGATGGGATGGGCTGAATGATTCGACCAGTTTACGACCAATTGCTGATGAAATCGCCAAAATCAAAGGTCTAACCTCTGAAAAAGTGTTAGAAACCACAACTTCAAACTTTAAAAGGCTATTCAAATTGTAAGTGTTTTGTTATGTTTTTGCCGCATGGAAAAACAAACAAACTCTTCTGATAATTCACAGCCAAAACCTTTTGAAATTAAAGAGGATAATTACACTCTTCATCGCCGTTTTGATCGTATGGGTCGACTTGTCGGCGATGAGAAAATGAAAAAACTTTTCAATACGCATGTGATGATTATCGGCCTCGGCGGTGTCGGTTCATGGGCCGCTGAAAGTATTGCTCGAAGTGGTGTTGGAATTATCACAGTCATTGATTTTGATGAAATTTGTATTACGAACGCGAACCGCCAGCTTCATGCCCTTCAAGGTCTGGTCGGAAAAAAGAAATCTGAAGTGATGGCTGAACGTCTACAAAAAATTAATCCACAAGCAAAAGTGGTTTCGCTGCCGATGTTTTATAACAAGGACACATCTGCAGAAATCCTTGCTCACAAGCCAGACTATATCATTGATTGCATTGATAACTTAACAGCTAAAACATTTTTATTAAATGAGTGTCGTACTCAAAACTTAAAAGTGATCACCAGCGGCGGGGCTTCTGCCAAAATGGATCCCACGCGAATTCGAATTACAGATCTTGCAAAAACAGTGATTGATCCCATGTCTCACACTGTTCGAAAAATTCTGCGTCAAGAGTACAACTTTCCGAAAGAAAAGTTCTTTAACATTCCTTGTGTGTTCTCGGATGAGCAACCGATGGAGCCCGTTGAGTTGAAATATGATTTAGGACAAGGCTTTAAATGCGTTTGTCCTCAAGGGGAGAATAACTTGCACGGCTGTTTACATCGTAATGTGATTTATGGAACGGCCAGTTTTGTAACTGGAGCCTTCGGACTTGCCATGGCTTCATGGGTTGTTCGTCAAATTACAGAAACTGATCATTTGCAATCTGAAACCAAGGTTGTTCAATAATGAGTCTCGTTATATTTTTCGGTTTCGCGACTTTTATCTTTCTTTTGGGAGTTCTTGTGATTGGCGTCACTGTCTATCAGTGGGTCCAAGAGAACAAAAGAAAAAAGCTTTCAGCAAATCAGTCTTAACTTAAAATAAATAATTAATTAATAATACAATTCATCAACAAGGATAAAAAGGAACAACAATGACTATTACAAACTTTATTAATCATCATTACAGACACTTCAATGCTGCAGCTTTAAAAGACGGCGCCATCGGTTACAAAAAACATATCGATGAAGGTGGCCAAATGCTTGTCACATTGGCTGGAGCGATGAGTTCTGCTGAACTTGGTCTTTCATTGGCTGAGATGATTCGTCAAGGTAAAGTCCACGCGATCTCATGCACAGGTGCAAACTTAGAAGAAGATGTTTATAATCTTGTGGCTCATGATCATTATGTTCGTATTCCAAACTATCGTGATTTAACTCCTGAAGACGAGCAAAAACTGTTAGATAAGCATTTAAATCGTGTGACCGACACTTGTATTCCTGAAGAAGAAGCCATCCGTCGTATTGAAAAAGCCATATTAAAAGTTTGGCAGGACGCTGATAAAAAAGGTGAAAGTTATTTCCCGCATGAGTACATGTATAAAATTCTATTGTCTGGAGAATTAAAACAATACTATCAAATTGATCCGAAAAATTCATGGTTACTAGCGGCTGCAGAAAAAAATATTCCAATGGTAGTTCCTGGTTGGGAAGATTCAACAACTGGAAATATTTTTGCAGGACATTTAATAAAAGGTGACATCAAAAATCCACATACGGTGAAATCGGGTATTCAGTATATGACGTACTGGGCTGACTGGTATATGAAAACAGCGACAAAGGTGAAAGTTGGATTTTTCCAAATTGGCGGTGGAATCGCCGGCGATTTCCCAATTTGCGTTGTTCCTATGTTATCTCAAGATCTGGGACATGATGACGTTCCTTTGTGGAGTTATTTCTGTCAAATCTCTGATTCAACGACATCCTATGGATCTTATTCAGGAGCTGTTCCTAACGAGAAAATCACATGGGGAAAACTGGCGATCGATACGCCGAAATTTATTGTTGAAAGTGATGCTTCAATTGTGGCTCCGTTGATGTTTTATTACGTTTTAGGAATGTAACATAATGATTGAAGTTCGAGTGACAGGATTATGGGTTTATCCGATTAAATCCTGTCGCGGAATTTCACTTCAAGAAATGCAGATCGGTCCCACAGGACCCATCTCAGATCGTCAATGGATGATCGTAGATGAAAATAATCAATTCATCAGTTTAAGAACTCATCCTAAATTATCTCAAATACACACATCTATAGATCACGAAAGTTTGAAAGTTCAATTTGGCAAAAATCAAATTGAATTAAATTTAAGTCTATCATCAACTCAAATTCAACCTATCGTGGTTCAGGATAAAAGTTTTTTGGCGGGAGTTGAGTCTGAACAAGTGAATGAGCAGTTCTCCATTTTTTTAGAGCAGCCCGTAAAGCTAGTACGATATCAAAGTGAAAGTTTTAGGGATTTGGGACCAGCGGCGAGTGCGGTTTCGAAAGAAACGATGTTTGTTGATGATCGGCCGGTACTGATCACAAATCATCAATCCCTCGAGGCCCTCAATCAAAAATTATCATTTGCGAATCTCGAATCCTCTTCGATGAATCGTTTTCGTTCTAATATTATTTTATCAGGTATGGATGCGTATCAGGAGGAGAAAATCAAACGAATCACGATAGGTGATGTGATTTTGTCGAATCCTAAATTATGCTCACGGTGTGTGATTGTGACGATGGATGAAAATTCAGGTCAAGCTGTTTCCAAAGAAACACTCAAATATTTACCACTTCACAAATTTGAAAAAGGACCTCGAATTATATTCGGCAAATATTTTACGCCAGAGAAATTAGGTACTTTAAAATTAAATGATTTATGTCAGATCGAATTTGAAGATTAGATATGAATCTTAAGTATTAAAATTCAAGCTCTATATTTTGACTGTAGGCAATTTTTTCATTCTCTGGATATTCTTTTGAAAAATCAATCGAACCGTATTGAAAGTCGATTTTATTTTCTGTCATATTCAAGACTTTTTGAATCATTTGGATTTGCTGATTCTTAAAAACAACAAGAACGATGTTTTGATCAATCGATTTTGCCAAAGTAATCATGATCTCGCCATTATTAGAAATCGAAGTGCTGGTGATTTTTTCTTGAATTTGGTGAATTTTTTTGAGTTCAGAATCAATAAAATCTTCATCAGTTGAAGTCAGCTTTTTAAATCCCAGGTTATAACTTGTTTTTGAAAAGCGAAGCTGAGCATTTCCCGTTAAATTCATTTTGAAAGCTTTTGTCGACAAATCTTCTTTTGAATTCATATACACAAAGGCCACTGTGAGTAGTGCTAGAATTCCTAATATTTTTGATAACTTTGATTTCATAAAAAGCCTCTATGCAACGAGTGTTCAAAATTGAGACCAAAATTATCGTTCTGAAATCGATCTAATGGCAGATAGCGAGCAATATAGCTGCCAACCAATCGTAAAAGTGACTTTAAAGGCTAAGGTGTAAAAACTTTTTTCAGTCTGAAAAGGTGAGTGCATCGTATATTGATCTCGGGCCATTCAAGTTTGGAACAAGAACTGCTTTTATTAAGTTGAATAGGAGCACACAATGACAAAATATCTAATTTTAAAAACTTTTTTAGCCCTCTTTATATTAAGTAGTTTTTCTTGCGCCAAAAAAGACGATCGCAAAGTAGCTCCAAAAGCTGGAACAAAGTTAACTGGAACAAGTAAATCATCGGCAGACGATACGATTGTTGCAACGACTCAATCCTCAGATAATACTCCGGCGAAAACTAACTCTTCAGATACAACTGTTGCAAAAACAAATTCGGCTGATAACACAACGTCGGCACCAACAGGAGCTAGTAAAACGGCATCAGCTGATACTTCAGTAGCTGTCGTTAAACCAAATACTTCAGTTGGATCAACTCCTGTCGTTATCAAGGGTCAGCCTGTGTCCCAGGATCAAACAAAACCAAAAGTACAACCTCAAGTTTCACAAAAAATTTCGACGGATATGACGGTGGCTCAATCACAACCTGTGTCGACAGATTCAACTAAGGGTGCTTCCGATGTTGTTTCAGAAGATAGTCTAAAAAACTTAAAATTAACGGATGTGAAAATCTTAGATCCACGTCTATTTAATGATATTGATGGAAAAGATGGACGAGTCTTATTTGAAAATTATTTAACTTTGGAGAGTCGTGCTGATAAGATGATCGCTAAAAGAAAATTTGGTCTATCATGTTCTTTTAAAGTTTCAGAGAAATTGGCGGAGAAAGATATACTGACATTTAAAGACGTTACAGTAAACGCTGACGTGAATGAAATAAAAAATTCAACATTACATTTAGTCTCTAAAGTTAAAGATTCAAAAGTAAAAACGTTGGATATCACATGTAATCACCTAGGGATAGTGACTCAAAAATATTTTGTAGAGAATTTTTACGATGTTATGGATTTCAAGAATGAAAAAGGTGTTTTTATATCAGATACAGTTAAAAAATTACCCTATGCAGATATCGTGAAAAAAACAAAGTCGCTTAAAATAACAGATTCAATTAAACTCATGAAGGCTTTTGTTGGCAATGAAGATCAAGCTGAAAAATATGGAATCGTCGCAGGAGAACTGGTTGAAGAAACAAAATCAATTTTAGATGTTCAATTCGGTCGTGCGAAGCAGGCTTGTGCCGTCATCGGAATCAAAGAAAAATTGTCGAATGGACAAGTTTTTAAATTCCTTGGTGTGAAACCAGGAGTTGAAGATATTGAAAACAACTACGCAACGATGCAAATTTATTATGGCAGCGAAACTGACAATGCAGAGTTTGCGATTGAGTGTTCTCTACGTCGAAACGGTGTAGGTCCAGAAGTTATATTCGAAACATTCAAAGGGATTTTACAATACGGTGTCGTAGCCGAAAAAGCAAAAGCCGCTGCTAAACCGAAATAACTTCTTTGATTTCAGGAAGTGCCTGTTTCAAGCGAACTTCGATGCCATCTTTCAAGGTGGCTTGCGAGCTCGGACATCCAGAACAGGCTCCCATCATTTTAAGACTGAGAACTTGATTTTCATAACTGACAAAGGCGATATCGCCGCCGTCTAAAGCCACAACGGGCTTAATTTCTGTTTCTAAAAGACGTTTGATTTGTTTCACCATTGGTGAGTCGTTCTCGTGTTCATTATTTGCAGCCACAAGATTTAAAAGAACGGGTTGTCCGCTGGATACATGCTCAGCAAGTAAGCCTGACAAAGGTTTCGCTAATACATTCCAATCGACCCAGTCTTGCTTAGTGATAGATACGAAATTTTCGCCCAAAAACACTGCAGAAACCCAAGGAAAGCCAAATATTTTGGCAGCTAAAGGTGATCGCTCGCTGGTTTCAACAGACGGGAAGTCGACGCTTTGATCGCTGATCTGTTGCGGGAAAATAAATTTCATTGTCGCTGGATTCGGAGTTGTTTCAAACGTTACATTCATCACACTCTCTTATCAGTCGTGTTAAAAAAGATCAATTTTATTATTCTCAACTTGATGACGGCAGTTTGACAGAGTAATTTATTGGCTCTTCAGTCAAATGAAAGATAAATCTTTAAAATCAAATTTAACCAGGAGTGGATGATGACCCCAAGAGTGCGCGAAATTTTAAGTTGGTACGGAGCAGAGAACATCGGTGTGTTAACCAACATGGCTCGTATGATGAATCATGGAAAGCTTGCAGGAACTGGAAAGCTTGTGATTCTTCCTGTGGATCAAGGTTTTGAGCACGGTCCTGCGCGTACATTTGCAAAGAATCCAGATGGTTATGACCCAAGTTACCATTTCGACTTGGCCATTGAATCAGGCTGTAATGCCTACGCCGCACCATTGGGTGCACTTGAGGCTTGTGCGCGTGATTATGCGGGTGAGATTCCCTTGATTTTAAAAATTAATAATTCGGATGTTCTTTACGGATCAAAAAATCCAATCTCTGCTTTAACCTCAAGTGTCGACGATGCATTACGCTTAGGGTGTGCGGGGATCGGTTTTACAATTTATCCAGGATCTTCACTTAGAAAACAAATGTACGAAGAAATCGCCGAAGCTTCTCGTCAGGCTAAAAAAGCAGGTCTTGCAGTTGTGATTTGGTCATATGCTCGCGGTGAGCAGATTTCTAAAGAAGGCGAAACCGGAATTGATGTGATCGCGTACTCCGCGCACATTGCAGCGCAATTAGGTGCAAACATCATTAAAGTAAAACCTCCAACAGCACATATCGAACAAGCTGAAGCTAAAAAAGTTTATGATGCGCAAAATATCAAAGTGGATAAATTGTCAGATCGTATCCGTCATGTTGTGCAAAGCTGTTACAATGGAAAAAGAATCGTTATATTCTCGGGCGGCGAAGCTAAAGACACTCCGGCATTGTTAGAAGAAGTGAAACAATTAGCTCAAGGTGGTGCTTTTGGAAGTATTATGGGGCGTAACGCGTTCCAACGTCCAAAGAAAGAATCGATCGAGTTGCTCAAAAACGTGATGGAAACTTTTGCTGGCAAACCTTTAAATTAAATCATTTAAATAAGAAACGAGAACTCAATGTCTGATCTTCAAGATAATCCGATCAAAGCAGAAAAAAGAAAAAAGCTCCATGCTTTAAAAGAAAAAGGAATTAACCCATATCCCTATTCTTTCGATCAGAATGTGCATATTGAAAAGTTGATTCAGGATTATGCGAATCTCACAGCTGGCGAGAAAAAAACGGAAACGAATTTTCGTGTCGCTGGACGATTAATGACTTTGCGAGCAATGGGTAAAGCCAGTTTTTTCAACGTGCTTGATCAAACAGGATCACTTCAGTGTTACATCAAAGTTGAAGAGCAGACAGAAAATGATCGTTTTAGTTTTGATCACGTCGATCTTGGTGATATCGTGGGTCTTGAGGGCTATATCTTCAAATCTCAAAAAGGAGAGTTAAGCCTTTATGTTCAAAAATTTCAAATTTTAACAAAAACGTTAGAGCCGCTCCCTGAAAAATTTCATGGTATACAAGATGTTGAAATTAAATATCGTCACAGACATTTAGACCTAATTTCAGATGTGGATTCGCGCAAAGTTTTTGTAACACGTGGAAAAATCATCAAAGCGATAAAAAAGTTTTTAGATAACCGCGGCTTTATGGAAGTCGAAACGCCTGTGCTTCAACCTTTGTACGGAGGTGCCGCCGCTCATCCGTTCACGACTCATCATCGTGCTTTGGATATGAAACTGTATATGAAAATTTCACCAGAATTGTATTTAAAACGTTTGATTGTGGGTGGTTTTGAAAAAGTATATGAAATCGGTAAGAACTTCCGTAATGAAGGAATCGATCGCACGCATAATCCCGAATTCACGATGCTTGAATTTTACGAGGCTTACACAGACTACAATTACCAAATGAAACAGTTCGAGGATCTTGTGTCTTCAGTTTGCCAAGAAATCACGGGTTCGATGGTTGTTAAATACCAAGATGAAGAAATTAACTTTGCTCCGCCGTGGAGACGTCTGACTGTGATGGACGGTATCACAGAGTATGCCAAAATTAACCCTGAAGATGTTGCGGCACTTGATCAGTATTTAAAAACGAATTCTCCCAAAAAAATTGATTTAGAAAATTTAACGACGGGTGAAAAACAGATGAAAGTATTTGAAATCGCGGCAGAGCCTCATTTGTGGCAACCGACGATGGTTATGGATCATCCAAAAGATATTTCTCCATTGACTAAAATTCATAGAAATAATTCGAAATTAGTTGAGCGTTTTGAGCCCTTCATCGCTTGTATGGAAATCGGAAATTCATATTCTGAATTAAATGATCCTGAAGAGCAACGATCACGTTTAAAAGACCAAGAATCAAAACGCGGACACGACGAAGAAGCGCATCCAATGGATGAGGACTTTTTGCATGCGATTGAAACAGGAATGCCACCAACAGGTGGCGTAGGACTTGGTATCGAACGAGTAGTGATGCTTTTGACAGATCGTCCAAGTATTCGTGATATTATCTTTTTCCCAACAATGAAAATTCAGAAGTAATTTATGACAAAGACTGTGAAACATAATTTTTTAAAATTCATAGTCTTTGCGTTTCTATTAGTGGGCTGTCAGCCAAAGCCCACAAAAGTGATTGAACAAAGTGTGAATGTTTTTGAAAAAAACATTGTTCTTTTAGATACCAGAAGTGCGCTGAATTACACTTCGTTTCATATCGAAGGGTCTCGAAATTTATTGATCGAAGACTTTTTAATTCTCAAAAATCCACTTGCTAAAAAAGCTAATAAAAAAAGAATTTTAGATCCTGATATCAATCAAACAATCGAACGCTTAGCTCACAAAGGTGTCTCTCCAGAGCTCAAAATATTTTTGATCGGGGATTCTAAAAATTCAGTGAATAATAAAAAATGGAAATGGCTCCTCAGTTACTTAGAAATTAATGATATTCAATTGTATTCACTGGATGAAGTTAAAAAAATGAAAAGCGGCCGATTCACTGAGGCTGACAAACAATCGCCATGGATATTAAAATCAAGCGTTGAATATCAAAACGAATTCATTTTTAAAAATGCACCGCTGTGTTTTGTCGAGTGGTCAGAGTCTAAGTGTAAGTAGATAGCGAATTAGTTTTGTAAAAAAAGTCGATTTGTCTCAAACAATGTTCCAATGTTTCTCTGAATTCCATATTTTAAACTGATGACCTGTTGTTTTTTCATATTCAACATTTGAAACTGACCTTGCTGTGTGCGCATAAGGTTATTTAAAATGTTAATCTCTTCGAGTTTTAAGTTTTTTAAATTTGTTAAATAAGCATTTATTTTCTGGTCATTTAATCTGTAGTTTTCTTCATATGCTAAGGCTACGTCATAACTGCTCTTGAGACGGATATAGTTTGAGTTCAAATCATTTTTAATTTCTGCGATTGTGTCATCCAGATCCAGTTGCGTCGCCGTGATGTTTTTTTCGTCAGCTTTGTAACTATTAATGCGACCTAAATCGAAGGGAATTGTTACGTTGAGCATAGCCGAAGTGGCGCCTGTATTTTGGCCGTTAAAATCAGTGCTTTTTGAAGCACTGATGTCCACGCGCGCGGAATACAGACTGGCGCGGTCGGCTTTTCGAGATAACTGATGACATTCCAAAGATAATTTCGCACTTAAGATTTCAGGGCTTTTTTCTAAACTGATCTGAAAAGCCTTTTCAGCGTTTAGTGGAATTTCGATTTTATCTATGACTTCTGAAAATGAGTCGGTTTCTGCTGGCACTTCAGCGTTAACGATGTATTTGTAATTCGCCTCAGCGATTTGTAAGTCTGAAGCTGATTCTTGAAGTGAAATTTTTGTTGAACTGATATAGCTTTCAATCGAATTTTTTTGTTCTTCGTTCTTTGTGTAAGGCAAAATTTGAGTTAATTTCTGAAGAGTCATTTGATCAAATAATTGATTTTGCCTGATATCCACTAAGTTGATATAGTGATTGGCAACAAGGCCAACGATTTGTCCGCTCGTATTTTGCATCATCGTATTTGTTGATTTATAGCTCGCTTCTCTGAGCTTATAATTACATTCTTGAGCTTGAATACTGTAATAGTCTGCAAAACCATTAAAAAGATTCATATTAATTGTTGCCCGTGCACTTTTTTGACTTTGATTCTGTAAATCTTGCGAGTAACTGACAGAGGCTGTCGGCAAATAGACGGATTGTTTGTAGGCTTGTAGTTTTTCAAAAGCCGCTTGCAAGCGAAGAGCATTCGCCTGGGTTCTTGGATTATTTTTTAGCGCAAACTGAATAGCATCTTGCAGTGATGTTCTGGTTTGAGAAAAGGCATTCAATGATAGAAATAGGGCTGGTAGAATAATAAATGGAGCTTTAAATTTCATGCAGAATCCTTTGTTAAGACAAAGAATTGCAAACAACAAACCTCATTAAATTAAATGAAGTAGACTTGATCTTTTAAAGTTGTCTAAGGGATAGACGACTCGTCAAAGTTTGTTATGTTTCATTTTGAGACAGTCAGGATTGAAGGAACTACCAGATGATTAAGCTGCATCCATTTTAAATAAAATGGAATACATGGCTTTCAACATTTCGGGGTCGAAGCGTCCAGCGAGCTTTTGTTTCATTAAATTCAGAGCATCGACGGGCTTCATAGGAACATTATAAGATCGTTGAGTTGTCAGAGCATCGTAAGTATCAGTCAGAGCCACAATGCGTGCAAACGGGTGAATTTCTTCGCCAGAGATATCTTGCGGATATCCGCCACCAGTCCATGATTCATGATGTTCAAAACAAGCTGCTTTGATCGCATCAGAAATATTTTTATGTTCGTTTAAAATTTTAAGACCGAATTGCGGGTGTTGACGCATTTGCACCCATTCATTGTCATCGAGTGCGCCTTTTTTACAAAGGATATTAATATCGACAAGACGTTTGCCAATATCATGAAAAAGAGAACTTTGACCAAGTTCTTCAAGCGTTTTGGCGTCAAAGCCCAAAGCTTGTCCTAATCCTAAAGAGTAAATGCTGACATCAAAAGAGTGATTGTAAGTGTAAAAATCATGACCCGATAAACTGATCAGATTGCCGATCGATTCTGGGGCATCTTGCATGAAGGCGAGAAGGTCAGTAATAATCGGTTTCGACTCTTCCAATGCTTTGGAAACATC
>JBPOIE010000076.1:0-1978 GCA_052034855.1 Bdellovibrionota bacterium | reverse complement strand
ATGCTTTGATGATATATCGCTTTTCTAATTCATAAAGTGGAACAGCTGGATCGAACGCTGTTGATTCGTCTTTGTTCTGAGGCATACGAATTGAATCAGGCAAATCGTTCACCATGATCGTGTGACCTTCAGAGAGAACCTGAAGTCTTTCGCATGCATTTTGTAATTCACGAATATTTCCTGGCCAGTCGTACTTTAACATCACAGCCAAGGCTTCTTCATCAATCGATTTTACGCGATTCATGAACGCATTTCCTTGAGTTAAAAAATGTTGGACTAATACTGGAATGTCTTCTTTACGACGACGTAATGGCGGAGCACTAATCACGATCGTGTTAATTCTATAAAATAAGTCCTCACGGAAATTTCCCCGAGTCACTTCTTGATCTAATTCACGGTTCGTCGCACAGATAATTCGAAGATCAACGCGGATTGAGTCCTTTCCACCTACGCGGAAAATTTCGCCTTCTTGGAGGAAACGTAAAAGTTTAGCTTGAATCGACATCGGAAGCTCTCCGATTTCATCTAAAAATAAAGTTCCACCGTTCGCCGCTTCTGCGAGACCGATTTTTTTAGTGTAGGCACCTGTAAAAGAACCTTTTTCATGACCGAAAAGTTCTGACTCGAGTAACGTTTCACGAAGTGCACCGCAGTTGATCGCTACAAACGGTTTGTTTTTACGATTTGATTTATCATGAATCGCACGAGCAATAAGCTCCTTACCCGTACCTGATTCTCCAAGAACTAAAATGTTAGCCTGAGATGGAGCCACTCGCTCAACCATCTTCATCAATTGGCTCATCACATCTGATTTATAGATCATTGCCTTTGCTTCAGAGACTTTTTGAGTTGGAGCACTTAGTGGAGTTTGTGCCCATGGACTTTGAGTCTGTGAACTTGGTAAAACTAATCCTGCATTTGAATCTGACATACGTACTTCCTTAGTTATTGCCCTTTTTAGTGGCATTTAATTCTTGAAACTGAGCGGTTCTCATTTTGATACACCGCGCTTATGCGATGCATTAATACCAAGGTCGTGAATTAATTGCAAGAAAAATTTGCATAGTATTATATTTAATTTATATTTTTTAAGCATTTCTGGCCTACTTTTGACTAAAATAAAGTCATATACTACACGTATCGTGGCTATTAACATCCAACAGAAAATATCTAAGTACTTGAAATATCTTGAAAATATTCAATCATGCTCGCCATTGACAATTAAGGCCTATACCACGGACTTATTTCAAACTTATTTTGATAAAAAAACGAACTCGTACCCAACTCAAGAGCTTACTTCCGAAGAGCTGTGGCTACTGACCCGCCCTGCTCTGAATCAATGGGGTAAGCTTTCTCTGGCCTCAAGAAACCGAAAAATTGCGACATTAAAGAGCTTTTTTAACTGGCTTTACCAAGAGAATATCATTGAGAAAAACTTCGCCGACCAGCTAGTTTGTCCGAAAGTTCCCAAGAAAATTCCTGATTTTCTCTCCGTCGACGAAGTCACAAGTGTCATTAAAACATATTCTGAGCGGACATTGACTCATAAAGAAACTCTCGAGAAGTCTCTCTTTATTTTACTGTACGGCGGAGGCCTCAGGATCAGTGAAGCTTGTCACTTGAAATGGAAAGATATCGATTTTAAATACCGTAAAGTTCTCATTTTCGGGAAAGGACAAAAGGAACGAATCCTCATACTACCCCTCTTTTGTATTTCAACTCTGCAAACTTTGAAAAAAGAGAGTGAAGCTCATCATAAATTTAAAACAGATTATGTCTTTGGAGAAAAAGCTTTAAACCCTCGTACCGGATTTCAAATGATCAGGGATGCGGGCGCAAAAGCGGGACTGATGAACAAGATTCATCCTCACTCGCTTCGTCATAGTTTTGCCACACATCTGTTGGCTAGCGGAGCTAATCTCAGAACACTTCAATCTCTGTTGGGGCATGAATCCCTCACCGCGACAGAGAAATACAC
>JBPOIE010000029.1:0-109093 GCA_052034855.1 Bdellovibrionota bacterium | reverse complement strand
ACTGGCCTTGGCACTGATCTGATCGTTATTGGCTTTGTTTTCACAGTTTGGAAAGACTGTGTTCAATTGACTTTGCATTTGGTCGATCGCACCTAAAACATCCGAATACGGAGAATCTGAAAATAACGGACATTGATATTCTTCAGGCATTTCAAATAAAGTCATTTTACGAGCGATCGAAGTGCTGGAACCCGATGATTCTGTAAACTCGCGTGTCGAATCGATCGAAAGCTCTTGAAACTTCATTTCTCGCTGGGATTGTGCCACAGATAACACTGGCAACAACATTTGCGCTGCCATCATCGACACTATTAATTTCGAAAGTTTCATACGTGCTCCTTCTGTCAAACCCGTTGACAGTAACCAATAATCGTTCGCCACTTCAAAGCCGTCTCAAATAGAGACGACTTAAAAACGAAAACACGATCACTGTTAGTGAAAGAGCAAACAAAGGACCAAATTGAATGATTTAAAAATTAAACGCTGATGAGCTGCGGGCGATGCTCAGTCCGAAAATGAACGATATGAAGTCACCGTTGTAAATTGATTTCACACTTCCCGCGTCTAGCCCAATTACCAACCACCGACATCATATGTTTGCGGCGCACATTGCAGATTTGAAGTCTTACCATTATTAGCAAGTGTTCCTCCTTGGTAAACCCATCCGCCACCACACATCACAGAACCCCACACCACATTCATTCCATATCCTTGCGATTCATAGGCTTGCCAATTTCCCCACAACCCGCCTGTTGTATTCGACAATTCCTGACTCTTGACTGACATTTCTGATGGAGTCATCCCTGGACTACACCAGACAACACGATAATGATCTTCACTATGTGGACTGCTGACACCGTACAAATACGTCAACTTCGTATTCACTGGTTTAGGAACCTCAGTTAACATATTTCCACTCGCATATAATCTAACCATCTCACAAATCTTTGCATCAGCTGAGTACGGAATCGATTTTTGGCCTGAGCTATCAATTGTGAAATTTTTATTTCCCGCTGTGTTTGGATGTATTCCATGAACATAAACTTTTTTACCGGCATGGATTTGCGCTTGGCTCTTCGTTAAATTAATCATAAACCGGTGCGATGTTCCTGAAGTGCCACAGGCTGAATTGACGGCAGATTCATTTGCAAGGTTCGCGCGAACAGAAGCTACAAAAGTTGCTCCTGTCGCCCCCGATGCATTTCCTGTATACAAATGCACATCAATCGATTGCGCATATTTTTCAACACAAGACCAACCTCGAATAGCCACACTGCCATCAGAAAGCTCTGTAACTTCATCAATATTACCCTTCACGCCTCCAACTGAATCCAGAATCTCTATGTCTGCACTGGCAGGACTGCATGGAACTTTTTGTCCGGTCGCATTTTTTGTATTAAATTTAAATGTGTAATTTCCAGCGGCCAGGGTTGTAGTCCTTGTTCCCGCATTGGCGAAGGCCATTTCAGTTGTCGCGCCAGTTGAATTATTAATAACGGTCGTATTGACCTGACTTGTAGATGCGAAACTCCAATTAATAACTTCGGAAGACGTATTTGTCGATGCATCCCAATAATAAGTTCCTGTGTTCACAGGATTTGCTGCTGTACACGACACAGTTGCATTTTGGGTCTGTGGCTCCGCGCTTTTGATCACTGTTAAACTTAAATACGTTCCTACAGAAGACCAGACACCGGAATTATTTTTTTGCATAATTTCGTAGTCAATGCGAATTGAATTTGTACCTTGAAAATACGAATCCAGTTGCGCCGTAGAAACTGTTGCGGTACCCGATGCCGCATTCCAATCTGCAATTGTTGAATTATTTGCTATCAACGCATTCGTTGCAGAGTAAATTTTATTTCGTTGACCCATGCTGATATAGCCACCAGCTGCGGCCCACTGAAACGTAAAAGATTGACCTAAAGTATAACTGAACACACCACTTGGTACACTGGCCTGAGAAACTTGAGGCACTGTTGGTCTTGGTGGATCAACAATTGGTGGGGGCTGCTGAGGTTCGACAATACAATTTGCAAAAGTATACGACCCAGATAAATTCCCGTTCGTACAAATTCTGGATTGAGATGCACAAGTACTTCCAAAAGGAACACTTGCACTTTGATAGGCTGTCACTGGATTACCGTTTGCGACAGCTTGACCGTTGAAAGTACACCCCGAAGCTGAAGCCACTGAACACGAAGAAAAAGTATAAGTTCCTGAAAGATTACCATTCGTGCAAACTCTGGATTGCGATGCACACGTACTGCCGAAAGGAACACTTGCACTTTGATAGGCTGTCACTGGATTACCGTTTGCAACAGTTTGACCGTTGAAAGTACAATTCGCTTGAACAGGTGGTTGAGTTACAGGTGGTTGAGTCACTGGCGGAACGACAGGTCCACATGTTGCAAAACCGACTGTTGCCTTGTCAGGTCCCATATTTGGGAATTCACAAAAAGTAGTTTTTTTACGAGCATCGCATTCGGCCTGTGATCCATTTTGAATTTCATAGTAGATCAGACTGTCACCATAAGCCACTTGTTGACCTGCAATCGTACATCGAAGTGGACACGTTCTATAACCTTCTGAACGATCACCACCAACAAGTGATCCATCGTCACAAACTCGGGGCTCATCATTACAATATTGATTAGTTGCAGTCTGTGACTGATTTGAGTAAACGCCGATAATAGCACCGTGAGGCACTGTCACTTGGCCGCCATACAAAACACATGAACGTTTTACGATGGCTGGCGCACCATACAAGTCGACGACATTTTGCACATCTTGCGGAGAAGGATAACCAGAAATACCCACAGCAGCACCGACGCTACCAGCCGAATAGCTATTTCGTGCTGCTCGATTTAACGGATAATTCTGATTAAATAGTTCAGACGTCTTGTAGGCAAAAACTGCAGCTGACGAACTCCCCGAAACAAACGCTGAGTTTCGTTGTCCCGCAACCAAATAATGCATGAGCGATCCAAAATCGTAATCATTATTTACAGCAGGTAAATTATAAAGAATGTCATAATCACTGACACTGACTTGCGTCGGATCATAATTAAATCGAAACTGTAAATAATTTTCGCGACCCGGACGTTGATGTTCGTGGTTTAAACCAAGAATATGACCAAACTCGTGCATGCTATTTCGAAGATCTGAAATCAATTGTTTATGTATTGCTAAATATCTCATTGGATACTGTGTTGAATAGCCTATGTTCGCACAACTAATGGCGACAGGCCCATTACATAGTTTTTGTCCATTCGCCCATGCCAGTGGAACTTGCGCTTGAGTCACTCGAACTACAGGAATCGTATTTTTATCAGTGACGATTTGACATTTTAAGTTCGAAACCGCGGACCATCGACGACAAATTTCAGCCATATTTGATTTGATTTGTGCAAGCTCTGCAGGTGTAAATCCACTTTCTTCATCAAAGTAAAGGGGGATAATTCCACCGGGCCAAGGCAGAACGTCAGTTGCGTTCGTTTTAAAGGATCCTCTGTAGTTTCTGGTGGCAATGGTTCTTGTTTGAAAAGAGGTTCGGACTGAAGTCACAAATTTTTCATCAACGATAATATCACCCAAATAATATTGTTTATTATTTGTCGAAGACTGAGTTTTTAAGGCGCTTGTGGACATCGCAGCTGCGTTAAAGGCCGCGGGGACTTCGTCAAATTTAATTGTTTTATTTAAAAATGCATCTTCGATCGCAGCCGATGATCCAAGACTGAATTCGGATGTCATTTTCTGTCCACAATTTTGAAAAAGAAAAAGAGTCACAGTAAAAGAACCCAACAGTAAAGCAAAAAAGCTCGCCTTTAATTTCATTTTAAATCCCCTGCATTAATCATAGAACTATTTCGGATTTAAAATACTTAAACTTGATTTAATCTAGAAATGGGATGCAAAACGATCAATCATTGGATCATTATCAAACATCTCAAAAGTTTGTATCTCTGCGAGACACTCGTTAAGCTTTTTTCCCCTGATTCGCCACAGACTCCATCGCCTTTTTCACTTCTTCAGGATCACCAATAAATCTTTTTGATATGACTTTGAGATTGGAATCTAATTCATACACCATCGGAATTCCCGTAGGCATATTCACTTCCATAATTTCGGCTTGTGATAATTTATTAAATAACGTTTTCTAAATTCCAAAATGTTCACAAGCCGAACCGCCGTAGATTCGATATCCAGTTCTATTAAAATAGCCATTTTTTAAGCCTTTGAGTTTGATTTCATCAGCAAAAGACATTTCATTTTTAGAATTGCAACTCTTAGACAATTGGCTCAACCTTATAATATTAACAGCCAAGTGGTTTTCTTTTATAGTTCTAAATTCACTTGTAATTTGCTCCCTAATATAATCCTCAGCTTTATAATTTTTTGGCACTGAAACAGAAAATTCATAGTTATAGTATTTAACTCGACCATGTAAGTCATAATAATTAAACAATGCAAAGATACTTATATTAGTCAATTTTCTTAATTCTCCATACTCTCTATTATAGATTTGAAATCTATACTTATGCATAAAAGAATCACATTTGTTTCTACAAGAAAAATTTAAATTGTTAAATTTTATATCAAATTTATCATTCGGTGTATTATTAAATTCTGGTTCACACATTTCATTGCTGTTGATAAGCTTGAAATTCTCTTTTAACAAGTTAGCAAAATCTTGCGTACAACTCAATTGAGACAATAAATCATCTAAGACTGCTCCGCCTTTTCTAGATACATCTTTTAATAATTGATTTTTATTAATCTTAACAAAATTGTATATATTATAACGCAAGGAAACCCTAAGTTCTAAATCTTCAATACATTCGTTAAAAATATCTAATTCTTGTTTCTTATATGCAACCTCTTCTTTATACTTTTGTGAGTACGTTGGAAATATCTTCTGAGAAGTTGACTCAGTTAAGGGCTCAGTTGTCATGTCGTAAGGACCTATGAAACCATATTGTGTTACAACGCAATTTAAATTTATAAAAGATAAAAACATTAATAAAAAAAGTTTTATCTTCATTTTCTAAGCTTTCTTCCCCTGATTCGCGACAGACTCCATCGCTTTTTTGACTTCATCGGGATCACCAATAAATCTTTTTGATATGACTTTGAGATTGGAATCTAATTCATACACCATCGGAATTCCCGTAGGCATATTCACTTCCATAATTTCAGCTTGTGATAAATTTTCTAAATGTTGAATCAAAGCACGGAGTGAATTTCCATGGGCCGCGATCAAAACTTTTTTCCCGGCTAAAATGTCTTTCGAAATTTGTTGATTCCAAAGCGGTAAAAATCGGGCCACAGTGTCTTTCAACGATTCCCCGCTGGGTAATAAATTCGGATCTACATTTTTATATCGAGGGTCATTCGTCGGATGCTCAGGATTGCTTTTTGACATCATTGGCGGCGGCGTATCGTAGCTACGGCGCCAAATTTTAACTTGGTCTTCGCCATGTTTTTCAGCGGTTTCTGATTTATTCAAGCCTTGCAAGTCACCATAATGCCGCTCATTCAAGCGCCAGTCTTTGATGACAGGCAACCAATTCAACTTCATTTCTGATAAAATGAGATTCAAAGTCTTGATAGCTCGTGTCAAACAGCTTGTGTAGGCCAAATCAAACTCGAATTTTTGCTCTAGTAAATGTTTGCCAGCTTTTTCGGCTTCTTTGATGCCTTTTTCAGAGAGCTCAACATCTTTCCAACCTGTGAAACGATTTTCTTTATTCCATTGGGATTCACCATGTCTGACGATCACAAGTTGATGATTTTTTGAATTCATTTTGAGCTCCTGATTTTCTAAAGAATTTGTTTCATCTTGCGCGATTTTTATGAGACGATCAACACCGAAATAAACATCACTGTTATTATAAATTAACCGGTTAAATACTGACTTTAGAATAAACAAAAATAGGACAGCATAATGAATCATCAAAATCTTGAATATTTAGAATCGCTCTACTCACAATTCAAAACATCACCGGACTCTGTCGGTCTTGAATGGAAACGTTTTTTCGAAGGCGTCGAATTCATGAAAGATGGTTCATTCGGTTTATCTGAAAAAGAACTTGATGTTTATCATCTGATTTCTGCTTACAGAAATTATGGTCACTTCGAAGCTGATCTTGATCCTTTGACAAACACACCTGCACCTAGCGATCAATTACGTTTGAGTAAATTTAATCTGACTGAAAAAGATCTTGATCAAAAATTCCAAATTGCTTCAATCATTGGTAAGCCCAATGCAACTTTAAAAGAAATCATTGCTCACTTGAAATCTGTGTACTGCGGAAAATTAACTGTTCAATGCGCAGAAGCTCTTCCTGAAATCAGAAATTGGTTCATCAAAGAATTCGAACATAACGGAGCAAGTTTTAAATTATCTGCGGATCAGAAAAAAGAAATTTTAAAATCAATCACAAATGCCGAATCATTAGAAAAATTTATTCACACTCGCTACGTCGGAACAAAACGTTTTTCGATCGAGGGTGGCGATGCGATGTTACCGATGATGGATTACCTTGTAACGAAAGGCTCTCAACTGCAAGTTGAAGAAATTGTCACCGGAATGGCTCATCGTGGGCGTGTGAACATGCTTGCAAATTTCATGGGTAAAGATGTGGCTCAGATGTTTGCGGACTTCAATGGTCCTACAGAATTAGAATCTCCGCTTGAAGATTACGACGGCGATGTAAAATATCACTTAGGTTATACAAAAGTTAAAGACGTTGCTGGTAAAAAAGTGGAATGCCACTTGGCCTTTAACCCTTCACACCTCGAAGCTGTAAACCCAGTGGTTCTTGGAATGGCACGTGCTTCACAAAGAAAACGCAAAGACACAGACACTCGTAAAAAAGTTGTTCCTGTTCTTGTTCATGGTGATGCGGCTTTCGCAGGCCAAGGCGTTGTGATGGAAACATTTCAAATGGCCCACGTTCGTGGCTACACGGTCGGCGGAACAGTTCATTTAGTCATCGATAACCAAGTCGGGTTTACTACAAATCCCGAAAATGCAAGATCAGCACACTATTCATCTGATGTTGCAAAAGTTTTAGCGATTCCTGTGATTCACTGTAATGGCGACGATGCAGAGTCATGCGTTCGTGCGATGGATATTGCTATTCGCTACCGCCAAGAATGGAATCGCGACATCGTCATCAATATTCTTTGTTATCGCCGTTTCGGCCACAATGAAGGTGACGAACCTGCTTACACACAACCTTTGATGTACGATATCATCAAAAAACACCCTACACTTCGCGAGATTTATTCAAAACAACTGATTTCTCAGAACGTGTGTGATCAAGCTTTTGCAGATTCACTTTTAACAGATCGAATGAATGAGTTACAAAAAGTTTACGAACAAGCCAAACTTTCCGCACCTAAAGTAAAAACATTTAAGTTCGAAGGCGCTTGGGCTGGATTAAAAAAAGCTTCAGCTGCTGATATTCAAAAACCAGTAAAAACATCTGTTGATGCCAAAGAACTTGAAAAAATTGGTTTGATGATCGCTGATGTTCCGGCCAATTTTAATATTCATCCAAAATTAGTTAAGTTAATTGAGACTCGTAAAAACATGGCCAAAGGAACTGAAGCCTGCGATTGGGGTATGGCTGAACTTTTAGCGTACGGCAGTTTGCTTTCTGAAAACGCCTCAGTGCGTTTGACAGGACAAGACTGCGTACGCGGCACATTCACTCACCGTCATGCTGGATTTTACGATTCAAAAACGGGTGAATCTTATTTCCCACTCAAAAAATTAAATACTGAGAAAACAAATTTCTGCGTTTACGATTCTATTTTATCTGAATACGCGGTGATGGGTTTTGAATACGGAAACTCGATCACTGATCCAAGCTTTTTGACAATGTGGGAAGCTCAATTCGGAGATTTCTGTAACGGTGCTCAAATCATTATCGATCAATTCTTGTGTGCTGGCGAATCGAAATGGCAACAGATGAGCGGATTGGTTTTATTATTACCACACGGTTATGAAGGCCAAGGCCCAGAGCACTCATCGGCTCGTATGGAGCGATTCCTTCAATTGTCAGCACAGAATAATATCACTGTTGCTAACTTAACGACACCGTCACAAATTTTCCATGCGCTTCGTCGTCAAGTGAAACGTGAATTTAGAAAACCACTTGTAGTGATGTCGCCAAAATCTTTACTACGTCACCCGCGTGCAACGAGCACGATTTCTGAAATGGCCAATGGTCAATTTGAAGAAGTCTTATCAGATAAATTATTATCCGATGCTTCTAAAGTAGAAAAAGTGATTTTAGTTTCAGGAAAACTTTATTATGACCTTTTAGAACAACGCGAGAAATTGAACGATCAAAAAACAGCTTTAGTTCGTTTGGAACAAGTTTCTCCGTTCCCTGATTGGAAATTAAAAGACATTCTTGCGGGTTACAAAAACTTGAAAAAAGTTGTTTGGGCCCAAGAAGAACCTCAGAACATGGGATCGTTCAGTTTTGTTTACTTTAAGATTATGAATCTGTTGATCGAGATGAATTTAAAAGTGAACTTTACATATGCAGGACGCCCTGACCGCGCAAGTCCAGCAACAGGATCGGTTTACAGACATAAAGCAGAACAACAACAAATTATCGAGAAAGCATTTTCTTTATAATTAATGAGTAATAATTTTTTTAGTTTAATTTTATTAATTTTTGAAATGAGGTTTTTATGAAAATAGATGTTAAAGTTCCCGCGGTTGGAGAATCAATCACCGAAGCAATTATCGGAAGCTGGTCAAAAAATTCTGGCGACTATGTGAAAATGAATGATGTTTTGATGCTTCTTGAAACAGACAAAGCCTCTGTCGAAGTTGTTGCTGAAAAAGACGGTGTTTTAAATATTACTTCTGCAGCTGGTGAAACAGTTAAAATCGGCGCGACTGTGGCAACGATTGATACGGCCGCTGCAAAACCTGCCGGCGCTCCTGCGACGGCAACAGTAGCAACTCCTCAAGCAAGTGCAGCTCCTTCTGCAGGAGCCACAAAAAGTGCTCACCCTGAATTACAAGCTCACTTATCACCTGCAGTTTCGCGTGTTGTGAATGAACGTGGTCTTGATGCTTCGACAATCGCAGGCACAGGACTCGGTGGTCGTATCACTAAAGGTGATGCACTGAATGCAACGGCAACTCCAGCACCCACGGCTGCGAAAGCGCCATCAGCACCTACAAAACCAGTTGTCGTTCCGGTATTACAAGGTCCTTCGAAACAAGGCGACATCAAACGTGTTCCGATGACAAATATTCGTAAAAAAATTGCTGAGCGTTTAGTTCAAGCGCAACACACAGCTGCGATTTTAACGACATTCAATGAAATCGATATGACTAAAGTGATCGAGATCAGAAATAAGTACAAAGATAAATTCAAAGAAAAATACGGAGTAAATTTAGGTTTTAACGGATTCTTCGTTAAAGCAGCAATCGAAGGTTTAAAATCTTTTCCTGCAGCGAATGCTTGGATTGATGGAACAGATATTGAATATCATAATTACTATAACATCGGCATGGCTGTTTCCACAGAGCGCGGATTGATGGTTCCTGTGATCAAAGACGCTGATATGTTGTCAGTGGCTGGCGTTGAGCTTGCCATTCGTGATTTAGGCACTCGTGGTCGCGATGGAAAAATTACGCCCGATGATTTGATGGGTGGAACATTCTCGATCACAAATGGTGGAGTATTCGGATCGATGATGTCGACTCCGATCTTAAATGCCCCACAAAGTGCGATTTTAGGACTTCATAAAATTGAAGAACGTCCAGTTGCGATTAACGGTAAAGTTGAAATCCGTTCAATGATGTATGTGGCATTGTCATACGACCATCGCATCCTTGATGGCAAAGAAGCTGTGGGCTTACTTGTTAAAATCAAAGAAGGCGTTGAAGATCCAGAACGTTTATTGATCGAAGTATAATTTTTAATTTTTCTAGATCTCGGAATGAAGGAAATTTATGGAACAGTTTGATCTTGTTATTATTGGTTCGGGTCCTGGTGGTTACGTCGGCGCAATTCGTGCGGCGCAATTAGGTTTAAAAACTGCTGTGATCGAAAAAGACAAAACTTTAGGTGGAACATGTTTGAACGTGGGATGCATCCCTTCAAAAGCACTTTTACAAAGTTCTGAACTTTACCATGAAGCCAAACATGATTTTGGAACTCACGGGATCGAGATCAAAGACCTTAAATTAAATCTTGATGCCATGATGACAAGAAAAAATAAAATTGTTTCAGACCTAACTGGTGGTATTGAATTTTTATTTAAAAAAAATAAAATCACAAACATCAAAGGCTTTGGAAAAATAACATCTAACAATACAGTTGAAATCACAGCTGCAGATGGCGCTAAACAAACTATCCAAGCTAAAAGTATCGTGATTGCGACAGGGTCAGTTCCTGTTGAATTACCGTTTTTAAAATATGACGAGAAAAAAATTGTTTCATCAACTGGTGCACTAGCTTTAGATCACGTACCCAAAGAATTTTTAGTTGTCGGTGGTGGTGTCATCGGACTTGAAATGGGATCTGTGTGGGCCCGCTTAGGTTCAAAAGTCACAATTATCGAATTCGCCGATAAAATATGTAGCATGATGGATCAAGACGCTGTGAATGTTCTTGTCAGATCACTGAAAAAACAAGGTGTCGAATTCATGACTTCAACGAAAGTGACGGCTTCAAGATCTGTGGGCGGTCGTGTTGAGTTGGATTATGAAAAGCTCACAACACAAGTCAAAGGCTCGATCCAAGGGGATGTCGTTTTAGTTTCAACAGGACGTAAACCATTTACTGAAAATTTAGGTTTAGAATCTGTCGGCATCACAAAAGACGATCGCGGACGTGTTCAAATTAATTCTCACTATCAAACCAACGTTCCAAATATTTTTGCCATTGGTGACGTGACTGTGGGGCCGATGCTGGCTCACAAAGCCGAAGAAGAAGGTGTCGCTGTCGCTGAATTCATTGCTACAGGACATGGACACGTGAACTACGCAACTGTGCCTTCAGTCATTTACACGCACCCTGAAGTCGCAAGTGTGGGTTTGACTGAAGATGAATGTAAAGCCAAAGGCCATGAAATCAATGTCGGTAAATTTCCATTTGCAGCCAATGGACGTGCCAAAGCCAAAGGCGCCACTGAGGGTTTTGTTAAAATCATCGCAGACAAAACGACAGATCGCATTTTAGGTGCACACATCGTCGGAGCCAGTGCTTCTGAGTTATTAGGTGAACTTGTGATCGCTATGGAATTCGGCGGATCAAGCGAAGATGTCGCTCGCAGTTTCCACTCTCATCCAACAATGAGTGAAGTGATCCGTGAAGCCGCTCTTGCCGTCGACAAACGTCAACGCCAAGGCTAGCGATCTTGTTATTTTATTTTTAAGAAATTAGGATTCGAGCAGAAATTAGGACCACCACTGGTTTCTGCAAAAGTCTCTCTCAACGCCAGATCTTTTTCAGCGAGAAAACTTAAATACCCAGGTGCTCCGATCGTGTGATAATTTTTTGAAACTATTTTTTGTGTTTCATCAAAATTATTTTGGCTGTAAATCATAAACTCTGGAAATGTCAGCAGATGTGCTGATCTGATTTTTCCAGGTAGCGCTTTCGCTTTTAAAAGTTTCATTTTCAAATCTGGATCTCCGCCTTTTTTAATAAAAGGCGAATTCACATAACTGCGAGCAATTTTAACAACTGTTTTCTCTTTACCATCCAGATCTTTTTCAGTTTTTGGATTGTGAAAATCAAAATCAGCAGGCGTTAATTTTTTTCCAAATTTCAAACGCTTATCTAAATACTCATTCAATGCATTAAAGGCTGTTGCCGGACCCGCATTATAACTGGCTAATGCAATCGCTTCAATCAATGGATTTACACTTGATTTGTTCAATCCCAACTTTACAAGCTTTGATTCAATATCATTGTTTTCAAATTTCTTACGAATCAAATTCGTATTCATTCGATTGAGCATGGCCATGTACAAAATATTTTTCAAGGGGTTTTCTGGTGGAGCTATAAGTCCACAACGTTTGTCAGGCAAATGACTGACTTTCGCTAAGAGTGGTTTGTATTTCAAAAGTCGTGCGCAAGCTTGATTTGTCTTTGCACTTTCTTCAATTTCTTTCATGTAACCATCATAATATTTATTCGTCTCTTCGATCGCAATTCCTGTCAGCTGACCAACTCCCGCGTCCATTCCTGAACCGTAAGTATTAATCAACATTCCACTCTCGTTCGATAATTTTGGAATTAAACTTTTAGGATTGACGCCCAAACAACTCGTCACATCGACATAAGAATTGTAAGTCAAATTCGCAAGAGACTTTGAAACACAAGGTTTCGATCCTCCCCGCTGCGGCATACTGTTTAAACCCTTAGGACATTTTGCCATATTGTAAGCTGATAAATTAAATTGATTCATGACATGCACTAAACATTTTCTTGGAATAAAAGTATCATTTGATTCTTTTTCTTTAACGAGTTCAGAAATACTCGGTGTTTTTGTTATCACAGTTTCAACAGCTAACTTTGCCGCCGTACATTTTTTTTCATCTTCGTATTGAATTTTTGGTGCTTCTGCTGCGATCGGCAAATAAAAATCATTCATGTTCAAATCGCCGTAACTTTCAGATAACATTTTTTCATACTGTTCAACTTCGGCTGGGCTTGTTGAATACGGAGTATCCGTTTTTTGCTCCCATTCTTCGGGCGACAGTTCTAATTCTTTGAGAAGTTCTTCATCACTGATGGCATTCAACTCGGCCTGTACTTTTTCATTCGGAATTGTATTTCCATATTCATCAAATTGAATCAAGTGCCCGTCATCATCGACTTGTGGAACATCGAGCGAAGACATATTCACTTCGCTAACACTTTTTTTGGAGAAATAATCTTTGTGATTAAGTTCTGATTCAAATGAAAAAACCCATGCCGAAAACCCAAGGCTTGCGCAAAACAGAAAATAAAATGGTGATTTAAAAAAGTTCGACATAAATAATCACTCCCATCGAATGATTGTTTATCGTCAATTCAACTTGCTTCGGATAGAAGACTTTGGTCTGGTTTTTATTTTTCTGGCGAGGCCCCAATTTATCTGTGGTGCTTGAGGACATGTCCTTAATCTTTATTGAGAAACTACCGACAGGTCCTGTAGGAGAAGTTAACAATGAAAAACAATCGTCTCAAATTGATATTCTCTGGTTTATTAGCTGCATTTATTCTTACATTGTTCTTCCAAAACTGTTCTAAAAACAAACTGTTATCGTTAAATTCAGACAGCTCTTCGAATTCGTCTTCATCGAGCCACGACTCAGAGATCAAATATGAGCATTTTGCTATGATGTCCACTGCAACCACACCAACTTTACCCGGATTTTTGAATACAGAACTTGCTCCACATGGTCGCGGTAACATGTATGCTCCTGAGGTCCTCTTCCATCAAGGGACCTATTTTATGTGGTACGGTGGAAATGGATTGGATGGCCGAGACCGAATTCATTTAGCAACTTCTTCAAACGGAATTGATTGGAATAAACATGGCGTCGTATTTGATGTCTCAAGTGTAAATCATTTAAATGATCCCTCTGTTGTTTATGTCGACGGCCAATTTTATATGTATCTGACTGTTGCACCGACCGGAGTCAAAGATCAAATTTGGTTGGCAACATCGAAAGATGGATTTGAATGGCAAAACGCAGGAGTTGTTCTTGCTGGTGATGGCAGTGGTTCATCTTGGGATTCGTGTATTGTTGGCAGACCATCTGTCATCTATGAAAACAATGAATTTAAAATGTGGTATGACGGATCAAAAGATTTTGGCTTTAATCACCCTTTTGATGACTGTCCAAAATTACAAAACGGAGGCGCACGTCACGTGGGCCTTGCGATTTCAAAAGATGGCCGAAATTTTACAAGAACACTAGGTAAAAGCAATCCTTGGGTTCATTCAAATGCTGGAGCCATCGACGTCAAAAAATGGCGTAACCAATATGTCATGCTTGTTGAATCCGGCGAAGGTACTTATAAATTAAATAGTCCAAACGGCATCGATTGGACTATGAGTGGACTTTTTGTTTCAAAAGGTTCCGCAACGGACTCAATAGATAAGTTCGGACATGTTACACCACATTTATTTATTCATGATTCAATTTTTAGATTGTATTATGGCTCTGCTCGCGCCGAAGCATGGAATGAGAACGTCATTACAATGCTCAACATCGACGAAAACAGTCTCGGAAATCCAAATGTTCCTGTGGTTAAGGAGATCACTCCGTTACCGTTACCTTCTCCATCACCGACTCAATCACAACTACCAACAAATGTTGATGGACCGCAAAAGTGTCAAGTGACTCAGTCGACAAAAAATTACTTACAAACAGCAGTTACATTTTTTGAGCAAGCCTTACAAACTAAAGGTCAAAATCAAGCTCAAATTTGCATGACAGAATTAAAAAAATCTCTGATTGCATTAGCAAGAACAAATTGGGATTGCGATGGCGCCCGTCGAACGACTCAATACACACAAGAGTGCGTTGCGATTGTAAAAGAACAAGCGAAATAGAATTAGATCCAACAGCTTTTCACATCTCGCTCAATAGCAGTTTCTTTCGCTAATTCATACCCAGCATCAAGGTGTCTAAAAACTCCCATCGCTGGATCTGTCGTCAAAGCTCGTTGAATACGAGCCGCCGCTTCAGATGTTCCGTCAGCCACGATCACTTGACCACTGTGCTGGGAATATCCCATACCCACACCACCACCGTGATGAAGCGATACCCATGTTGAACCACTGGCGACTAAAGCCATTGCCGATAACATTGGCCAATCACTGACGGCATCACTGCCGTCTTTCATCGCTTCTGTTTCACGGTTCGGACTGGCCACACTGCCACAATCTAAATGATCACGTCCGATCACGATCGGCGCTTTCACTTTGCCTTCAGCGACGAGTTGATTAAATAAAAGTCCTGCTTGTGCACGTTCACCGTATTCAAGCCAACAAATACGTGCTGGCAAGCCTTGAAAAGCAATACGCTCACCCGCCATTTTAATCCAACGGTGTAAATCTTTTTTATGAGGGAATAATTTTAAAATTGCTTCATCCGTCACGCGGATATCTTCAGGATCTCCGGATAAAGCCACCCAACGAAATGGTCCACTGCCTTTACAAAATAACGGACGAATATAGGCTGGAACAAATCCAGGATAATCAAATGCATTTTTAACACCGGCTTCTTGGGCACGAGCACGCAGATTATTTCCATAATCAAAAGTGATTGCTCCTCGATTTTTCATCACAAGCATGCCTTCAACGTGTTTCGCCATTGATTTGTACGCGGCACCCAAATAATCAGTCTGATTTTCTTTTCTAAATACTGCGGCTGTCTCAACAGTGTAACCTTCAGGGATATAACCCACTAATGGATCATGTGCTGAAGTCTGATCAGTTAAAATATCTGGAATGAAATTTTTGGCGATCATCTGATGGATGATCGTCGCAGCATTCCCAAGAAGAGCGACCGATTTTGCTTCTTTGTTGGCCGCGTATTTACGAACGCGAAGAATCGCATCATCTAAATCCGTTGTGCTCTCATCGACATATTTCGTTTTTAATCTTTTTTCAATACTGATCGGATCAATTTCAATCGCTAAAACAGTAGCTCCGGCAAATACTCCGGCTAATGGTTGTGCTCCACCCATTCCGCCGAGTCCTGCTGTTAAAATAATTCGACCTGAAAGGTCACCATTAAAATGTTGACGACCACATTCAACAAAAGTCTCATACGTTCCTTGGACGATACCTTGAGTCCCAATATAAATCCATGACCCCGCCGTCATTTGACCGTACATCATCAGACCTTTTTTATCCAGCTCGTGAAAGTGGTCCCAGTTGGCCCATTTCGGAACTAAGTTTGAATTTGCGATCAGAACACGCGGAGCATCTGCATGAGTTTTTAAAACACCGATGGGTTTTCCAGATTGAACTAAAAGCGTTTCATCATTTTCTAAATTTTTTAAGGCCTCTAAAATCTTATCAAAACATTCCCAGTTACGAGCTGCTTTTCCGATACCGCCATAGACAACCAGATCCTTAGGGTTTTCTGCCACCATCGGATCTAAATTATTTTGAATCATGCGGTAAGCGGCTTCTTGCAACCAGCCTTTACATGTTAATTTTGTTCCTGTGGGCGCTCGCACGACTCTTGATTTTGATTCTGACATAATTAACCTCGAAATATTATACTTTATATAATTTACTTTGATCTTAGACTTCTAAAGTTCCAATTTTATTTTCAACGGCTTGGACGATTTTCTGATGTTTAATCAATTCTAAAATTTTTGAAACATCTTTTGCAAAAATTCGATCCTCTTTGGCAAATGGCACAGATGCACGCACAAAATCATAAGCCACTAAAACCCCGGCTGTTGGTTTTAATGGTAAAATCATATCCAAGGCCTGAGTCCCAGCTAAAATTTCCATCGCAAAAACATTCTGCGCATTTTTCACAACTTGAGCGAATTTGCGCGCGGCAATTGTTCCCATGGAAACATGATCTTCTTTTTCAGCTGATGTCGGCATTGAATCCACGCTGGCTGGATGAGCTAAAACTTTATTTTCACTGACAAGACTGGCGCTGGCTACTTGGACGATCATATGTCCTGAATTTAACCCGCCATTGGGTGCTAAAAACGGTGGAAGATCACTCATCTGAGTTGAAATAAATTTAGAAATTCGCTCATGGGAAATACTCGCTAAAGAAGATAATGCAATCGCTGCAAAATCCATCGCATGGGCTACGGGCATTCCATGAAAATTTCCACACGATAAAATTTTACCAGCATCTGCGAACACGAGAGGATTATCCGTACTTGAATTCGCCTCGGTTTCTAAAACACGAACACAATACTCCAAAGCCATTTTAGCTGCACCATGAACAGCAGGCATACAACGAAGCGAATACGCATCTTGAACTCGATGATCTACAGTTTCTGCCAAATGACTTTCGCCAATTTCAGATGTTTCACCCATCACACGTAATAAATTTTTTGCTGTTTTTGCTTCACCCGTATGAGGACGAGTTGCAGCAATCAATGGATCAAACGGTCTTCGTGAACCTCGTAAGCCTTCAAGTGACATTGCTCCGCAGATATCAGCAAGTTTTAATAATTGAGTCGCCTGATGTAAGGCTAACAGTCCAACGGCCGTCATCACCTGACAACCATTAATCAAAGACAAACCTTCTTTGGCTTTCAACTCAAGCGGTTTTACATTTTTTAACGAATCACCGAAAACTTCACCTTCACCAATCAGCGCTAAAGCTAAATGTGAAAGTGGCGCCAAATCTCCGCTAGCCCCCACACTACCCTGCTGTGGAATCACGGGAATAATATCGTTATTTAAAAACTCAATAATTTTTTCGACAACATCAACTCGAACTCCACTATGACCACGTGATAAAGTATTCGCGCGCAAGATCATCATAGCCTTCGCCTGATCTTTAGTGAACGGATCACCAATCCCCATCGAGTGTGAGCGGATTAAATTTTTTTGTAATTGTTCGATTTCAGAATCAGATATTCGCACTGAAGAAAATGCGCCAAATCCCGTATTTACGCCGTACATGACTTCGCCTTTAGCGATTCGACCTTCGATATAATCACGTGATTTCTGAATTTCTTTTCTTGCTGACTCGGCCAATTCGAATTGCGCTCCCGCTGTGTAAACCATTTCATTCAGTGCATACATTGTGATGGACTGACCATCCAGAGTAAATTTTTTCATATATTATTTTAAAACCTCAATATTTTTTTTATAATTTTCAATTGTTTTATCACCTTTAAAAACAGCACTTCCTGCGACCAGCACATCAGCTCCAGCATCCCAGCAAATTGATGCCGTCTTGGCGTCAACACCACCATCAACTTCAATCAAAAAATTGCCTAAACCCTGTTTTCGAAAAGAATTTAATTGCCTGATTTTTTCAACTTGATCGTGCATAAAACTTTGTCCACCAAAGCCAGGCTCTACGGTCATGACTAAAACAAGGTCTACTAAGTTCAAATAAGGTTTAATATCATCGATCAAAGTTTTCGGTCTTAATGTGATACCCGCTTTGCTTCCCAATTCACGAATCAGTTTCAAATTTTCTGTCATATTTTTCGTTGATTCCACATGCAAAGTTAAATATTGGCTACCAGCACTGATGAATTCACGAATATATTTCTCTGGCTGCTCAATCATCAAATGCACATCCAATGGAATTTTCGAAATCGGCTTGATTGCTTTCACAACGCCCATGCCGATCGTTAGATTCGGAACAAAATGCCCATCCATCACATCCACATGTATCCAATCCGCACCTGCAGATGTCACCATTTGTATTTCTTCACCTAATTTTGCAAAATCCGCCGATAGAATACTGGGGGCGATCATTTTTTTCATTGGAACAAATCTCCTTTTTTGAAGCTCATTGATTTCAAAAATTCAGCGATCTTCATTTTTGGTTTTGATTCAGGTTGAACGTCAAGCAGACTCAAAACTCCATCACCACACTGGATATTTAAATGTTCTGCTGAGACGTCAGAGATTGATCCAACGGGAAGAGAATTTTGAGAATTTAACACTTTTGTTTTATGAATTTTCAAACGTTTCCCTTGAAATAAAATATAAGTTCCAGGTCCCATCGTAAAAGCACGAATTTTATTATGTAATGTCGAAGCTGGTAATTTAAAATCCAACAGAGATTCTTCTTTTAAAATTTTATGTGCGACAGTCACTTTGGATTCATCTTGTACGATGGGCGTTATTTCACCCTTTACGTACTTGACCAGATCTATTTTTAAAAGCTCACACCCTAAAACAGAAAGCGCAGAATAAAGCTCTGTGGCATTCACTTCAGAATTTAATTCTATTTTTCTTTTTGCAATCACAGGTCCGGCATCTAATTTAAAAACCATTTTTTGCAAACTTACACCAGTCACTGTATCACCATTTTGCAAAGATCTTTGAATCGGAGCAGCGCCGCGATAAAGTGGCAAAAGACTGCCATGCACATTCACCGCTCCAAATTTAAAACTGTCCAAAAAATCCTGAGATAAAATTTGACCAAATGCTACAACAACTGCAACGTCAGCATTCCAAGCTTTAATTTTTTGGAAAACTTCGGGTTCTTTGCGTAAATTTTCTGGAGTTAAGATCTGTAAATTATTTTTTTCAGCTAAAACTTTAACGGCCGATGGAGTGAGCTGCATTTTTCGACCCGCAGGACGATCCGGTTGTGTCACAACGCCGACAACTTCGAAGTGAGGATGCTCGATCAAAACTTGTAAATGCTGGGCTGCAAATTCTGGGGTCCCAAGAAAGCAAACTTTAATTTTGCTCACAGCTGTTAAGCCTTCACAGGATCTTTAGATTTTGCTTTTCTCGACCGTGCAGAATTATTAGCCGAATTCTCTTCGTCATCGTCATCAGATTTTTTAGGATCTGGATATCCATTTTTTTTGATCTGATTTTTAATTTTATTACTTTTTAAAAAACTCAAGTGATCAATGAATAATGTTCCACTGAGATGATCCATTTCATGCTGCACGCATATCGCGAGAAGTCCATCCACTGTAAATTTAAATTCTTTGCCATGAATATCTTTGGCTTTGACATCGATTTTTTCAAATCGTTCAACGGTATCAAAAAAACTTGGAACTGAAAGACAACCTTCATCAAAAGTCGTTTTTCCATAACCTTTAACAATTTCAGGATTAATCAAAATCAAAGGCTGCTCAATGCTTTGCTCAAGTTCAGTCATTTCATCGTATTTGTAACGACGTCCGACCTCATCTTTTGATCGAGTATCAATCACTAAAAGTTGAATCGGATTTCCAACTTGAACTGCGGCTAAACCAATTCCTTTAGCTTCATACATCGTTTCAAGCATGTCTTCAGTGAACTTTTTCAGCTCAGGTTTGAACTCAGTGACAGGCTTTGAAACCTCTCGTAAAATGGGATTTGGGTAGGTTAAAATTTCAAGTTTTTTGGCCATTTTTGACATGCAAAATATATAACCTACCTGCGTAAGCGCAACAAGAAGAAAACACCCACTGTTGCCATAACAACATTAGCGAACCAAGCACTGATGATAGGTGGTAAACTACCGTGCTGACCTAATGTTTGTGACGAGCTATGTAAAATCCAATAGGCCATGACCAGTCCCAGCGTTATGCCTACATTTTTAACCATTCCCCCACCGCGCGCTTGTCCGACGCAAAAAGGAAGAGCTAGTAAACTCATAACTAATCCAGCCAAGGCAAAACTAAACTTCACATGATATTCAACTTCGTACCTGACAGTGTCCAAGCCCGCTTCTTTGTTACGACCAATAAATTGTGCTAATTCAGCTTGCGTTAAGAGGTCACTTGTTTGCCCTGTGCTTCTTAAATCCTGAGCATCTTCGGACATCGCGATTTTCTTTTCTTTAAAGTTATCGTTCAGTGGAAAACTGGAGCCTGTATTAAAAACAGAAATTGATCCATTTTTAAGCGTCCAATTTGCACCATCTAAAATGACTGATTTGGCTGTCAAAAGTTGAATCAAATTCCATTGATTATCAAAGAAATAAAGTGTCAAACCTTGGGCCAAATTTCCCTCGGCATTCACCGTTTTAATGTTGAAAATTGTGTTTTTTGAACGGTACCAAATACGATCCGTTTTAATCGTTTGAAATTTACCAGGATTTTTCGAAATTTCGTTATAAAAAGTAAAGTTTTTTTGTTTTGTAAAAGAAGGTAATAGTTGGTCGCTTACCAGATAATCAGCAATTGACAGCACAACGATTGAAATAATAATCATGCGAGCAATTCGAAATAAACTCAGTCCGGCAGCAAATAGAGCAATTAATTCGGAACCTTTGTTCAAGCTTGAGATTGTCATCACCGTGCCGACTACACATGCGACGGGCCACATTTTGTGTATAATTTCTGGCAAATAATACAGGTAATAACGAATCAACTGTGACGAATCAGCGTCTGCATAACGCAAAAAAGTCGACATGGCATCGGAAGCCAAAAACAAGGTTACAAAAATAAGTAATCCTGCAATAAACGCTGACCAAAAAAGTCCTAAAATATAACGATCAACACGACTCATCTTTTTAGTGTGCCTCAGAGTTGACTCAGTGGGTATTCTATATTGTACTTAGGTATGGGAAAAGTTTACTATGGCGCTTAAAGTTCTTTTAGCTGACGAGAGCACCTCAATCAAAAAAGCATTTCAACTGGCTTTATCTGACTATGGCGTTGAAGTGAAGAGCGTACCATCGGGTCTTGATGTCCTCAGTGTCAGCCTAGACTTTAAGCCGGATATTATTTTTGCTGATGTCCTCCTGACTAAAAAATCAGGTTACGAAGTTTGTAAAGAAGTTAAATCTCATCCCGCTCTTGGTCAGACTCCATTTATTTTGATGTGGAGTCATTTCATGGAGTTTGACACAAACCTAGCCACGCAATCAGGTTTTACGGATAAAATTGAAAAGCCGTTTGATACTGAAATGCTTCGTCAAAAAATTAATACTTATGTGCCTAAAACAAAAAAGCATCCCCTGCACAATATGATTGAGTTTCCTGAAATGCCGCAGTTTATTGAATCTGAATCAGTCGTCCGTCAAAGAAATGCCTATTTGGAAGAGAAAACAAAGCCAACGGCTCTTGAAAACATAGAGACAACAAAATCGATCGAAATCCCAAACATTGAAGTGATTGATGAACAGTTTGAACCTGTTCAGTTAAAACACGAAACAAATCCACAGCAACAAGCAACATCTCCTCAAGAAGCTGCTGATCATTTTGAAATTCAAATTGAAACGGAAAACTATGGCGACTTTGAAGAAGTTGTTTTAGTTAAATCTGACAAATCAGGAAATTTGCAAAATCGCATTCAAGAACAAATTCAGTCTTACCTCGAACATTCTCCTGTGGCGATGAACAAATCCGCAAAAATGCAGACGCAAAAAACAGCAACAACATCATCATCATCTTCAACGTCAAACTTTGATGAACAACTGATGCGTGAAGAAATTCGCCTCATGGCTGAAAAAATCTGTTGGCAAATTATCCCTGATATCACTGAAAAAATTGTCCGCGAAGAAATTACCAAACTTTTATCCAATATAGATAAATCGATTTAATATATGTCATCAACACTGACCACCTACGAAATGATCAAAGCCGCGCTGAATGAAGATATGCCTAAAGGCGATATCACAACAGAGTCATTGGCTGTACGACCTCAGCACAGCGAAGCCATCCTTAAAGCCAAAGCCGATATTGTCTTATCAGGTTCAACCGTTTTCGAACAAACAGTTCAATTTTTAGAGCCAAATGCCAAATTGAAATGGCTCTTCGAAGAAGGTGACATTGTTTACAAAGGTCAAAATATTTGCTCGATCGAAGGCGATCTGATTCAAGTTCTTAAAGCTGAGCGCGTGGCTTTGAACTTTTTGGGAAGACTTTCAGGGATCGCCACGTTAACACGTCAATTTGTCAAAGCTGTTGAAGGCACTAAAACAAAAATTTTGGACACTCGAAAAACAACACCACTTTATCGTGAACTTGAAAAACGTGCCGTGGTTCACGGCGGCGGAACAAACCATCGTTTCAATCTGTCAGATGCGATTATGATTAAAGACAATCATATCAGTATCGTTGGCGGAATTACTAAAGCTGTTGAACGTATTCGCAGGCACTGTGATCTGGCTGTCGAAGTCGAAGCTTCGACTCTCGAACAAATCAAAGAATGTGTCTCACTCAATGTTGAGCGCATTTTATTAGATAATATGAATAATGAATTGTTACAGGAATCGCTTAAGTTGATTCCTTCGCACATCAAAACAGAAGCCAGCGGCAATATGACTCTAGAACGCGTCCGCTCTGTCGCCGAACTCGGTGTTGATTTTATTTCTGTCGGTGCTTTGACTCACTCTGCTCCAACAGCTGATATCAGTCTTCTTTTTGATTGGAATGTCTAAGGCAGGTTGAGATGCAAGAACTTCAAATCGGTCAAATCACAAAGGCTTGGGCCGAAAGCCACCAATTTGCAACTCGGTATGCAAAACAAGTCACAAGCACAAATGACCTCGCTAAAAAAAATGCGTTTACCGATGATGATCTTGAAAATGAATTTGCTTTGTACTTAACGGACGAACAAACGAAAGGTCGTGGCCGATTTGACAGAACTTGGTCTATGCCCAAACCAGGATCTGCTTTAATTTCTTCATGGTCGTTTCAAATTTTACAGCCCGCAAAACCAACTCTGACGGCCCTTGCAGGTCTTGCGCTCTACAATAGTGCGCAAATGACATGGCCGTTTCTGAATTGGTCCTTGAAGGCCCCAAACGATCTTTATATCAATAACAATAAAGTGGCTGGATTACTGCTAGAAACTGTTTCTCAGGGCTCTGAGCACCGTTTGATCATTGGGCTTGGGTTAAATGTTCTGGCATCACCTGAAGAGATTGAAACTTCAACGAGCCTCCTCGAGAATTTATCTTCACGGACTCCTCTTTTAGGTGAAGATTGGATTTTATTTTTAGAAAGATTATTTTTTGAATTTTCATTATTGGTCCCAAGTGCCGATCAAGATTTAACAACGACACAAATGGAAAGTCTTTTAGTGGCTTTGAATAAATATCCAGGTCTTGAAAAAGATTACTCGTCGCACTCAGAATTGAAGGCCGAATTATGGCGTTAACGCAGACTCCAGAGATCATCGAACCAGTACCCTGCCCCGATTTTAATTTATTGGCCATGGATGGAAAAAATTATTCATTGAAGGATTTCTCAAACGGACAACCCTTACTTGTGATGTTCATTTGTAATCATTGTCCCTATGTGAAAGCGATCGAAGATCGCTTGATTCAGCTCGGTCACGATTTAAAAAAAGAATCGATCAACGTCGTTGCTATTTCTTCAAATGATGAAAAACGATATGTCGAAGATAGCTATGATAATTTAAAGGCTCGTGCAGAACTTAAAAAATATCCTTTCGTGTATTTACACGATAAACATCAAACAGCGGCCCATGCATTTAATGCAGTTTGCACACCGGATTTTTTTCTTTACGATAAAAATTTAAAATTAAAATACCGTGGTCGTCTGGATGACTCTTGGAAAGACGAAACACTTGTCACAAAACGTGAATTGTACCAAGCGGCTCTTGATTTAAAAACAACCAGTGAACTCAGTTTCAAACAAACTCCCTCGATGGGATGTTCAATAAAGTGGTTAACATGATCAAACATACGGCGACAGCTATCGGCATCGGTTTACTGATCTTTATGCTTTATTTATTTCAATACACCGGCGCTTTTAAGTCCGTCACCATTGGCGTCGATCAACGTGGTCCTTATACTTTAATTTACAAAGAGCATACCGGCGCCTATCACCAAATCGTCGCAAATATTCAAGAAGTCGAAACTTGGGCGAAAGCCAATCAACTGAAATGTCGGCTGAGCTTTGGAGAATATTTTGACAACCCAGATCTGGTCGAAGAAGGTCGTTTAAAATCTCGTGGGGGCTGCCTGATCGACCCATTAGTTCCCGAGGAGCAAACAGTTCTGCAAAAATTAATTACTGAAGGAAAGCTGCCTGCTGAATATAAAACTGACATTATTCCAGCAACAAAAGCTGTTGTTGCTCTTTTTTCTGGAACTCCGGGCATTGGACCTATGAAAGTCTATCCTAAAGCCGAAGAGTTCATTCAAAAAGGCTCCCTGAAAAAGAAAGGATCTGTGATCGAAATTTATGAGATATTCGATCAGAGATCCATGAATACCACTTATCTGTGGCCTATTGAAAATTAGTTTTGTTTAAAATCTTAGTTAGCTTGGCAGCGCAACCGAGCTAAAGCCGGAGATTCTCCTGATTTAACCATTTCGATGGCTGTTCGAACTAAAGTTAATTTTTTTGTATTCGGATCAAAAGTACACATGTCAAAACAGCCGCCTTTATTTTTTGTACAAGACCACTGTACTTGCGCCGGTTTTCCAGCTTGTGAAACTTTGTCATGGATCCATGCTTGCCCTGGATACATTTGCGCCACTCCATTTTCATCCGTCCAGTGTACGTCAGGGTAAGCGATACAGATGTTACATGGGTATTCAATTCCCTCAAGTAAGTCTGTGGTATCACCCGGTGTGTATGTCGGCTCAGCTGGCATAGGACCTGTTGCTGAAGGTTTCGCTAAACATGACTTAATGTGCGAAGTCCCATCTGCAGGACCTTTAAAAGTGTTGTACGATTGAAAAGGTTGTTTTGTTGCAACGTATTTTGTGGCCTGTGTTCCCGCATCAACCATTTTTCCTTGGGCCGAATTTGAACTGATTTTTTCCAACACTGTTGTTTTCGGATGAACATCAATCAACGATCGGTCGATGTCATCAATAATTGGAATTGTAATATGTAAATGTAAATTGAAATCAACACCGGCTTCTAAGGCAAATCGAGACATGGCTGTCGATCCATATGAAATCACTGTTTGACGATATTGATCCATATTCTGAGGACGAAAATCTGGAATGGCTTGCGCCGCTGGAAATATTTTTCCATTCCATTTTCCACTTTCAGTTTGTGCTATATTGAACTGGCTTGTGAAAGCCGTATCAATCATCGGTTTTGCATAGATATCAAATTGCTTTACACAAATACTCACTGGTTTATTTCCGCACAATGCTTTTAAAGCACCAGGTAAAATATCTAACGGAGAATAAGCAACTTTAACTGAGGCGCCTAAATACGCATTTGGAGTTTTCTCAACAGCGGAACGTGCTTTAGTAACATCGAAATCAGGACGTACCGAAAATTCAACACCTGGAGTTGGTTTCCAAGTTGGATTTTTTGGATTTGGATCGCGACTGCCAAGACCAATCTGACTGATCCAACCCGCTGGCGAATTTATATAGATTCCATCACCTTTGCTGATTGCAGGAACTGAAGCTTGAACGACAGCTGTACCACCATTACGACCATAAGTATCAATCGTACGAGCGGCACCAACAGGAGTGTTTAATAAACTTTTTGTATTTCCATCATACCCTGCCAATACAAAACCTGTGGCGCGACCAAAACCAAATTCAGGCTTTGCAGAAATAGAACCATACGGAGTATTTACAGCAATGGCAGGTAGTTCAACTTTTAGGCCCTGTGCTTGGCCTTCAGCAAATAAATCTAAAGAGTATGACGATAAGATTTGGTACTGACCTACTGTTTGACCAGAACCTTTTAAATTTTTCATGACAGGAGTCAGTTTAAATTTTTGTGTGTAGGCATCAATACAACCAACGACGGGTGCACACGCTGACAGGCGGTGATATCCTTCAAACACTTTTGTATCCTTATTAAAAGATAAAAAGCCCACTTCTTGCTTTGCAGATAAATCACCCAATGGTGATGTTGCATTAGCTTGAGTAGTAATTTTTTGATTTGGCATGTCTGCAATATCACGAAGTAAACACTGAGTTGTTACGCCGTAAGCTTCACCGAACCCACCAAGACCGTTCCAAGTTTTATTGGCCGTTGCCGGAGTCGCTGTTTCAATATTATTTCCTGTAAAGATTTCTTGAGAAGCAGTTAAACATTTATCTGCTGTAATTGTACATTTACCAAGTCCGGAAAATGCAGCAACAAGATCACAGACTTTTTGAATAGATGTGAAAGCCGTATTACATCCCGTCGCCGCAACGACAGGATTTCCATTTTCGTCTGCTGACGCAAAATTTGAAATCGAACACGTTATAAGACTCAAAACCAAAAAAAATCTAAAACACGACACAGAAGCTCCTTTGTGATGAACTGCTCACTAACAAATGATTTGGAATTATTCAATGGATTTAAAAAGAAGGCTTTCGAATGAATAGCCTGATTTGATAGAATCTTAACAAGTTTGAAAATTCAATGCCAAGAAAGAACTTGGCATCGATTTAAACGAAATTACTTACACGCAACAACTCTTAATGACAGAGCTAACATATCACTTTTTACACGAGCCCTTGCAGAACCTTGTAAAACGATTGAAGAATTCGCCCGAACAATCGTGTCATGCCCACATTCAGACTCAGCCACAACACCAGCATCGTTGAGCACTTGATTACTGCGAACAAGTTTCTTAATGCCTGCAATTTCAGCTTTTAAAGGAACACCGACTTCTCCAGCCATAAATACTTCAAGTTGCGTCGACGCTTTTGCGCCAACACCGGCCAAAAGACTGACTTTTTGCGAAACATCTAAGACTTGGAGTTTTTCACCAGCATTCAACTTCACAGCCAAAGACATTGTACATAATTTACGTGCTAAAACGGGAGAGGCTTGTTTTTCAATTTTCATCATTAATGGGATTCCAAAGCGGTCTGCTGAACCTAGTATTGGAATTAGCTCATGGCCACCCACAGGAACTTCACAACCAGAACCTGCGATTTGCAAATCCGTGATTTCAAAAGCCTGTGATAAAGTTGCGAACAGAATACTTACAATGAAAATTTTCAGTGATGGTTTCATTTTGACTCCTCCAGGCTTTGCCTATTTTCTTAAATTATAACTATTACAATCTGCATGCCAAAAAAAAGAGGAGCTTTTGGCTCCTCTTTCATTCAAAATCGAGTTCAAAATTAATTCAATTAGAACGTTGCTTCTTTTTTCAAGAGCTGTTCAATCGTCAAACCAATTTCAGAATGACCTTTAAAAACTGTACCCATTTTACCCTTACTAAAATGCTCTAAAGCCATTTCATAAGCTTTTGCCGGTAAAGCCACATACTTCACTGAAGGCGCAATTGTTTTCGCATCAGTTAAATACATTTTCACAAATTGCTGAACTTCAGATCTTTTTGCTGATTCTGCGCTGACATAAATAAATAATGGACGAGACAACGGGTTGTAACTTGCGTTTTCAACTGTTTCTTTCGTTGGAAGCGTTGCTTTACCTTGTTTATTCACGATCGCTAACGCTTTTAATTTTTTTGAATTTTCCATGAAGTAGGCTAATGGCACAAAACCGAGCGCACCTTTATCGCCAGAAACACCTTTAACTAAAATGTTATCGTCTTCAGAAGCTGTGTAATCACCGCGTGATGATTTTGCTTTTCCGACGATCGCTTCTGTAAAATAATCGAATGTTCCTGAATCAGCGCCAGCACCGTAAAGTTTTAAATCCATCGCAGGCCATTTTGGGTTCACATCAGACCATTTCATCACTTTACCTTGAGCTTCAGGCGCCCACATTTTTTTCAAATCCTCGACTGTCATTTCAGTCATTTTATTTGAAGGATGCACAACAACAACCATGGCATCAAACGCGACTGGAAGTTCCATAAATTTAATTTTAGCTTCTGAACAAAGTTTCATTTCTGATTCAGAAATTGGACGAGATGCCGCAGAAATATCAGTCTCACCACGACAGAACTTTTTAAAACCACCACCTGTACCAGAAATACCAGCCGTGACTTTGATAGTCCCTTTGTTTTGTGTTTGAAACTCTTCAGCCATAGCTTCAGTGATTGGATAGACAGTTGATGAACCATCCACTTTGATCATTTTTGTTTCAGCGTGAGCCGTTAAACCTAATAAAATTGAAAATGTTAAAATAACTTTTGTCATAATTCCTCCGTTGCAGAAACTATGACACGTTCGTCATCAAAATTCGCGTCAAGGTTGTGTTAAGACGCTGTTTGTAAGCTTTTATAGAAGCACTAATTAATCTCAAACTGCATGAGAACTTCAGATTTGACCTTTATTTGACCACCTTGAACAGCTGTCGCTGCGTGAGATGAATCCATGGCCATGGCTTTAAGGTTTCCACCGAACACCGGAGCCCCAATGCTTTCTGATCCTGACGTCTGAGAAATCAGATACACATTTTTAATTTTTACACCTGCAGCTTTTGCTAATTTTTCAGCTTTGTCTTTGGCCGCTTGAACAGCATCTGTCATAGCCTCAGACTCTGCCGCAAATTTTTTATCCGAATCCCAAGAGATTGACTGAATTTGCACTCCTGCTGTTTCAACTTTTGCCGTCGAGGTGAGTGCATCAATCAATTGTCCAGCGTCATCCACTTTTTTAAAAGTAATTTGGACTTGATGACTGACTCGGTACCCTGAAAGCTTACTGACTTGGGTTTTCTGGTCATAAGTGTACTCAGGATTAATAGAAAAATTTTGTGTGGTAAAATCATCTTTTTTGATTTTGAATTTTTCAACGATACCTTTAATGCGGATATATTCTTTAGCTTGTAAATCTTGTGATGTTTTCGCTGCTGGTGATTTACCATAAATCTCAAGATTAATGATCACAATGTTCGGGTCCACGGATCTTTCACCGATACCGTTGACTGAAATTAACTGAGGATTATTTGCGAAAGCGAACTGGGCCCACATTAAAAAAATTAAACTCAAAGTTTTCATTATTTTTGCCCTTCACTCGCAGAATTAACTGGCACAACTGGTTTTGTCGTCGTATTTTTTTCAGCACTACAATTTTTATAACTAAGCAGAGTGTTTTGCTGAGAATCTACGATATTCACTTCTTTTTTATTAAAAAAGACATTGAACTCTTTTTGATATTCATCGCCTGAAATATTACGATGAATATTAATTGATCCGTCGGCTCGGACTGTGGCCCAGATTTTCTGATCAGCATCGACTAGGAATTTTCCTGAGATATTTTTTTTCTCGAACTGTCCATTTTCATTTTTACGATAGATATCCCAGCCTTTTTCAATTTTAACAAAGCGATATTTTCCAATTTCAAATGATTTTTCAAACGTAGAGGGTTGATCACTTGCCGGATTCACAAGTTGTGCAATTTGTTTTGTTTTTTTAAGCTCTGCTCCATAGCCCGAAAATCCGGCCATTTTAACTGCGACAGATTTTGGCGAGCAATTCACTTGCTGTTGAGAGTAAGCATGAAGACTACAAATTGCGACGATTAAAAAAAATATTCTTTTCATTCCACAAGTATACAACTGACAAATCCTTTTTTACACAGGCCAAGGTCTAGATATTGTCATCTCAAGCATTTGATTAATCCATCAGGACCATTTAGGTTGAAGATTCTATGATGAAACAAAAACCGAGCTCTATTTTGTTATTTATCTGTTTTCAACTTATTGTAAATATCAGTTTTGGCAAAACACTGGTATTTTCTTCTCCTCAAGGTGGCGATTTCAAAATTGGACTTAACTTAGAATCACCACTCGATACTAAAAAATTTCGTGGATCAAATGTGATCTTGCTCTTTGGATATACAAATTGCAAAAGTGTTTGCCCGTTTTCACTCAGAACAATCAAAAAAGCGATTGAAGAAATGTCAGACTTCGATAAAAAAAATATAAAGGTTATCTTTATCTCCGTCGACAATGAACGAGACCGGAGTCAGCAAATCGACAATTTTTTGAAACCTTACGGACCTGAATTTATAGGCACGACAGGTTCCGATGTGAATCTGAGACAAATTTTATCAAAGTACGGAGCCCGATATTATCGGTATAAAACAGAAAATAACAAACTGCTTGTTGATCACAGTTCAGATTTTTTTATTATAAATAAAAAAGGGTTCTGGACTCATACCTTACCTTTTGACGCCTCTTCATCAGAAATCATATCAGCTCTATCAAAATCGGATCAACTAACTCAACATGAAAAGACCTATCCTCAAAGCATTTCCGTACAACTTGTAAAAACAAAAAGATGTGATCTCAATCTAAACTCATGCAACTTTACGATTCAAAATGAAAACTTCATTGTTGAATTAGAAAAAAAATCTGTTCGTCCTCAATATGAAAATAAGTTCATCATCAAATCCACAAAAAAAACAAACTCCAAGATAATTCCGGTTGAAGTTGATATCGAAGGAGTTGATACGTACATGGGTTACAACCGACCAAGATTCGTAACCAACAAAGATGCGACAGAAGCCACATTCAATCTTCCTGCTTGTGAATTAAAAAAAATGAGTTGGGATGCAACTCTCATATTCAAAAACTCTCAAAATAAATTCTTTGCTGTTCAGTATGAGTTTCAAAGCGAAGACCAATAATATGGACAAATAAAAAGGGCTGAATGTCTTCAGCCCTTTCATGCACATTTTTATTTTTTGAAAAATGATTATTTACCAGCGCGAATCAAATTCAATGCACTTCCTGCTTTGAACCATTTTAACTGTTCAGCATTGTAAGTGTGTTTCACAGCGATATTATCAACTGATCCATCAGCATGTTTTGCTTCAAGAACCAAATTTTTGCCTGGTGCTAAATCTTTTAAACCGCGAATAGATAATAAATCTTTTTCTTGGATTTTGTCGTAATCTTTCACATCAACAAACGTTAATGCAAGAACACCCTGTTTTTTCAAATTAGTTTCATGAATACGAGCAAATGATTTTGTAATCACTGCAGAGCAACCTAAGAATCGTGGCGACATCGCTGCATGCTCACGAGAAGATCCTTCACCGTAGTTTTCATCACCGATAATCATCCAGCCTTTTCCTGCTTTTTGATATTCACGAGCCACTTGTGCGAATTCTTTTTTCTGACCTGTCGTTTGGTTATTTCCTTTACCGATTTCACCAGGGATGAAAGCGTTGTCAGCACCTAATAACATGTTATCAGAAATTTTATCTAAGTGACCACGGTAGTTCAGCCATTTGCCCCCTGGGCTGATATGATCTGTTGTACATTTGCCTTTGGCTTTCGCTAAAACCAAATGTCCTTCGAAATCTTTTCCGTCCCAAACTGTGAACGGTGCTAATAATTGTAAACGCTCTGATGTCGGACTGACCGCAACAGCAACTGCTGCACCCATTGGTTTTTGGTAACCTTCAGTGTCTGGCATAAAGCCTTTTTCTGGAAGTTCAGGCGCTTGTGGAGCTTTTAATTTCATTTTACCAGTTGGACCCTGAAGCTCGTCAGTCATTGGGTTGAAGTCAATACGACCCGCAAGACCCATCGCCATAACGATTTCAGGTGAACCGATAAATGATAAAGTTTCCATGTTCGCATCATTACGACCGCGGAAATTTCTGTTAAATGAAGTTAAAATTGTATTCTTATCACCTGATTTCACATCATCACGTTTCCACTGACCGATACAAGGTCCACACGCATTGGCTAAGACAACCGCACCGACAGATTCAAATGTTTTCATCTGACCATCGCGAGTGATTGTATTTTGGATTTGTGTTGATCCCGGAGAAACCAAGAACGGTTGAGACATTTTCACACCGATGCTCATCGCTTGTTCTGCGATCATCGCTGAACGACCGATATCTTCGTATGATGAATTCGTGCAAGATCCGATGAGCGCTGAAGATAATTTTGTCGGCCAGTTATTTTTCTTCGCTTCTTCGGCAATCTGAGAAATCGGACGAGCTAAATCTGGAGTATGAGGACCTACTAAATGCGGCTCTAAAGTTGTTAAATCAATTTCGTAAACTTCGTCGAAATATTTTTTTGGATTTGCAACAACATCATCGTCAGCACGTAAGATGTCTTTATTTTTATCTGCAACGGCAGCTAATTCTTTACGACCTGTGGCTGCTAAGTAGCCCGCCATTTTTGCATCGTACGGGAACACAGAGCATGTTGCGCCAAGTTCAGCACCCATGTTTGTGATTGTCGCTTTACCTGTGCAAGAAATTGAATCTGCACCTTCACCAAAGTACTCAACAATTTTATCAGTTCCACCTTTAACAGTCAGCATTCCGCAAAGTTTTAAGATCACATCTTTCGCTGAAGCCCAACCGTTCATTTTACCTTTAAGGTGAATTCCGATCAGTTTTGGATTTTTCACTTCCCATGGAAGTCCTACCATCACGTCTGAAGCATCGGATCCACCAACACCGACAGCACACATTCCAAGACCACCGGCATTCGGTGTATGAGAATCTGTTCCGATCATTAAACCACCTGGGAAAGCGTAATTTTCTAAAATGACTTGGTGAATGATCCCTGCGCCTGGTTTCCAGAAACCGATATTATATTTTGAAGCTGTTGAAGCTAAGAATTCAAAAACTTCTTTATTAGAAGTATTTGAAGCAGCCATGTCTTTTTCTTTACCTTGGTAGGCTTGGATTAAGTGATCGCAATGAACAGTTGATGGAACTGCCGCTTCAGTTTTTTCAGCCAGCATGAATTGCAATAAAGCCATTTGCGCTGTCGCATCTTGCATCGCGACGCGGTCAGGATGTAAAAGTAAAAAACTTTTTCCACGCTCAAGCTCTTGATTTTGCGGGTCAGCTAAGTGGCCGAAAACAATTTTTTCACCTAAAGTCAGTGGACGATTTAAACGTGTCTTGATCACATTTAATCGCGTACGTGTTGTATCGTAAACTTTTTGCGCCATTTCTGGCGTTGTTTCAATTTTTTGTGCCATGAAGTACTCCTGCTGTTAAAGCCTTGTTTTAAATATAATTTGAACAAAAATAGTACTTGATAAGTATCGTTCGATTTAATACTAGAAAAAAATGAATACTTGGAATAGTATTAAGTCTTAAAAGGAATATACGACGATGATCGAGGGAATTGAAGCACTTTTAGCCTTAGAACGCACAGGGACAATCAGCGAAGCTGCTGCGCAGTTGCGCCTGACTCAGTCTGCCGTCAGTAAGCGCATTCAAGCGCTGACGAACGAAGTGAAATTCAAAGTCATCGAGCCCGACGGACGTCGAGTCAGACTCACCGCAAAAGGCCAAGCTCTGTTAGACAAAGCCCGTCCACTCATCTCAGAGATTAAAAACCTCAAACATTTGCAAATCGAAAGTGAAATGAATCAGTTTTCGATTGGAATTTCCGATTCGATCGCGGCCTCGTGGGGACCAAGACTTTTAAGACTGTCGCAAAAGAAAGAAAAAAATCTAGAACTCAACATTCACGTTCATCGAAGTACGCTGGTCGAAGAAAACGTCAAGCTGGGAAGGTACCATTTGGGCTTGTGCGCAAGTACTCCGAACGACAATCAATTGGTCAGCGATCTGATTTCGGAAGAACCCATGGTTTTACTGCATAATAAATTTGATCCCGAAAGTCTTTCAAAAAAATTAATTACGATCGAGCCGAACTCGGCCACATGGAAAGTCGTCGGCGAGAAAGTTTTAAAACATCCCAAGCTTAAAAATTTTGAATTGATTTATGTAGAATCTTTTTCAGCCATCGTCCAAATGGTCAAAGAAGGATTCGGGCACGGTCTAGTTCCCATCGGCGTGGCCTTAACGATGGGGGCTCCGAAAAAATCAATTCAATTGTTATTACCCTCGATCAAGCGCGAGATCCGATTGATCTCGCGAAAAAATATTTCTTTACTTCCAAGTGTTCAATCTTTTTTAAGTTCTCTGAAAGAAACTTCGAAAGAACTTTTTTAAGACTTATAGAAAAAAAGGAACTACTCAATTAACTCAGTTATTCGTCGTTACGGTTGAAATTGCATGTTCATTGTACAAGTTTGTGAGTCGCCACAGACTCCTTCGACTGATCTCAGATTTAAATACCATCGCCCTGGTGATAAGTTGTACTGATGCGGAAATAAATTCGGACTCGGATTATTATAATTAAAGTCTACATGATCATAACCGTAACTTTTTATTGGTTTTGCAAAATCGCACGCTGTTCGAGAAACTGTGTATTCACGCGCACCGGGGCCAGCCTTAGGTGAAAATTTAATTACACCTTGTGTGTCCTCTAATCTAACATCTGGAACATCAATAATAACCACATAAGGTCTTGTTCCCGGATGTCTTTCCGAATACCACCATGAATAAGGATCACCAGCAACTACTCGGCGAGTAACAACACCCGGAGGACACAAATCTGCGCCTGGATTTACAGGAGGCTGAGGATTTGACGTAACCCCATTCACTGTGCAGCTTGAAAACGCATAACTTCCTGATAGATTTCCGTTGGCACAAACTCTTTGCTGAGACACACAGGCTGTCGTCGCAGAAGCTGATTGATAGGCCGTAACCGAGGCTCCATGCGCAATGGTATTTCCATTCAGAGAACACGATAACTGAGAAGGTGTAGGATTTGTCGGTGATACATTCACTGTCGATGACGAACACTCTGCACATGGACCAAATTGATCATCACACGCAGACTGACCGGTTGTCGATCCTAACATTACACCATTTAAGCGAACACATGTGTGCTGAGTTGCACAAATTTGCGTGACTAATTGATTTAAACTTGAATATTTCAAATTGTTTGAACAACTGATGACGTCGGCTCCAGAAGCAGGTGGATTTGTCACAATTGGATTTGTAGGAACTGGAGTTGTAATTTGTGAATCCACTAAGCTCAGTTGACTCACACAAAATCCTATCGAGTCATAGACCCACTTATAATCTCGGACAAGCCTATTCACCAAATTAAAATCAGCTGTCAGTCGATGTCTTTTCATACTTAATGCAGAAGTGTTATCATAAGCTTTGTAAACTGGAACTGTGTTCGCCGGGCAACTTGCACCTTTGTTGATGTTAATCACATAACCCTCAACACCTTCATAACTCATTCCTGCGATCGCCTTTAATTGGTTACACTCGACTTGATCAGCTGTGTACAAATGAGTTTGCTCGACTGAATTATAGAATCGACAAAGAGGAGAACTTCCCGCAATTTGATTCTTGTAAACCGAAAAAGTATTCCCCGTAAAACTCAAAGAATTTTTAAGAACACCCGTTTCGATCATCTGCTGATCAGAGGCACGTGTTGTTAGAAAATATCTTTCAATGGATTTATGACGGTATTCTTTTAAAAGCATAACTTCATCACCTTGAGGATTCACAGCAGAAGATCCAGGGTTCCCACTGTTTGAGACTGGAGCAATCACTCGCCGTGTTCCTCCGCTCAAGCTGTTGTCTGGACTATCCATCAAGATACCGTTTTCAGCTTGTAAACCAGCATTTTTAATCTGACTACAATTTTGGAAAAAAAATAAAGTTCCCAAAAAACATATTACATAGATAACTAATAACTTAGACTTTCGCCCGAATTGAGTTTTCATCGATCCCCCAGACTGAATACTACAGTTCTATTGTCGACGATATACGATGATAAATAAAGGCATTGAGAGTAAAATGTGTTGAATTTCTCAATATGAGATGAATAGATACTTACATCTACTTAACAGCCCGGAATCTGTGTGGGCATCTGACAGCCAACATCCGTCGTCAGTGGGCTTGATAATGTGTCTGAAGCGCTGGGGCCGAAACTATTTTCCCAGTACACACCATAAGTGCCACCGCCCGAGCTCATCCCCAATCCGATGGACTGGTGCGAGCCCAGCATATTTGAATTATGCCCTGGAGAATTTTTCCACTGACAAAATGTACCTTCCGCCATTGAATTTCCAGCCGCTATATTTTCGGCCCAAGCCGAATAGCCAAAGCTAGCTGCCCGCTCTGAAAATCCGCGTCCATTCGGTTCACTGTGAGCAAAATAATTTTGATTGATCATATCCTGCGTGTGCCAACGCGCTGACAATACACCTGCCTGCGAAACTGCAACACGGTTTAAATTATTTTGCTGACGGTACAGATTTAACAATTCCACAAACCGAGCTTCTTGGCAGGATAATTTAAAATCTGCAACCGGTCCCGTGTAGGATGGCGCAGACGGTGTTGCCGGTGTACTTTGACCGCTTTGATCTTGCGGTGTGGGATCATTTGATCCGGTCACGGCGTCAGACAAAGATTCAATATGTTGTGGCATACAAGAGAACAAAAAAATAATCAGACTGCAGAGCACGATTTTGATGTGGTATTTCATACATCTCAGTCTACAGAGACTTTGTACGAATAGCGAAAATAAAAAAAAAGCCCCCTAAATTGTAAAGTTGTTTTACATTTTAGGGGGCTTCAAAGTTGAAAATGAAGAGTGTTATTTGCTCGCGAACACAGGTTTTAATATTTGTGATTGAGCATCAAAAACATTATCCGAAAATGAAAATTTATTTTGCGGATATAAAGCTAAAATCTGTCCTGATTTTTCGCCCGTCGTTAATTCAACCGTTTTAATTTCTTCCGGAGAAAATTTTAAAACCTCACCCAAATCAATAAACGGCTGATCATAGATGTTTGTCGAAATTTTTAATGTTTCTTTCTCTGAGTTTGCCAAATAATCATCCGGCTGAACTGAGCTTTGTTCATTATGAGACACGACAACTTTGAACTGCAATTCACCGTTTTTATTTTTAACCAGCTTTGATAACTCAGCTTCAACGACAAGGACTGTTGAATTATTGTAAACCAACATTTCACGTTGATCGACAATAGCATCATCGTACTTTTCTTGATCTTTTAATTTTGCCACGGCCGCAGGATCATTTTTCACTTTTTCAATGGCGACCTCAAAATCATGTCTGATCTGACGAGCTTTCGCTGCGTCTAACACTGTCGAAGCAAATTCCTCTGAAATTTGTCCTGGGATCGTTTTCAGGTTTGCACCCAGTAATTCTTGCTCAGGGATTCCGTCATCATTTGCATCCAATAAAATACTGACATCACACGCATTCCATGTCGTCATCGGCTTGAATGTTTTAATTCCGAACTGAACAACTTGAATCACTTCGTCTTTTTCGTTTGTTTTATTGATGATTTTGTAACCCACAGCTTGCAAATCACAATCAGCATTCATTGAAACAGAAGACAATGGTTTACGATCGTCTTTTGACAATAAATTAAATAAAATCGCATCACCTGCGTTTTGATTGCCGTTTGAAATTTGAACCGACGCTGCTGCGCCAACAGAATCCGATTTATTCGACATCACAACAAGATCCTGAGCGCTGATTGAGGCTAACTTGTGAGCCACTGCCAATACAGGAATACGGTAAACCTCAACAGCTCCGTTCATCAATTTAACCCAACCGTCCATTTCACGAACAGTTTCCGTTTTCATTTTCGTCGCATCCAGGTTGAAAACAAAGTTCAATACTTGAGTGCCTTCAGATTTTAAATTGAACGCAGGAACGGCCGACATCGTAATGAATTCATTACCTTCAAAAACAACGGATAAGTTTAAATCTGTTTTTGTTAAGTTTTTAATTTCAATTTTTGAACGCACAGATTTTTTTGATTCAACAGAAATTTCGCCAAAAGAAATTGAAGGTTCATTTGCAACAACTTGGGCTTCGGCAGCTACGTCCGCCTGAATGCGACCAGACCCCTGACGAGTCACTGCGTAGCGTTCGCCTTTCTCTGAAATCGTTTTTGCTGTTCCCATAGCCACGTTCTTCAGTTCAAGTGCAGTTAAATTTAATCCACGTTGTTTCATCGATTGTTTAATCAATGCAACAACACCCGCGGCGTTCGGAGCAGCCATAGATGTTCCAGACATTTTTACAACACGTGAACCACCGCCCATAGCTGCAGAAATGATGTCGCTTCCCGGAGAAGAAATCTCGGGTTTTAAATATCCATCCATTGAACGAGGACCTTTTGATGAAAAACTTGTTAAGGTATCAATCACTTCAGGCTTTTCAATTTTATTCACTGAATTAAATTGGATTTGTACAGTTGCTGTTTTCATTGCTTCTTTGATTTTAAGACCGACGACTTGCGTGATCATAATCGCAGGAATTGGAAACATATCCGAAGTTCCCATTTTAAATGCGGCTTCGTTCGGACGATTGTTAACAACAACTGCACCGATTGCGCCGCCTTCAACAGCACGTTTAATTTTATCATTGAAATTCACAACACCACGATCGATCAAAGCCACTTTACCGTTCAACAACGCTTTTTGTTCAGCTGTTAAATCTTGATCAGCGATGCCAATAAATACGAAATCACCTGTTACATTTGATTCTGCAATCGGTTTTGTAGTTGCAGCTTCCATCGCTTCAACTACGACAGATTCAGATGGCAAAATTATTTCAGAGGCATCATATTTCCAATTATGGTCGCCGTTATCAATACTCGCAGCCACAGATAAAGCTTCTGTTGATGTTCCAGGAGCACCTACGATGTAATCCACATTGCCAGAGTTACCCGCAGAAATCACAGCGACAGTACCGCCTTTAACTAAATTTTTAACTGCTTCTGCGTACAAAATTTTTGGATTTCCGTAACCACTCCCTAAAGAAAGATTTACGATATCCAATTGGTCACGTAAATCGCCGTCACCATTAGGATCTGCAGCGAACTCAAGACCCGCAATAACGACCATGTCACTTGTTGAACCATCGGCACCGAAAACTTTGATCGCATACAAAGATGCGTCTTTCGCCATACCATCGTAAGAATTAAGTCCATCACCAACACCCGCGATACTGCCCGCGACATGTGTTCCATGTCCGGCTTCATCTAAAGGATTCATATCAGGTTTGGGAATACGGTGTGTGTACTCTGGTGATCCTGAATCGTAAATTGTTCCAACAAGATCCACTCCACCAACGACTTTAGCACTTGGATATCCTGCAGATTCTTTCGAAGGATCCACGGCTTTGTAGCCCTCTTCAGTGCCGACGCCGCCGAACATTGAATGTGTGTAATCAATTCCAGTATCAATCACGCCGACAGACATACCGCGGCCTGTGATTCCCAACTGATGAAGTTTCTCAGCACCTAAGAATTTCAGTGCATTGTGTTCAGCAACTGTTGAGGCTTTTGCCTTGCCTTCAGTTTTCATATTGATAGGACGCTCAAATGTTCCTACCTTTTCCCAACTAGCGATCAGACCAATCGCAGATAATTTTTCAAATACTTCTTTAGGTCCAACAACGGCAACGGCATTTAAAACCATTTTGTAACGATAAAGAACACCGACATCAGCAGACAATTTTTTCATTTCAGTGATGGCAGTTTCTTGTTCTTCGTTAATTTGTTTAAGTTGAGCTTGATCCACCGAGCGAACGCCAGCGACTACTTTTGCTGTTGATAACAATGACGGAGTTTTTAACTTTACGACAGCCATGAACTGTTCTGTGTTCTGTGGACGTGTACTGATGATCTCAGACGTCTCTTTGATCAGTGGAAGAATATGATTTTTTTGATTTGAGTTCGTGCAACCAACGACAGTCACGGCGATCAATGCCGATACAGTCAATTGTACTAAACGATTTGATTGAAGCTTCATTTTTTCCATAAAATCCCCCTAATTAAGTCCACTGATAAGTGGGTGGAATCTAGCCTAAATTTATGACAAGGTCATCACTTTAGGACAAATTGTCACCAAAAACATTGTAATCAATATTGAAGTTCAAATTTCGGACCAGTTCGGAAAAAACTTTATGATACCAGAGAGACGAAGAATTTATGATTAAAATTTAAGCTACTAATTGTGCCTCGTCACTTGGCCTGAATCATTTCGAATGATTCAATTTTGCATGAATAAAATGAGAACTTTAATGACAAATGTATTTCTAATATTTTTAACAGGCTCATTTGGTTACGCAGACTGGAGTCCTAGTCTATTTGATGTTTCCTTAACGACCACCGGTGGATCATCAAGGTTTACTGCAGCACCAAGTTTAACAACACACGAAATTATAGAAAAAAATAAGACTGATAAAAGAGTAAATAAACAGTTGGAAAACTTTAATTCTGCCTATTCTAAATTTATAAACCTGATTAATCTTAAAAATCAGGCTTTCACTTTTATCAAAGAAAATCAGTCTAATCTGATCAAGGACATTTCAAGAGGTCATGGTGAAACTTTGAATACACTGACTGATCTGATTCAATGTGACAAAGACGGATTCACAAACATTTTAAAAAACAAATATTTTTTATTTATAAAACATAAAGAATGGCTCGAAAGTCGCACAAAGGAATTCTACGACTCCGATGATCCCAACTATGATAGGTGTCAAAGTTTAGTTTATGATCCAAGATTTTATACAAAATGTACTGGCGATACATTAATGCAAGATAATATTTTACATATTTACGAGAACAACTTAAAAAATTCCACTTGTATTCAGAATGATAAAAAATTAACTTCAAAACAGAAACTGAATAGAACAATTGATCACATGGACACACTTGCGTTCTATGACGAAAAGAAAAGTGTATTTGATGAATTCAAGTACAATAGAAACTTAATTCCAAACTTTACAGATTTTGCGATTGATATTTTAGCGATGAATAATTTATCAAAAGTATTAAAATGGGAATCAGCTTGTATCCACAATAATCCCAGACTTTGTAAATATTATTTTTCTGCATCAGACGATCAACTTTTGAAAGAATATAATTACAATTTAAATTGTGAAAACGATGTGCCGAGTCGATGTGAAGAACGCTTAACGGAAATTAAGTTAAGTATTCTTCAACGCATCGAAGACATCTATCCAAAGGAAGACTAAATGCAAAAAATACTTATATTCATCTTATTTATCCTCATCTCTGGCTGTGCGACAAATCCGCCAGGCCAAGTTGGAGTTCCTATCCTTGCGTATCAAAGTGTTGGCGATGGCGTATTCAGGGGCGCAACTCCTCGCGAAGAAGGACTCTTGTATTTGAAGTCGCAAAACTTCAAAACGATTTTAAATTTAGATAGTGATGAAGTCACAAATCAAATAGAACAAAAAATTGCAGATCAACACGGCATCCGCGAAATTCAAATTCCCTTATCAGGTTTTTTTAAACCCGACGATAAAGATATTGATCGCGCTCTTGAAGTTTTGGCTGATAAAAGCTTAAGACCAATTTATGTTCACTGCCAACACGGACACGATCGCACCGGTTTAATTATTGGACTCTATCGCACCGAGATTTTGAAATGGGATAAACAAACAGCTTATGATGAAATGTTGAAACTGGGCTTTCATAAAATATTATGGCCACTCGATGCGTATTTTGAAAATAGAACTCGACGTTAAATGCGAATCAATTGAATGATTTCGTCGAATGCATTTATGAATTACCAGTTTTCAAGACGAGTCGCAACATTGCAGGCTCGCCCACATTTTGGATATCAAGCTGTTCGGAAACAATCTTGAAACCTGCATTCATGATTTCTGAAAATACAATCTCTTTGGGGTAAATCCGTCGCTGAGGACACCACTTCTGATGATTTAACGTTACAACGCCGCTCAGTTCTGAGTTATTCACCTTATGCCAGAGAATATAATCATTATCAAAGCGCAAAGTCTCATTGCTGCCTGCAATGTTCATTTGCGGATGATTCACCATTGTATCCAAAATAAAATATCCATTTTCATTCAAAATACTCTTTACGCCACTAAAGACTTGAGACCGATCTTTTTCAAAAACGATGCAATGTAAACAATGACTATCGTAAACAAGATCAAATTTTTGATTCAATTTATCTAAATTTAAAATATCTTGAACTTGAAATTTAATTTTAACATTTTGAGTGTCAGAAAACTGCTGGGCCATTTGAATTGCTGTTTCAGAAATGTCGAAACCTGTGACATCAAAACCCAGCTTCGCCAATTGAAAAGCTGAAGTCCCTGTTCCACACCCCAAATCGAGTGCATTCAGACCATTCGTTTTTATGAAAAATTTTTGAACAGTATTTTGCAAATACGTTTTAGTTGAAGGATCACCAAGCTCTTCAAGTGAAGTTTTATTACCCCAGCCGACAAAACCTTTTTTTTGAATTTGCTGATAGGCGATTTCATGCTGATGATAGTAAGATTTCATTAATTAATCAGAGCATTCTTAAATGAATGACTCAAGTTCAATCGTCGAATCGAAAATCAAAAATATAAAATAAGCGCCTTCCACAAAACCACTTTCCATGTCTTTCCCGCAACCGTGCCGACGAGGCCTATAAAGTTATCCTTAAAAATCTACGAAAACGCACATAGCTGGTGTGTGTCATCCAGATCTCGTCCTTTCTCGGCCAAGAGATCCACTTCAAAGCGAGTTTTGCTTTTTCTGTACCAAGAAATGATAAAATGAAATTTAATAAAAGAAGATCATTTGGAGTAACCTATGCCTACACAAAAACTAAAAGCCACTGTCCTTATTTTAAATGTGATTATCATTTTCATTTTTGTTTTTTCATTGTTGATAACAACAACAGATCCACAAGGCGCATTTATTTTTATTTTTACCCTGCCCATACTCATTTTACTAAGCCTGTTCTCACTTTACTTCTCTAAAAAAATAGCTTCTGACACACGATTCTTTTTGAATTTAACCAAAAGTTCAGCAGGGTTTATTATTTTATTTTTTGTGCTTGGTTTTATTCCCGTATTAAATAAAATACCGGATTTAATGATTTCGACAATTGCTGAATCATTCACTTTAGTCACCGGAAAAACCCCACGCCAATATTTTCGAGACCGAAACGATTTGCAAAAACTGATCGAAGCACAGCTTGCTTTAGACCCTCTGCTGCTCGATTTTTCAAAAATTCACACAGCAAGGTCGTGGTCAAAAATCTGTGTGTTTATTCCGTATACTGCGGATGCTGTCGCCGATCAATTGTCAGGATTTAATTTCAAGCTCAGTCAGTATTCCGACATTGCAAATTCTGATTCGATCAATGTCATTGCTCTTTTTGATGAAAAATCATTAGCGAATTATATCAATTTAAAAAGATCGATCATTGATTTTGACTTTAAAGATTCCATTTGTATTGAGAAGAACAAAGCTCAGTTTCATAAAAAGAATCTCTTGTTTGGATTAGATCAATAACTTGAAGAGTTAGATCGGATTTCCGTCCGCGTCCCATGTTGCAGAATTATACCATGCTTCGTAGTCGCTTTGCTCAATTCCCACCTGAGTATCAATATTCATCACACGGTCCCCAGCAGCTCTTAAAATGTTGATATATAACCAACCACCGGCCGTTGTTTTATAAAAGTTTTGATTTACGCCTTGAATAGAGCCACCCGCAGACGGTGATCCGATGGCATTGAGCCCAGCACCTGTTCTCATCGCCCATTCCGCTCCAGAAAAAAGATTTCTGAGGATGTTGTGTGAGTCTGAAAAAACATTTGATGGCAAATAAACTTCATCATAAGTCAACACAGGTAGCTGACCAAAACGATAGGTCACAGCTTGCTCCACAGTCGGACTGTAATACGCAAATATGGATACATGTAATGAGTGCGTGCCTTTAGGTAAGTAAATTTTAACTTTAGGCACAAGGACAGATGGAACATCCCGAGTATCTGGTGTTCGGGAGTACAGCCAGTATATTTTTTTTCCTGGACGATCTGGATCGTCAACCAATCGGCCTTCTGATCTCATTCTTTGTGGATCATAAATTTGTCTGAAGTTTTTGAATGTTAAAAAATTAGTTACTGGGTCTGCTGTAGAACCAGGTGCAGAATAACCTGTTAAGGCTTTGTAATTCTCTGAACCTTGCACCGATGGAGCAGGTGTCGGAGTTGGTGTGGGTGTTGGCGTTTGTGTAGGTGTTGGTGTCGGTGTCGGATTAGGCAAGGGGTTATTATCAGGAGTTGGTATCGTATTCGGAGTTTGACTTGGTGTTGGCACAACAGGGACACGCACAGACGTTTGATCATTTGAAGATAATGTTGAGTGAATTGAATCCACAGATTGGTTTAAAGTTGAACTGAATTTTCCAGAGCTACAATTAACAAAAAGCAATACAAGAAGAGTCAATGAAAAAACAGACCCCATTTTTTTCCAGTTTGATGAATTTGGCATATATCTTTATCGGCTCAGAGCGCCAGAAACTACATATATCAAACACTTTTTTGTAACGATTTTATTAAAATTATCTCAAATTGAGATCATCGAGCTGTGAGGTTTTAAGCCAAAAAAACTAAACAGACTCCTTTTGAGATCTGAACTTCGAGAGCATCTGAATTTGATTCATTTAATGTCCCCTGCCAAATACGCTCAAATGACTTTTGTTTGAGTGGCCACTTTAAGTTTTCACAACTCACAATGACATGTTGGTTTTCGGTAAAAAAGGAAACTTGCTGTCCGATATGTGATGTGATTTTTTTAGAATTTGTCTTTGAATCTGTCAGGGAAATAAACTTTCCATGATCTGTGTAGACTTCGATATCACAGTGTTTGGCAAAGTCAAAAAAAAGTGAAAAATTCGCCAGTAGATGATCTTCACGCCCTCCCGATGTTCCAAGAAAAATAATTTTATTTGGTTTTTTTGTCAGCGCTACTTCGAAAGCCTTTACAAGATCATTGTTATTTTGATCTGTAATTTGAATTAGTTTTTCGGAAAATTTTATTTTTAATTCTTTAGAAATCGAATCGAGGTCGCCAACAATCAGATCCGGAGTTTGATTTGAATTTTTCTGTAATTGGTCAACAGCGCCGTCACAACAAATGAGAAAACTTGCGGTTTTTAAGATTTGCAATGGATTCGGGTGTGATGGAAACGCACCGTTGGCCAAAATGACAACGGTGCTATGATTCATAATTAAATGTAATCGCCTTTGCGGATTTTTTCTAAAATAATTTTTTCTGTTTTAATTGGATCTTTTGGATCTACCGAGAAATAACTTTGTTGCTCGCAACGGATTTTCTCTTTGATCAACCAACGTAAAACGTCAGATAAATTTTTATTTTTCTTATCTTTAAAGAACGGATCATTTTCCAAGGCATCTTTGGCTTTTTTCAATGCGCGTGCTTCGGCAGGATCAGATTCTTTGACGTTGTAATGAGGTAAATCGTATTTTTTCACGTCACTTGGAAGTACTCCCAAAAAGCGAACGTTCGGCGCACTGAAATCACTATTTCGAATGAGTGACGCTGCTGAACCGGCCTTCAATGTACGGAAAATATTTTGCATCGTGTACGCATCGAGATCTCCGAAAAAATACATCGGAACATCAAGTTGATCTTCAATCAATTTACACCAACCGCGCACACCATTTGACGGAACACCTTGAGCACCCATCAAAATACAGTTGTTACGTTTCGTAAAACCCATGGCTTGTAACGTACCCGCGGTACCTTCTGATTCAACCACAAGACAGAAATCAATTTTCTTTTTCGCTTTAAGCTTTAAAGATTGAGGTTTGTTTTTCGGTTGAAACGGAGACGTTCCTAAAGTGGATAAATCCACATTGGCTTTGTCACCATCAGGTAAAGTTTCAGTCACAACGAGTTGTTGTGAATACGTTTGTCCACCACGATCATTGGCAAAACAATTTAATTCTTCACGATAAACTTCAAGCATATCACCAATAAAATCAATGATACTGTCGGATTCATCTTGGCCATCAAAATCAAGAGGCTTATAGCGTGAATTACCTTTGATTAAACCTTTACAGATGTAATACAGCTCACGCTTTGTATTCACAGCGCCTATGTCTAAATTTCTGAGCAAAATTTCGAGCATGAAAACAACACGCGCTAATTTTTGCACCGAAGAAACATTCAGCTCCGTACGAACAACTTTATCACCCGGAGTTAAATATCCAACTTTAGAATTATATTCAGAGTTATCAAGCGACGTTTTCACAGCTTCCAAATAAGGACGTTTTGAATTTTCCAAATCCTTCAGCATGCGCTCTGCTAAGTTTTTGGCTTCTTTAGGAATATCTAATCTTAATTCTCGAACTTTAATTAATGCCATAGATTACTTCTTTTTCTTTTTTTCAGGTTTTTGGGATTTTGCGGCTTTTTCATTTTCGATAGCTACAATTTCTTCCTCGGGAAGACCGGCTTTTTTGGCCTCTTTTTTCTTTTGTTCGGCTAATTTAGATTGCGCTTCTTCCAACTGCGAAACAGCCTCTTCGGAATCACGACCTAAAATTTTACGAAGTCCTTCTTCAGCTTTTTTCTTACGAGCTTCGTTGGCTCCGGATAAAAGAACTAATTTCTCGACGAGGATTGGGCCGAATTGTTCGATATGCGCCAATTTTCTTTCAAGATCAGCTTCTTTCATTTCTGATTTAATATGACGAGACAGCTTTTGCCCCGCTTGCATCAGAGCACGACGAATTTCTTCGACGAGTTCTTCAGACGCATCAATTGTTTCTTTCGATGCATTTTTAAATTTAATAAACGGAGAAACGACTGAAACTGCAAATACATAAGGACCTAATGGCAAAGAGTCTTTCGGCTGACCTAATCCATACGATTTCCAGTTTACACTTTCAATCGCCCAAGTGATTGCACAACCTGACTTATCAAATTGTAATGGGACGCGATTCGCAAAACGTAAAAGTTGAACTGGAGATTGCTCATCGCCACGATCAATAAAACGAGCCAATGCCACTTCGACAACGACAGGTTTAAAATCACAAATCGTTGGCTTTCGAGTCATCACACTGAAAAAATCCACTTTACCAAGGCGATTGATTGATTTAGATAATGACTCTTCTCCGACAGTTAAAACAGATCGCGTTGAAGGAGCCATCAGCTCTGTCGCCTGAACAGCTTGGAAAACCTTTTTGAATTCTTCTTCAGTTAGCGAAGACACTGGTTTTTCAACCAAATTTTTCGGCATTCCGGCTTTGATAAAATCTTTAATTGAATTATCTGCGATTCTTGAAAATCCAGTTTTTAAAAATTTTGAAAGAGACGTTTTTCCATACAATGTCGAATGAGTGATAAATTCACCTAATTTAAAAGTATGTGGATGCGGTAATGTCGCCTCTGGAATTTCCGGAGAAACAGTGCTCACGCGATCTGTTTTTTTCCATCCGTCATCACCTAACTTGTATTTCATCGCGACATGCGGATTCAAAAGTGCAGTGCCTTCAATATATGTTAAAAGCCCGCCGTCCCCGTTCAGTTGAATTCGACCATCCATCAAAAACTCAACGCGAACGCCATTTGTTTTATTTTTCCATTCGATCATCTCTTTATTTTTAACAATCCCTGTATTCGTTTTAATATCAACATCCACTTGGGCGGAGATCGCTTTTTTCATTGTCTTTGTTTTAGAGATGACTTGTACACCACGCGCATTGGTCATTTGCGCCCAAGTTGTCGCTGCAGAAATACCAATCCCTTGTTGTCCCCGTGAGCACTGACCTTTACCAAACTTTGAAGATGCTAAATATTCACCGAAAACTTTCGCCAAATCATCGGCATCAATCCCTGGGCCGTTATCTTCAACAACGATTCTGACTAAATCTGTATTCTTAGTTGATCCATTACCGACCTTTGTGACTTCGATCTCAAGATCTGGTAGGATTTCATGCTGTTCACAGGCATCGAGTGAATTATCCACAGCTTCTTTTAAAGTCGTTAATACGGCTTTTAATGGCGATGAAAATCCGACTTGCTGTAGGTTTTTTGCAAAATATTCTGCTGTACTACTTTTGGTAATTTTGCTCATAGTTCCCCTTAATTTTGAAATAGACTCTTCATTTGGAGGTCTATTTGGCTCTAAAATCAAGGTCTAGGACGCGCTGCTAAGTGTTATTTGTGTGTTACCCTAATGTTTTTAAGGGTTTAGCTGGTTACAAAATAAGCTCAAACGATATTTTGATTGTTTTTTAAGCTTAAGATGCTCAATCGATTGGCCGATAAATATTCCGTATGTCAAAGCCAATTGTAAAAAAAACGACAGAAAAACCACGTATTTTGAACGATATTCGACCTCAAAATAAGGATCTCGTTCACCAAAAATCGGGCCCTTTAGTGCATAAATCAGCTCAAAGCCTGGAGATCACCCCGACAGAAAGACAAGTTCAACCGTTAAGTGCTGAATTTACGGATCTTTTAGCGGCTCCTCAATCACAATTTCAATTTAAATCTCAATTTCTACCTGTTGCAGCCATTCTTATTTTCTCACTCGTACTTGTCCTTTTTTACCATTATGGAAAATCACCGGCGAACTCGGCACGCGGTGTGGCTGGGGATCTGAATGATTTGTCAAATGGTCAGTACCTCAAGCAGGCCGCAGATTACTCTGAAGAAAAAGTCTGCACTGAGCACTCCGACGGTACGAAAACATGTACGACAAAAACGAAATTGCGTAGAGAATTCAGATAATCATTTTTTCGTTTATTCTTTAAAAAATTTTGTGCTAGATTAGCTGAATGAAAGAACTGGAATGCCACGCTAAAGAATCTTCAGCCTGCGATAAGTGCGGTCATCGATTGACCAACGCAATATGCTCAACCTCACCTGAGGTTTGGAAACTTTTAGATCAAGCAAAACAAAAGACTATCTTTAAACCACATCAAGTCATTTTTTACCAAGATAACCAACCCCTCGGCCTTTACACGATATCAACAGGCCTTGTGAAGCTTGAGTTCACATCTGAGCAAGGACAAAATCACACACTGAGATATTTAAGCGCAGGATCTGCTCTGGGATATAGATCATTATTTTCAAATGAAACTTATCAATCCTCAGCCATTGCCGTAGAAAAAACAGAAATTTGCTTTATACCAAAAACAACGGTGATGGAAATTTTCACTCAATATCCAGCGGCCGCTTTAAAAATTATTGAATCTCTTTCAAAAGACCTCGGGGTCGCACAGTCTAAATGGACGTCACAAATGGACAAAGATGCGTCTGAGCGAATCGCAGAAGCTCTGATTTTTTTACAAGATCACTTTAAACACGAAAATTGGACTCGCAAAGAAATCGCAGAATGGGCAGGAACGACACCTGAGACAGTCATCCGAACTTTGGCTCAGTTTGAACAAGAAGGTTTTATCGATCAATCCCAAGGTCGTGCGATTAAACTCATCAACAAACAAAAACTCATTGATAAACTGATACATTCCAAATAGTTCTCAAAATATGATCCTAATCATGTTTTAAGATTCAGGCCTAATTTATTCTTTGATCTATATTAAGGAATTCTATGGCCCACGCTGAACAACTACAAAAAACTGACTTATCTTGCTTGTACTGTGGGCTGCCCAGCAATCAAAGTACATACTGCTGCGAGGCCTGTCACCGTTTAGATGTCGGTTTTAAGCGCCTCAACGAAGGAAATTTTTCTAAAAACTCAAAATTTCAATTTCTCGACAATCCCGAAAATCAAAATTTGTATCGCCTTTCTAAAGATCAGAATATTTACAAATTTTTTATTGAAAACATCCAGTGTTCAAGCTGTGTCCATCTTTTAGAAAAAATTTCTGATTATTATCCCGAATGTACTCTCAGCCGATTAAATATTGGAACATCTGAGTTATATATCGAATTGAATAACAATGGAAAACTGTCTGAAGTGGCTGACGTCATCCTCGAGCTTGGCTACGAAGCTAAAATTATAAAACTCACTGAAGATGTCAATTTTCAAATACAAAACGAACAGCGGAACGATCTAAAAAGAATTGCAGTTGCAGGTTTTTGCGCTGGAAATATCATGATCTTCTCGATCCCTATTTACACAGGTGTTCAAGGAGAATTACTCGTTTTATTCAAAGTTCTGAGTATGCTTTTGTTTTTACCTGTTGTACTTTATTCAGCAATCCCTTTTTATCGTGGGGCGTGGACAAGTTTACGGATCAAAAAAATCCATATCGATCTGCCGATCACTATTGCATTGATTGCTGGATTTGTTTTCTCGGTCTTTAATTTAGTCAACGGATCAGATCAGTTTTATTTTGATTCAACAGCAAGTTTTTTGTTCCTCATTTTAGTTGCAAGATTTTTTGTTAAAAAGACGCAACAAAAGTTTCTTTCTCCACAAAATTTAAAGTCACAAATGAGAAACGAAACGTATGTTTTAAATAATCAAAATGTGGTGCTTCCTGAAAATATCCAAACCAACGACGTCTTTATTGTCAGCCAAGATCAAATTATTCCTGTGGATGGCGTGTTATTATCACAATTTGCTTTGATAGACACATCATATATGTCTGGAGAAAGCGCACCCTATTCATTCACTGAAGGCATGAAATTATTTGCAGGATACAGATTGCTTTCAGATTCAGTTCAAATGAAATGCGACAGTCGAATGAATGAAACTCGTATTTCAGATTTACTGCGACAAAGTTATCAAAATTTGCTGACAAAAAGTGAGTACTTAAATCTGGCTGATCGATTAGCCCAAAAATTAATTCTGCTCGTTTTTGGGATAGCGATAGTTTTTTTGATCGTCTATGGAATGACTCATAACTTTAAAGATGCTTTTGATCGTGCCTTGGCTTTGATTGTTGTTGCCTGTCCGTGTGCATTGGCTTTCGGTAGCCCTCTGACAATGGCCATGGCTTATAAAAAAGCGCATCTCAAAGGAATTACAATTCGTAATCCAGATGTGTTCGAAAAAATTTCTTCGATACAAAATATCTTTTTTGATAAAACAGGTACACTGACAGATGGACAACTTGATATTGCTTACACCTGGCCAGAAGTTGTCCCCAACGATATGAAGGCCTTGTTGATCCAACTTGAAAAAATATCTCATCACCCCGTCGCCTTTGCACTCCGTAAATCATGGTCAAAAGACACTATTCACGAAAGCACACCCGCTTTTACAACACATGAAGAAATTTTTGGACTTGGCATTCGCGCAAGCACTGATTCAGACACTTATGAAGTCAAAGCACTTTCGAACCTAGTGTGTGATGAACAGACCGAAATGGCGATTGCACTTTACAAAAACAATGTCGTTCAATGTCGAATATATTTTCAAGATAAAATTCGGTCGGAATCAGCTCAGATTGTTCAATACCTTCATTCAAAAAATAAAAATTGTTTTTTACTTTCTGGAGATAAAAAAAGAAAAGCACAAACTGTCGGAGCTGCATGTTCCATCAAAAATGAAAATATATATTCAAGCTTGTATCCCGAAGACAAAGAACAAATTATTTCTAAATATGCTAACACGCTGATGATTGGCGATGGCATCAATGATAGCCTTGCCATGAGTCAAAGTGATGTCAGTATCGCTATTAAAGGAAGCCTCGAAGTCGCGCTAAATACATCTGATGTTTTCTTTATGCGCTCTGGGCTTTCTCCACTTTTAGATTTGTTTTCCATCAACCAAACGATCCACTCAACCCTCAAACGAAATTTAACTTTATCTTTAATTTACAATGTCCTGGCTGGTATTTGCGCTTTGTTAGGATTTATTAATCCACTCTGGGCCGCAGTCCTTATGCCGATCAGCTCATTTATTGTTATATTGTCAACTCTTTGGGGGTTCTCTAAATGAACATACTTTTTTTAATGGTCCCCATGGCTTTAGGACTCGGCGCTTTGTTTATTTATGGTTTTTTTTGGGCCGTATCCAACGGACAAATGGATGACCTCGAAACACCAGCACTTCGCATTTTAAATGATGATTTAGTAAATAGTAAAAAACAACATCGAAAGGAATCAAAATGACTTCAGAGAGAACCGCCGTCGATACGATATCGTATAATGACGATATCGTTAAAAAGTTCAGCTTAGCCACAATTATTTGGGGCGTTGCTGCGTTATTGTTTGGCTTGATCGCAGCTATACAATTGGCTTATTGGCCTTTGAATTTAAATTTAGAGTGGGTGACTTTTGGTCGTCTTCGTCCATTACATACGAATGCGGCTATTTTTGCATTTGCTGGTAACGCTATTTTTGCAGGTATTTATTATTCATTACAGCGCCTATTAAAAGCTCGTTTATTTTCAGATGCCTTGTCTTCAATTCATTTTTGGGGATGGCAATTCATTATTCTATGTGCTGCGATCACATTACCATTGGGATACACTCAATCGAAAGAATACGCAGAACTTGAATGGCCGATCGATATCCTGATCACACTGATCTGGGTTGTATTTGCATTAAACTTTTTCATGACGATGAAAAGACGTCGCGAAAAACATTTGTATGTTGGAATTTGGTTTTACATCGCCACAATTATTACAGTTGCTGTTTTACACATCGTAAACTCAATTGAAATTCCTGTGACAATGATGAAATCACTTCCAGTTTGGGGAGGCGTACAAGATGCGCTTGTTCAATGGTGGTATGGTCACAATGCCGTTGCATTTTTCTTAACAACACCGTTCTTAGGATTGATGTACTACTTCGTACCCAAAGCTGCCAATCGTCCAATTTACTCATATAGATTATCAGTGATCCACTTTTGGTCTTTAGTTTTTATTTACATCTGGGCAGGACCGCATCACTTGTTATACACATCTTTACCTGAATGGGCTCAAACATTAGGAATGATTTTCTCTGTTATGCTATGGATGCCATCTTGGGGTGGAATGATCAATGGTTTGATGACACTCAAAGGGGCCTACAAGGAATTAATTCAAAATCCAATTATCAAATTTTTCGTAGGAGCTTTGACATTCTACGGTATGTCGACATTTGAAGGACCACTTCTTTCGATTAAATCTGTTTCTGCTGTTGGTCACTACACTGATTGGATCGTCGGTCACGTTCACTCAGGAACTTTAGGCTGGAACGGTATGTTCATCATGGGTATGATGCTTTGGATGGTTCCCAAATTATGGAATACTGAACTTTACTCTAAAAAATTAGCTGAAAACACATTCTGGGTTTCTTTAACTGGAGTTTTATTTTACTACATTTCAATGACAGTCGCTGGGATCACTCAAGGTCTTATGCTAAATGGTGTCGATGCATCAGGGAATCTGATGTATCCTGATTTTGTCGAAACTGTGACACAAATTTTACCACTTTACTGGGTTCGTGCACTTGGCGGAACTCTGTTCGTCATTGGTTATTTGATGTTTGTTTACAATATCTATAAAACAATTCAATCTGCTCCAAAAGCAGTTGCTGATCAAAAAGTACAAGTGACTCACACAGGTTGGTCAGAAAAATACAGCGATGGGCATCGCAAACTTGAAGGCATGGGTTTTGCTTTTTCAGTGTTATCATTTTTAGCTATTGCTGTTGGATCTGTTATTGAAATTTATCCAACTCTGTCGATTCAAAAATATATTAATCCTGATCAAACAACAAACCCGTACACACCGCTTGAAATTGCAGGACGTGGCGTTTATTTAGCCGAAGGCTGCTACGTCTGTCACTCACAACAAATTCGTCCAATTCCAGCAGAAGTTCTTCGTTATGGTCCACCTTCAACAATCGAAGAATCAATGTGGGATCACCCTTTCCAATGGGGCTCTAAACGCACGGGTCCTGATTTAGCTCGCGTAGGAAAAAAATATCCAGACATGTGGCACTTTCAACATATGATGGATCCTCGTTCTGTAACTCCAAATTCAATTATGCCAAAATACGGCTGGTTAGTTACAAAAGACACTGACTTTTTAACACTCAGAAAAGAATTTTCAGTTCTAAAAATGATGGGTGTTCCTTATGATGACGAGACTGTCGCAAATGCAGACATTATCGCTCAGAAACAAGCAACTGAACTTGCAGCGTCGTTGGCTTCTCAAGGAGCTCCCGCAAACTTACAGAAAAAGCAAATCGTTGCATTAATCGCTTATTTACAAGCTTTAGGACAAAAAGCACAAGTGCCATCGACGGCTGGAGGAACTAACTAATGAAACAAGACGGACTTCTACACTTTACAGACACTCATTTAACTGTGATTGGTTTATTGATTTTCTTTAGTTATTTCGCATTTATGTTGGTGCAAGTATTTAAAGCGTCAAAAGAACAAATCAACTACTTAGAAAATATCCCCTTCAACAACAAGGAAAATTTATGAGCGACTCGATCAATGACAGTGGGCACAACAGTAACTACGACTACGACGGTATTGTTGAACACAATAATCCAATGCCCGCATGGTGGACTTGGATTTTTATAGCGACAGTTTGCTTTGCTTTTATTTATTTCTTACACTACGAAATCACAGGTGATGGTTTGACGTTGAACGAAGAGCTTTCACTTTCTATGAAAAAAATAGAACAAATTAAAGCAGAAAGCGCCTCAAAATTTGTAGAGCTGACTGGTGAAGCTTTAGAGAAAAAACTCAAAGATCCAAATGTAATTCAACTGGGCGCAGCAACATTTCAAGCAAAATGTTCTATGTGCCATGGCGAAAAACTGGAAGGAAAAATTGGACCTAATTTAACTGACAGCATTTGGATTAACGGCACAGGTCTACCAAATGAAATTTTAGCAACGATCCGCACTGGTGTCGCAGCGAAAGGTATGCCACCATGGGAAGGCGTCCTTAAACCGGATGAACTTTATGGAGTACTTGCTTTAATCACTTCAAAAAAACAGTAATCTGAAAAAGGTTCGATATGAAAAAAACAATCTCCGCCGCTCAAATTTCAAGTCTAGATGAATTCGGCAACAGAATCGGATTAAACCCCGCTGAAGTAAAAGGAAAGTTTCGAAAGTATCGAACTATTTTTCAAACGATTTTAGTGATTATTTTTTTAGGCATACCATGGACTGAAATCAAAAATCACCAAACACTCTATTTCAATATCTCTGATCGCGAGTTCTATTTCTTTGGACTTCTTTTAAAGGCGCACAATGCGCCTTTGTTATTATTTTTACTACTTGGTGGCGCACTGACACTCGCCTTTGTAACCTCTGTCTGGGGACGTGTTTGGTGTGGCTGGGCTTGCCCACAAACAGTTTTTATCGATGGCCTTTATCGTCGCATCGAATTTCTGATCGAAGGCAATTACCTTGCTCGTCGAAAAATGAAAGTCGACGAACTCAGTATGAAATACGTATTAAAAAAAACAATGAAGTGGATTTTATTTTATTTCGCTTCTGCAGTTTTATCGCATAGTTTTTTAGCTTATTTTGTTGGTGCTCATCACTTTATTGAAATCATGCAACACGGACCTTCTGCAAATATAAGTCTATTTTATATTTCTCAAGCTTTAACTTTATTTTTAGTTTTCAATTTTGGCTGGTTTCGCGAACAATTTTGTACTGTCATGTGTCCTTACGGTCGTATTCAAGGATTGTTGATTGATAAAAGCTCACTGGCTGTTGTTTATGATGAAAAACGCAATGATTGTGTTCAATGTAACCGCTGTGTGAATGCCTGTCCTGTGGGAATTGATATTCGTAATGGATTACAAATGGAATGCATCGCTTGTACGGCCTGTATCGACGCCTGTGACGAAATTATGGAAAAAGTAAACAAGCCCAAAGGTCTCATTAAATACGATACTATAAATTCAGAAAAAATTTCTTTACTTAAACCCCGATCACTACTTTATTTACTTGGCATCAGCATTTGTATCATTGGCTTGATTTATAGTCTTGGCCGAATTCGACACTCTGAAGCTTTTATTCTGCGATCAAAATCAGTGACATTTACCGAACAACAAGAAAATGGCGTCGATTTGTTAACAAATCAGTTCCGTTTACAAATTCACAATCAAAGTGATAAAAATCACATTTATAAATTTGAAATACTCGGCAGAGACTCTGTCAAAGTGACTTCACAATTGTCTGAAATCACAGTGAAACCCAACGAAAACTTTGATTGGCACTTTTTTGTGACTTTACCAAAAGCAGAATTTAAACTAAATAACAAACTTCAAATACAAATTTATGATGCCGAAGACAAAACATCTTTTCATAAGGTATTTGATGTCACATTACTTGGACCGAGTCTGTAGTGCCTGACTTTTCAGACTCCTCATTTTTAACTTTGATTGCTGGATTTTTTACGGCGGGCTTTCTTGGTAGCTGGCATTGCGGCGTTATGTGTGGCCCCTCAGCCTGCTTCATGGCTGAAAAAAAACAACTCCTACCCTACCAAGCTGGTCGATTGATTTCATACGCTACAGCAGGAGCCTTTGCAGGCTATATTTCACAATTTTTAACAACGTCCTATGAATGGCTCAAGTATGTTTCTGTCGGCGTCTGTTGTGCACTCTTGATTTTTATGTTTTTAACTCAGAATAAAAAAATTGCTACTCCGGAACGTCTCTCACAATTTTATTTTAAGAATATCAATTCAGGTTTTCTCATGGGACTAGCAACTGTATTGCTGCCTTGTGGGTGGCTGTACAGCTTTATTGTTTCAGCCCTAGCGGCAAGATCTGCGGTTGCAGGTGCTATTGTGATGACAGTGTTCTGGGCTTCATCCTTACCCGCTCTCTCTGTCGCACAGCTTTTAATGAAAAAACTGATCAATAAAAACGACCAACAAAAACAACGAATTTCTTCATTGGTTCTGCTGGTCGCAAGTCTTTATAGTTTTTTGATGTTTCTAAGTCATTAGTTGCTGACGACTTTGCCCAGCCATCGAAGTCATTGAAATCCAACCTTCATCAGAAAGAGCGGCAAGATCCAATTGATCCATCCCTTTCAGTAATTCACTTTCATCGGCTAACAAACGAATAAGATCCTCAGATGTTAATATTCCTACAACTTCTTCGCCGTCAGAAACGACTACGCTACTGATTTTCTTTTCAATAAAAATACGTGCGACTTGGCGAACTGTTGCTGTTTTAGGAACTAGCTTAACTGGTGAACTCATAAATACATTCACCTTGTGATTGACGTATCTGCTGTCGAGGTATTTCAAACCCGCATAATCACTTTTACTTAATATTCCAACAAGCTCACAGTCATCATTCATGACAGGTAAATGACGAATATTATAGTTATTCATCAAATCATCTGCTTCAGAAAGACCGGCATGTTCTTTAATTGTTACGAGATCGTCAGAAAAAATATTTTTGATTTGTTGTTTCATACGGACTCCTTTTCCTTACCTCAAGCATATTCCAGCGCAAGACAAAGACTATGATCCGCATCATTAATATTGAATTTTATTTAATTTCACGACCGCGTTGAATCGCTTTGTATTCGCTTTGACAAAGTTTAGCCGCTTTAGACTTTGGAAAGCTTTGAAAACATTCTTTTATAAAAAGTTCTCCAGTGTTATCAAAAAGACTCTCTTTGTAATTATTTTGAATCTTACCAATCCAAAAATAGAGCCACGGCAGCAATTCTTTGTTTTGATTTAAATCTAAAACTCGATGCAAATAGACCAAAGTCTCTTGGTCTATTGGAAAACGATCATCACCAACACCATAATAATTCGCTATCACTTCGCGGTCAGCGATAAACTCTTTCAATTTCAATACGCTTTGATCATCAGCTTTTTCTGGCAGCATTCGAAATTTTTTAACATTGAAATACTCGATCCATTTTTTGAGGTGTCGAGCTAAATAAACAGGAACATCTTTATTTTGACTGATTTCAGTAAAAGCTTTTAAAGTTTTTTCATCGTCTTTCAGAATTCTTAAGTAATAATAACCGATTTTCTTAACGGCATGATCTAAGTTTTTTTCAGTTAACTTATTTTTAGGATAATCTTTCACTAATTTTTGATACTTTTGGACGGCACCCTCGTAGCCTCTGAGCATAAATTGAAAATCGGCCTGAGCAAACAAATCCGAATGGTTCGTCAATTCTGGAGAATACCAACGATCGACCATTTGTTTTTCAGTATGACATGACGAACATTGATAAAGCTGTGATTTTAAATTCCAAAATGAATAATCCAAAAATCGATTTTGATACGACTGTTCGACGTCTTTAAAACCTTCCGCTAAAACTTTAAAACGGAATTTATAGTTTGAATTCATTACTGCGGGATCTTTTTGGAGTTCTGCTAAATTTAAATTAATATCATTGAGAATTTTTTCAACTTTTTTATAATTTGCAGGATCTGAATATTCTTTCTCACTCATGAGATAAGGACTGAGCTGTTTCATCAAAGTTTCAAACTGAGTCATTTTTGGTTTTATTTGAGCGGACACAGAAAAAGAAATTAGGACTAGAGTTGATAGAAACATTAATAATTTGAAAAGTCTGAATATCATAATTTCTCCTTGAAAACAGAATAAGTAGGTTAAACGGCGAGCCCTAGAATTATAATCCTTATTATACTATACGCATACTTCAGCGCATGAGGAAAGGACTTATTGTCTGGACTCGCTTTTTCAAGTTAAATTTTATGAGTACTTTCAAAAATTTTATCAGCCGATTTACCGATAAAACCTTGGAATAGTTTTCCATTTTGCAGAGGATAACGTTTTGCGAACTCATAATAACACGCTGGAACCTTAAATTTTCCTTCTTTAAACTGAACATCAATTTGATTCGCCATCGTTGAACTTTGTTCAAGCAACTCTGCCGCCGATCCCTTAATCTCTCCACCTGAAGTATTTAGCGGAAACCCCTGGTCTTTTAAAAACTGATTTAATTTTTCAATCGTCGATAATTTTTTTAAGTAATTGATATAAACCGTAAAGTGATTCGGTCTGTAGCCATGAGCATAGACCCATGCAGCATATTCACTTTCCAAGGCTAACTTATTATAAATTTCAATACTTGCTGACCAAGGCCGCCCTTTATATAAAAAACTCTCATCTTTTAAAATATCTAAATTCATATCAGCAACAATGACGTCTACAATATTTCTGACATCTGCAGAAACTAAATTCAAATTAAGTTCAGAGATAAATACTTTAGGGTAATTGGGATTATCATGTTCGAAATGTTTTGCTGATAATTTTTTTTCCACAAATGTATAGTCAGCAACCCATTTGTAACCATATTTTGTAAAATGCGGTGCCAATCGTTCAATATTGATAGCCGAGTGGCTAAACGTACGAAAAGCAATATGGTCATTAACGACTTCTTCGCCAACACCAGACAACGCATCATATACAGATTTCGCTTGAGGATTCATTGCGCAGTAATCCAACCACATTTTTTCAAAAAACTGGTCAAGTTTTATATTTTTTTCCATAAGATCTCCTATTTTTTTAAGCGAGTACTTAAAAGTTCTGTCAAAGCATTCAAACCATCAACCCAAGTAAAAATGCCAACCAATTTACCATTATCAACAATCAATGCCGAACCAAATTTATGTGCCCCCATTTCAGCACAAACAGTATCGAGCGGAGTTTCAGGTTTAACAATAAATGGATCCTCTGTAAGCGCCTCAGAAACTTTGATAAGATCGGGATCAACATCCTTAAATGTCATAACTGATTTTATATCTCGGTCAGAAATAATTCCGACAAGTCGTCCACCATCTAAGACCGGTAGATGACGAATTTGAAACTCTCTCATCGCTTCATGTGCTTTTGTTAAAGTCTGATCTAAACCGATGGTGTGGGGGTGAACTGTCATATACTTTGATACATTTGGTATGGCTTTCATAAATCCTCCTCATGGTATGAGAGAATAGTTTACGACAAACAAATGAATCTAAATATGACCCAGATCATGCCTATCTGCCCGATTAAATCGGTCAGTTTTAAATTAGGCGTACTGTTGATTTTGATCAGACTGATCTAAATTGAGTGCGATTTTAAAGATATTCTTCATGCTCTTTTCAATAAGCAGAATACCAATATCATATTTATTTAAATTCACTGATAAGTCTTTTGCTGCTGAAGATATAATCGTCGCACTTGACCTTAAGCTTTCGCTAAATTTAATCATATTTTCAATATCATGTTTAAAGTTTTTACCACCATCCGTCAGACGAGTTGACTCGACACTGCCGATTTGACTGACAAGTTCGATTCCATTTACAAATTTACGAATTTCTCTATTCGCCAGATCGAATTGACTGACGGAGTCTTGGGCTAAATTTTTAATTTTATTAAATTCGTGAATAAATTGATCCGACAGAAAAGTAAACAACTCTGAATGTGTTTTAAGATCGTGAAATGCATCATTTTTTAAAACGGTTTGATTTGTGACATCTCTTGAAATTTGACTTAAAGATTCTTGAATGAAAAAATCCACAATATCAATTAACAACTTTAAACAACTGATAATAATTGTGAAATTTTGAATATGCCCACTTAAAACTTCAGAATCGGCAGAAAATTTTTCAAGATATTTTTGTATCGAAGAAACTAAATCTTGGAAATTCTGAGCCACGACGGCGAGAGAAGCCCCCTCTTGTCCAATCTGAGCCGCATATACCCGCATATTTAAGGACATCAGTTGAAATTGCAAAAATGAATCTAATAACGAATTTGTATTATCCTTAAATTTTTTAGTTGAATTTTCAAATTCGTCTAAATGTAAAAACATTTCACGGTTCGAGTGCGTGACTTCAAAAGCTTGATTTGATATCTGCTGAAGTGTGCTTTCAAGATTCTTATCTGAAGAATTTTTGAATTGAAAATGATTACTATTTTTTTCTTTTTTTAGTAAAAATTGATCTCTCGCTGATATTTCAGAGACTAATGCTTTTGCAAAAAATTGCTCGTAAGTTTTAAAACCTGCCTCATTCAAAAGTTTGAAAAGTAAAACTCCTGAAGCTTCAACACCATTTTCTTTTTCTCCAACCAGAACTTTCTTGTAAATTTCTTCAGCTGCGGCACGATACGCCGTTGTCGGTTTCAAACGAACAGACAAGTACTGTCCCTTGACTGGAAATACAACCGCAAGAACCCAATAATATGTACCATCACTCGCCATATTTTTAACATAGGCCGCGATCATTTTATTGTTTTTAATCGTATCCCAAAGCAATTTAAAAACTATTTTAGGCATGTCTGGGTGCCGAATTATATTGTGAGGCGCACCGATCAGGTCATCTTTCGCGTATCCGCTGATTTTGACAAAAACATCATTTCCGTACTGAATTATACCTTTTTGATCCGTCGTTGAAAAAAAGAGCTCGTCGATTTCAAACTTACGCTCACTATTTACAGGCGCTACTTTTTTCATTATCTTCCTTCAGTTATATTCAATTTTGGCACACGTTACATCTGCGAAATATGATTCTAATCATATCTAGGATGAATATTAACGCAGGCATTTACAAAATAAAAGATTCCTAGTCCTACGTCTGACTTATTTGTAGACTCAACTGAATAGTTGTCTAAAAAGGAGATTTTATGACTAAAAATATTCATTCAGTAGAACGAGTCATTCGTATAGTCGTTGGCGCTACATTAACTTCAATGGCATTTTGGGGGCCAACAAACATGTGGTTTTTATTAGGATTGGTGCCACTTGCGACAGGCCTTATGGGATGGTGCCCACCTTACGCTATGTTAGGCATTAACACTTGCAACATAGGAAAAGCCAAGTCTTAGTCGTTGTTTTTTTTAAGCTCATCCAGAGCCAACTCGGCTCTGGTTTTATATCCTTTTTTGGTGTTGCAGTCTTTACAAGAAGGTACGCAATTTTTTTTATCTGATTTTCCACCTCGAGCTATGGGGATCAAATGATCCATGGTTAACTCAGAAGATAAAAATTTTTGTTCGCAATGATAACAAACGCCTTTGCCGACAACTTGTCGCCACCATAAAGATTCACGGAGTTCTTTAGCTTTCGCTTTTTCTTTTTTTTTGTGAGCTTCAGAAGCTGGTGTAAAATAAAAATCAGACATATTATTTAATTGATAACAGTTTTCCGACCTCGGGGTCAATGTCTGCGGGCTTGTCGCGTGATCCAAAGTGCTTTACGACCTCACCTTTTTTATTTATAAGAAATTTATTAAAATTCCAAGAGATTTTTCCGTCTGATACCTTTTGTGAAACTAGCCACTTATACAAAGGAATCGCAGAAGTGCCTTTGACATCAACTTTGGCGAAGACAGGAAAAGTAACTCCATAAGACAATTTGCAAAATTTCTGAATTTCTTCGTTTGTACCTGGCTCTTGTCCCATGAATTGATTCGAAGGAAATCCCAAGACCACAAAATCTTGCTTTTCATACTTCTTAAAAAGTGATTCGAGTCCTTCATATTGATAAGTAAAACCACACTTACTGGCCACATTCACTATCAGAATTGTTTTGTTTTTATAATCAGACATTGAAACTTCTGATTTATCAGATTTCATCACTTTAAAAGAATACAATTCGGACTCTGCACTCAATGCAAACGTTGAGCTGATCAACAAAAAAAGACCTGTAAATAATTTCATTTTAAACCTCTTTGATTGTTAAAGTATTGGGGATTCGAAACTGAGGCCCCCATGTTCCATGTTCTGCGGCTTCGCCGACGGCAATCACCATAACCACACGCTCACTTGAATTTAATTTTAAAAGTTTTTTGACACGAGTCTCGTCAAATCCCTCCATCATACAAGTTGAGTAACCTTGCGCAGATATTGCTAAAACAAAATTCTCGCAGGCTAAAGCTGCGGACTTGATTGCGACTTCTTGCAAGGCACGGCGACTGTGCGGTCCACGTGGCATCGGACGAAATAAACCAACAACTTCAGTCGTTAACCATTTGACCAGAGCCATCAGATTCAAAAAACCCCATCGATAAGTCAGCGGAATTAACTTCTCGTAATACATAATCACTGGCTTCGGTGCGGCTACAGATTTCACATAATCAACAAGATAACTTTGAGACCTACGCCATAAAGCTGGATCTGCTGTCACAACCACAAGTTCTTGCGCTGTACGTGCTGCTGATTGCGAGAGGCAAAATTCAACGAGTTTTTTCTTAGACTCAGCTGATTTGACCCAAATAAAATTCCACGTTTGCGTATTCGAAGAGTTCGGCGCAAGCATTGCGCTCTCAAACGCTTGCTTCATCACATGACTAGGTACAAGTTTTTCAGAGAATTTACGAATACTACGTCGAGCACGAACCGTTTCAAAAAAATCCAATTTAATTTCCCTTCATCGTGGTGTGTACAACCTATTGTCATACAACCCTTGACTGTAATATTGGCGAATCGCTTTCAGTTTATCATCGTCTAAATTTGTGTCACCGACTAATTCAAAATTGTGATCCGAATATAAAGCAATTGTCTTTTGACCGACTTTATATAAAGAGCGTGACAAATGGTTTTCATTTTTGAGACCCAGATCGAACAAATCATTCAGCGTCGGCAACAAATCAATATGCTGAGCATACTGATTTGTTGATAAGTTTAAATTTGTAGCTGGCGCAAAAAACAGAATGGGAACTTCGTAGAGGCTTTTAAACGTGGGATCTGTTTTTAAGCTGGGGCCCGAGTGATCGGCAACAAATAAAAAAACTGAATCTGCAAACCATTTTTGATTTTTCGCACATTCAAAAAATTGTCGCAAGGCAAAGTCTGTGTATTTGATGGATTGAATCACAGGATGAGACCCTGGAGAAAATTTTTGTTTTAATTCTGCTGGAATATTATAGGGCTGATGTGATGTAAGTGTAAAAACGGTTGTGGCAAATGGAGCTGAAAAAGTTCCTAGCTGCGAACACGTCCATTTTAAAAAATCCTCATCCCAAATTCCCCATGCTCCATCATTTTTGGTTTTGTCAGGGAATTCATTCAAACCATAATAATGATCAAAGCCTGCGGCTTTTGTAAATAAATCAAACCGCATACTGCCATTTTTCGCACCGTGAAAAAAACTCGTGTGATAGCCACTTTTTTTAAATAAATTTCCAAGTCCCACAAAATCATTTGTAGCAAATTCCGAATTCACAAATGGCTCTTCCATCAACGCGGGAACTCCGGCCATGATTGAAGCTATGCCCTCAATTGATCTTCGCCCGTTGGCATAGGATTTTGAAAAGTAGGATCCCTTTTGGGCTAATTCTAAAAAGAAAGGTGTATTTTCAGGATTGATGTATTCTGACGAAAAACTTTCCAAAATAAAAACAACTAAGTTTTTATTCTTGAATTTTGGGACTTCAGTTTGCTGCCAAAGTGCAGGGTTTAAATTTAACTCGGCATCAAGTTTATTTTGGTCAAAATATTTTACTTTCTCTAGTGTCGGCTGCCCGAAACTTTTAATCGCTGAAAAAGTCGTATTTAAAACCATGTGGTGGGCAAACGGATGATCAATGACTTTTGCATCCACAAAACTGATTGGTTTTTCTTGAAATCCACCTCGACCAAAAAAAAGGGTTAGAGCAATGAATACAAAAAAACTGATGGTTTTATTTTTGAGCGAGATTGAAATCTTATAAAATGAAGTACTTATTTTAAAATTTAAAAATAAATACAATCCCAAAGAAACCGCCGTCACAACTGTCATCCAAAAATAGGTCATTAGATTGGTGACACTCCCCTCGCCGATCAAGTACAGAGTGTTTTTTGTAAATCTGCGACCGACAAAATTAACCAATTCACTATCAACAAAATTTCCACATAAAATAATCGTATGAAAAACGACGAATGCGCTCAACAACGTTTTCGAAAGCCATACGGGGCGAAAAACGAGGAACAAATAGCACAACATTGCGACCGGAAAAACGATGGCAAAATCAAATCTTGCCCCTTGTAAAAACACAAGACCCAGTTCCCCCAAAGGAATATTTTCAAGCCTTGCAGAGTTCCAAAAGTAAAAAGTTGTTCGAATAACTGTATAAATGGCAAAATTCAGGCTTAAAATGGATAAAACAACCTTGAATATTGTTCTGTGCTCTTGCCTGAAATCAGAGGATTTGCTAAGGTTCATTCCATGACAATAGATCAAATGAAACAAAGATTGCAAGAAGCTTATCCGGATGCAAATCCAAATTCAGATATCATGGTGAACGACCTGACCGGGACTTCAGACCACTGGGAAGTTCAAGTTAAAAGCTCTGCGTTTGCAGGATTGAGCCGTATCGAACAACACCAACACGTGATGGCCGCGTTTGGGCCGGAACTAAAAACTGGCGAAGTGCACGCTTTGACAATTAAAACTGTAACTAAATAAATATTAAAATCATCAAAACATTCGAGGAAACAAATGTCTGACACAAAAGCAAAAATCGAGAACTTATTGAACTCAAACAAAGTCGTCCTTTTCATGAAAGGCACGGCTCAATTTCCAATGTGTGGATTTTCGGCGCGCGCGACTGCAATTTTGCAAGATCTGGGTGTTGAGTTTAAAGACATCAATGTTTTAGACGATGAAGAAATTCGTCAAGGCATCAAAGACTACGGTAACTGGCCAACGATCCCCCAATTATATGTGAATAAAAAATTAGTGGGCGGCAGCGACATCATGATGGAAATGTACCAAGCTGGGGAATTACAGACATTAATTAAGAACTAATGCTTTGTAATGTTGCGCTTTGGGATCGAGCATTTCGCTTGATCCTTAGCATTCTCATTTTGGCCTATGCGATCGCGGGTGGGCCATTTTGGTTTTACATCGTAGGTTTGTACCTACTATCAACTGCGGGATTTGGACTTTGTCCCGTTTATGCTTTTTTTCATACACGCACTCTTCGATAAAATATATACAACGAGGAAATAAATGGATTTATTAAACTCTCTCAAGCTAAATAAAAATCAAATTCAAACTGATGCTGAATCTTTGAAATACTACGGTAAAGACTGGACAACGTACTTTGATATCAAAGCGTCAGCCGTTTTGTTTCCACAATCGACTGAAGACGTCGTTCAAATTGTGCAGTGGGCTCGCCAACATAAAATAGGTTTAGTTCCTTCAGGCGGACGTACAGGATTGAGCGGCGCTGCCTGTGCTATCAACAACGAAGTCGTCGTCAGTTTTGAAAAAATGAACCAGGTTATTGAGTTCAACGAAACTGAATCTTCGGTACGAATTCAACCAGGCTTTATCACAGAAGAGTTACAAAATTTTGCAAAATCAAAAGGTCTTTATTACCCCGTGGATTTTGCAGCGCGCGGATCATCCCAAATGGGCGGTAACATCGCCACCAATGCTGGCGGAATCAAAGTCGTTCGTTATGGATTGACACGAGACTGGGTGATCGGTCTAAAAGTCGTTACAGGTACAGGCGAAGTTTTAGAATTGAACAATGGACTTATTAAAAACGCGACAGGGTTAGATTTACGCCATTTATTTATCGGCAGCGAAGGTATTTTAGGTTTTATCACTGAGGCCACAATTAAATTGGCGCCCAAACCACAAGCGATGAAAGTTTTGGTGATTGCCTTAGATCAAATGTCGAGTGTGATGAAAGTTTTTTCTGAATTTAAAAATAATTGCCAATTGCAAGCTTATGAAATGTTTTCAGAACTTGCCTTGGGTCATGTTTTAAAATCAACAGGCCTCACTCGACCGTTTGAGACAGTCGCTGATTTTTATGTGGTTTGCGAAGTGGAATGCAGCCACGAATCAGCTGAGGAAAAAATTATGCAAGTCTTTGAATCTTGCATGGAAAAAGGTTGGATCGTAGACGGCGTTATTTCACAATCCGAGCAACAAGAGAAAAATTTCTGGCGTTACCGCGAAGACATCAGCGAATCGCTATCAGCATTTTCTCCTTATAAAAATGATATTGCAGTTTCAATTTCAAAAGTTCCCGAATTTATGACAGATCTGGATGCGATTTTAAAACGTTCATATCCGTCATGGGATGTGGTTTGGTTCGGACATATTGGCGATGGCAATTTACATATTAATATTTTACGACCTTCGGGAATGACGAAAGAAGATTTTGTCAAAGATTGTCGTATCGTGGACGAAATGATTTTTAAAACAATTCAAAAACACAAAGGCAGTATTTCAGCCGAACATGGTGTCGGTTTAACAAAAAAATCATTTTTGAATTATACGCGTTCAAATGCTGAAATCGAATTGATGAAAGGGATCAAAAAAGTTTTTGATCCCGATCAGATCATGAATCCTGGTAAAGTACTTTAGTCGCTCGCATTTAATTCGGAAATAAATAAATTTGCGGAATCAGAGCCTTGGTTATACTCGGCCCCTGCCACTTGAGCTGTGCCACAGAATAGCCTGCATTCTCAAAGTACTCCATTTTGATATTATAAAACTGTCCACCCGTCAGAGTGACTGGAGCCGAAGAATTTTCTGTTGTCGCGTGCAAAGTCCAGTTATCTATGACTGGTGATCCAGAGACGTCATCAATCCACAATCGAACGCCATCATCTGACTGAGTATAAAATGTGTAACTACCCGTTGTTGGAATATAAATTCGACCAGTCCAGCGTATTCCAAAATACAAAGGTTGACCTAAATTATTTGTTCCAGTGGCCCAGTCAAAGTTGACTTGTGCATCAATGCGTTGACCAAATAAAGTTTCAAACGGGTCTCCGATAGTTGATGAAATCCAAGGTACACCAATAGAAAAGTCATAATATGAACCTAACAATCCAACACCTCGAGGTGAACCAGATGGTGTTGAAGTCAATGAAGAAACCGTCACACTTGTTGTCGTACTTATTGCACCAAATGCCGCTGTCAGTGTAGCGGACCCATTAGCGCCAGCACTCACTGTCCCCAGTAGCGCCGATGAAACCGCTGAGTCCGTTGAAGACCATGTGATGTAATTTGTCATCTCGAGTGCAAAAACATAACTGTTTGTATCTGTAAAATTTCCGTAGACTTGCACGCTTTGAGTTTGTGCAGGTCCCATCAATAAATTTGTTTTTGTAATAACTAATGACGTGAGTACTGCCGGTACAATAGTGACAGGGACTGTTTGTGTCATATCTTCGTAGGTGCAAGTTAATGTTAAACGCTGAACTGATGTGCCGCTATAAGTATTTGATAAATTACCTGTTGAACTGATCGCGGCCATCGCATTACTGACGCTGCAAGTGGAAGACTCGGTAATATCCTCTTGTTCACCCGTTCCGAAAGCTGTGCCGTAGACTGTGATTTTAAAAGTTGTACTTTTGGGAACGATGATTGCTTCTGGATTAATTGCAATCGCACTGTAACCGAGTGATGGCGCACTACCGTCAGTTTTTTTACAAGAAAAAAGAGAAATACACATTAACATGACAAGAAAAATATTTATTTTCATAAAAATCCTTTTTATATGATTCCTATTACCTATCGGAAGAAACTTCAGTTTTATGAACAATTTTTTGATAGTTTATGCGAATTGCCCAGAAATAAATGCGACTGAAGTGTCTCAATCTGAGACTTTGAATGATATGTCGTAACCTCGGCTTTTATATGAAGAACTTAACCTTCGTTATCTTCGTTTTCGCCTTTAGCTTCTTTCGTTTTCTCAACGAAATCAGAATCATACTCTTTGAGAATATTTTGAACATCGGCTTTTGATACGCCGAGTGCTTTTGAATAATCAGCCGCAGCTTTTTCGATTTTAGTAATGTGAGCATCGAGTTTTTTTAATGTGATTTTAAATTGTGTACAGTTGCCATTTTCAGGGTACATCTCATCTAGATGAGTCATATAGCGTTTCGGATCTGTGACTGGTGGTTGCCCATCAACTCGAATCAAATTGGCAAGTGAAACAAATAGATCCGCAAGATAAGATTTTTTCTCATACACTATTTTTTTTTCAGGACAATCGACACTGTTTGGTCGAGCCTGTAAAATTGGGTGGTGAATAAGGCTGAGGAGGAAAATGAAGGTAGCTATTGTTTTCATAGTGCTTTCAATATCGGTATATAGTTAGAGAACTTAAGACGCCATTGGTGTTAAAATGAGAATTTATACACTCGACTTGAGTAGATCCCCGTCTCAGCATGATACAATATCGACTAAAGTTAATGAGAGCAGCTGAAGGAAAAGTACACAACAAATTATACACCTCCATCAATTGCGTATTCAGAAACGGATTAAACCTATGAGTCGTTGAGCAACTCCGATTATAGTTGTTTAATTCAATGAGAGTATTTTAGAATATGAAATTAGATGGTGGGCCTTAAAATAAAAACTATTTCTAAAAATATAATATTTTTATTTGTATTTATATTGATCATAGATTTATACGCCCAAGTTTTTGTACCGTTGAGCTTTTGGCAAGATACGGGAATTAGCATTCCTACTTTAACCAATATTGACGGCCCACAATATGTCACTGTTTCGCATTCTTTTGTAGTAACAAACCGTAGTGGAAATTTAACTTGCACCAGCACGTATTTCAGCGCAACCAGTTCCAACACAGCCGTTGTCAGTTTAGTGAATATAACTTTTTCTGGAACTTTTCCGAATTGTGTTGTCAGTTATCTGACGACCGTCAGTACTGGCACGACAACGATCTCGGTTCAAATCACAAATCAATTTGGACGTTCAAGTTCACAATCATTTACTTTCACCGCCTATCAAAAACCAGCCATGGCTTTTTCATTTCGAAAAGTTGTTAAAGATTATGTAGGAAGCGCAATTCGTGTTCGAAGAATTTCTGATGATGTTGAATCTGACATTGGTTTCGATTCTAATGGAAACTTAGATCTTGCAAGCTATACCGCATTTCAGGGGGGGCAGCAGCCTTAGACTGAAAACTTGGTACGATCAATCAGGAAATGGTTACAATGCAAATCAAACAACAACAACGCTTCAACCGACAATCAATTTGACTGGCTTCAACGGAGCACCACAAGTTGAATTTACAAATACCTATTGGCTTCAAACAACTCAAGCTCAAAACATTATGAGTGGACTCAGAGATGTCACTATTTTTTACGGAACCAAAGCTATTTCTGAATCAAGAACAGTGTTTGGTTTAAGGTTGGCTGCGAATAATCGGGTGGGTTCCCACATCAATTGGAGTGACAATACGCTCTATTGGGACTCTCCTGGTACTTGTTGTGCAAATAGCCGATTATCTGTGGGCAATGCAGCTAATGTTAATCTTGCGAAGACCTACACAATGGGTCGAAACAATGCCACCCAATATATTAAAATCAATGGTGTCGATGTCGCGTCCCGAACTAATGCCAGTGGAACTTTAAGCTCGGGAACAGCAATTTGGTATCTAGGCGCTACAAACAATAGCGGAGCCGTTGCAGAAATCGCAAGCTCACCATTAGCTGAATATGTTCAATACCAAGCCGGCCTGACTGATTCTCAAGTCACAGCAATCGCAAATGAACAAAAAAATTATTTCGGATTATAAATCGAAATGAACAAATTAAAAAATCTGGCGCGTCTTAATACTGCGTGAAGACTTTTGTATAATATCAACTAACTGCTCTGCCGTCGTACCCGCTTTTTGCATTTCAAGATCCACAACTAGATATCCAATTTGCGACTCTGTTGATAAATACTGGGCTTGGATATTCGCACCCGCTTTTGAAATATGGCCATTGATTTCACCCAGAACACCTGGTTCATTGCGATGTATATTCATAATGCGAACGACATTTTCTTTTTTAACAAGATCGACATTGGGAAAATTAACTGCCCACGCCGTTGTCCCCGTTTGTAAAAATTTACGAAAACTTTCAGCCACTTCAAGACCGATGGAATATTGAGCTTCTTCCGTGCTACCGCCGATATGTGGAGTTAAAATGACATTTTTTAAATTCTGGAGTGGCGAAACAAATTTTTCTTTGTTCGATGCGGGTTCTGTTGGAAAAACGTCGATCGCACATCCTGCTAAATGATTTTCTTTCAAAGCTAGAACTAGATCTTCAATCACAACAACTGTGCCACGCGAGGCATTAATTAAAAAACTACCGCGTTTCATTTGTTTTAATTCTTTTCCTGAAATCATGTTTTGCGTCGAGCTCGTTTCCGGAACATGTAAGGTCACAAAATCAGATTCCGCCAATAACTCATTTAATTTATTTTTTGCAGAGGCATTACCTAAGGGTAATTTTTTAAGAACATCATAAAATAAAACTTTCATTCCTAAAGCTTCTGCTAATATACTGACTTGGCTTCCGATATGACCGTAACCAATAATCCCTAAAGTTTTTCCACGAACTTCCTTCGATCCTTCGGCCGATTTTTGCCAATCACCACGGTGAGCAAACATATTTCGATCACCCAATTGACGTGACAGTGAAATCATTTCTGCGACGACGAGTTCAGCCACAGAACGCGTGTTACTGTGTGGAGCGTTAAAAACCGGTATCCCCGTATTTTTTGCAGATTCTAAATCAATTTGATTTGTTCCAATACAAAAAGCACCGATGGCTAACAAATGCGAATTTTTTTGTAATATATTTTGTGTTAATTCTGATTTTGAACGTATGCCTAAAACATCATATTGTGGAAGTAATTTTAAATATTCTTCCTCTGACGGAGCATGAGTCAAAAGATCAACGTGATAACCCTCTGCTTCCAACTTTTGCTTTGCGACTTCATGGATATTCTCAACGAGAAGTACTTTTATTTTTTTTTGAGCTTCTGACATGTTAGGCTTTGACATGATTTAAAGTGTAACATTCAATAGATAATATGACAGAATTATTTAACTTACTCATCGCAGAAGATGACCAAATATTAGCCACTTCTATTAAGTTGATGGTTCCTGCGGGATTCAAAGTTTATGTCATTCACAACCCTGCACATTTTCCTGAGCACGTGTTTTTTCATGCCGCCATGGTCGACATGCATTTAGTTTCCAAAGTCGGAGAACGTCCCGACGGGCCTGATCTGATTCATGCCATAAATCAAAAGAATCCTCAGACAGAAATCATTTCAATGTCTGGTGATTTGAATCGCGACAATATGGAGGCGGCGATCAAGGCCGGCGCGCAGCGTTTTTTAGCAAAACCTCTTTCTGTTGAAGAAGTAACTCTGTGTTTAGAAAAAATTTTAGCCTACTGGCAGTTACGTCATATTGATTTTTCAAAGAAATCAGATTTGCAGTTCATTGGCCAATCTAAAGAGACGGAAGCTCTCAGAAAAAGATTGGCCGGATTAAAAACCGAGAAAACTCCGGTCTTGATCGAAGGCGAGACTGGGACCGGAAAAGACGTCGTCGCTAGAATTCTAAACCAACAAGAAGGCCTCAGACCTTTTGTCACAATCAACTGCGCTGCGATTAACGAAACACTTTTTGAATCTGAATTTTTTGGTCATGTTAAAGGTGCATTTACCGGTGCTGATACAAATAAAGTGGGTCTTGCTGAAGCCGCACATGGTGGAGATTTGTTCTTAGACGAAATCGAAGCTTTGCCACTTTCACAGCAAGCTAAACTTTTACGATTTTTAGAATCCGGCGAAATCCGCAAAGTAGGATCTAAAGAAGCCACGAAAGTTCAAACACGTATTATTGCTGCCAGCAATCAGCCACTGACTCAATTAATTACCGAGAAAAAATTTCGTGAAGATTTGTACTTTCGTTTATCTTCCCAAAAAATAGATATTTCCCCGCTCAGAGAACGGCGTGATGATATTCCGGCCTTAGCTAAATATTTTATTGATTTGGAAAAACCACGACGAAATAAAGAATTCGAACCTGATGCATTTAAAGTATTACAAGCCTATTCATGGCCTGGAAATGTCCGTGAACTCAAGCGCGTTTGCGAACAATTGGTTTTGATATCACCTTTGCCTTTCATACGCCGAAAAGATGTGGAGCATTTTTTATTTAATTCAGATTCAGCAACAGGTGAGTTCATCAATATGGATATAGCACTCGAAGATTATGTCCGAGATCAAGAAAAAAAATGGATTGAATACGTTTTAGCAAATACCACAGATCTCAATGAAGCTTTGGATAAATTGAAAGTTTCAAAATCGACTCTGTACAAAAAAATTAAAGATCATGGAATTACATATGAATGAAATAGCTGGTTGGGATAGCCCGATCTACAGACAAACAGTCCTTATCGTTTTAGCCGCCTTGTTTCTAGGTTCGCTGATTAATTTTTTCTTCCGCAAAAAAAATCAATACTCGATGGTGGCGTGGGCTTCGATCAAGAGCTGGTTGATATTTGCGCCATTGATGTTCGGCTTGATGGGACTTCGTCAACCCTTTCCGATGATCGTGTTAACACTTTTAGGCCTGTTTGGCGCAAAAGTATTTTTTCAAATCATGGGCATGTTTCATAAAAGTTATTTCGTATATATTTGCTACCTTGGAATTATCGGCCTTGGCGTTTCTTGCGCCTATGATAATTTGGTGATCTACAATATTATGCCGATGCTCGTATTGGGTCTGTCGTGTTTGGTTCCTCTTATTCAACGTGATTACAAAAATATGATTCAGTACATGTCACTGACTTTGTTGGGTTTTATCTTCTTAGGTTGGTCATTTTTGCATTTGGGTCTGATTCTCAATTTCGAAAATGGAATCTATCAATTCATGTATTTAATTATTCTGACTGAGTTCTGTGACAATACAAACTTATCTATCAGTCGATATTTTCGCGGCCCTCGTATTTTAGCAGAAATCAGTTCCCGTCGTACTTTAGCAAGCACAGCATTTTCAATTTTTCTGACAATTTTATTAGCCTATGCTATGCGCCACTTGTTACCGGATCGCAGTGATAAATATTGGTTAGCTTCTGGAGTGATCGCGTCGTTTGGCGGCGTACTCGGTGATTTGGTGATGTCTGTGGTCCGCAAAGATGCGGGGGTTAAAATTGTAGGACCTTTTATTTTGGGTCGCGGAGACTTTTTACAACGGATGGATCGTCTGATATTTGTAGCTCCGATATATTATTTTGTGATGCTTGCTCTGGATAAAATGTAAGACCCTGAAGAAAGAATAGTGTATGCGAGAATGGAATTACGATAACGATCAATGGACAAAGCTTCCTGCTTACATGAAGCACTTGCCGTTGTTTACGCATCACTATGATCTCACCAGCCGAGTGATCCGATTTATTTGGTCATTAATTTTAAAAAACTGGTTTTACACGATGTACATTCGATTGAATGTCGTTGGCGGAAATTTTGATGATCTGTATAAACAACATAAAAAATTAATTATCATTTCAAATCATGCCTCACACTTAGACGCGACGTCTATTGCAGCCAGTATTCCCCGAAAACATTGGATGGATTTGTACATCGCAGCTGCCAAGGATTATTTTTTCTCAAACCCTTTATTTACTTTTTTCTCTCAGCACTGTTTAGGAGCCATTCCGATCGATCGCAAAGATCGCAAAGGCGAAGCCGTAAATCTGATAGTGACTTTATTGAAAGATTTAGACCGCATGTGGTTGGTCATTTTTCCTGAGGGAACAAGATCCAAAGACGGAAAGGTTCATGAATTTAAACGTGGAATCAGTATCTTTGCAGAAAAAACAAAAACTCCGATTCTATTTTTATATATCGATGGAAATCTGAGACTGTGGCCCAAAGGAGCAATCTTTGCGAAACCCGGGAAACTGACTGTGCATATTGGGCCCATTCAAGAACCGACAAATATTGAAACTGTTTATCAAAACTATATGAATTGGGTCAAAACGATTGATCCTTCCGTCATTCCTGATGATATGACGGATGAAAATGATGTGGCTGAAGTTTCAGAAAATCTGCAACAATTAACAAACGATGAAGACAATGAATCCTAATTCTGTATTCGATATTCAAAAAAATAATCCTAAACTTAAATTAGATATTGCAGGTTACGACATTTGTGCAATTCCCACGGGATTGTTCGGTTTAGATGGTGGTGCGATGTTTGGAACTGTCCCCAAAGTTCTTTGGCAAAAAACCAATCCGGCGGATGAAAATAATCGTATCCCGATGGAAGCTCGCGCACTTTTATTAAAGGCCAAAGATCCAAACGCAAAACATAAAAACATTCTGATCGATACAGGAAATGGATCTGACTTTATCGCCAAGTACGGAGAAAAATTAGGATCACAATTTAAAGACATGTACACTTTGGACGAAAACGGTCCGAATTTAATTTCATCTTTGAAATCTCATGGTCTTGAACCAGATGACATCACAGATGTGATTTTGACTCATTTGCATTTTGATCATGCTGGCGGCGCAACGTGTGCAATTCCCACTACAAATGAATTGGTACCGACATTTTCGAAGGCCATGTACTATGTACAGAAATCAAATCTAGAAACAGCACAGCAGCCGAACCGCCGCGAGCGCGCCAGTTATTTTACAGCGAATTTCGACCCCTTACAAAAAGCAGGACAATTAACTTTAATCGATGGTGACACCAAAAATATTTTACCAAATATATCTGTTGTTGTTTCCAACGGCCACACGCAGGGACACCAATCTGTGATCATCGAAGAAGCCACTCAAAAACTGATTTACTGCGGTGATGTGATTCCGACGTCGAGTCATGTGCGCAGTGCTTGGATTATGGGTTATGATTTAAATGCACTGATGCTGATTGAGGAAAAATCAAAACTTTTAAATCTGTCCTTAGAGAAACTGACCTATTATTATTTTGAACATGATCCGTACTGTGATTTAGCCACTGTCATTCCAGACAAGGCCGATTACAAAATCAGTGAAAGATTTGATCTAAAATGAAAAACTTAGCGCAGAACTTTTTCACTAAAGTGGGCGAAGAGTTTGGTGAAATCCGTTTTGCCGCGGGAAGTTTAGCATTTTCAACCCTGTTTGCACTGATTCCTTTTCTGATTGTTATTCTCGCGTTTTTCCAAGCCTTTGGTGGACTCGAGCAATATTACCCCCAAGTCGAAAACTTTTTACTCAGTTCTCTGAAAGAAGCCACGGGATCGACAGTGACCCAGTATTTAAAAAACACCTTGAGCCAAGTGCAAGCCAAAACATTAGGGGTCACGGGTTTGTTATTTTTATTATTTTCAACGATTGGATTACTCAGAAATATCGATGTGGCTTTTCATAAGGTTTGGAAAATTAAAATCAGAAAGCCTTTTTATTCCAGAATGTGGTTGTACAGTTTGATATTGATGAGTACTCCAATTTTACTGGCGGCCTTTATCGGACTTCGTTCAGTGGATTATTTGCGGGTCTTGAGCCAATCAGTTGAACATCAATTTTTGCTTTCGGTGTGGTTGACGTTTTTTCTGTGGGTTTTATATACGATCATTCCTGATATTAAAGTCAGTAAAATAGCCTCGTTGATCTCGTCGGTTGCAGCCAGCGCTGCCCTGTCAGTGATTCAAGGATCGTTTCTGTGGGTGTCTTTAAAGCTGTTTAAACAGAATAAAATCTATGGATCTTTAGCTTCGTTCCCGATTTTTCTGCTGTGGCTGTTAGTTGTTTGGTATGTGGTTCTGTGCGGGGTCAGCCTTTGCGCCTTTTTACAGCAAAAAATATTTAAAAGGACTTAACTTTTATCTCGGGGTTTGCTAGTTTGTTTTTAATTCAAAATCCAATTTAGTCTATTTTTTTTAGATGGTTCCGTAGCTCAGCTGGATAGAGCATCTCCCTTCTAAGGAGAGGGTCGTACGTTCGAGTCGTACCGGAATCACCAGTTTTCTTCGAACTCTTGAAAGCAAGCGAAAATAAACACACGACAACTGATTATTCCTGATGACTTAAATCCCACCATGGCCATTTAAAGGATATCGAAATTTCGACAGGATACATCTCACGTAGTTCTTTTATTTTTTTCTTTTCTGCCAAAACAGCCTTTTTGTGAAGCTCTGTTACCTCAGGGAGAGGTTCATTTAGAAATTCGCGAGCTAATTCAAGATCGATAATCTTCTTCATTAAGCCGCCTCCTCTTCTTCTACTTCAACCTTTTTAACCCGATTTGGTCTTAGCTTTTGTAAGTCGCCTGATTTTCTTAACAGTTCAGATTCACGCCATTGCTCTGCCTGCGCTGCTTCGTGAAATTCATAAACAACTTCACCGCCATGTTTATCCACAAACTTTTTGATTGTTTTTAAATCAACCGTAAAAAACTCTTTGCCATCATTCACTAAATTCATTCTATATTTCCACAACTCTTCATGTAATTTGTATTCAAGCGATGGCGCGTCGGGTGTCGCAATCATGATATGGACATCAAATGGAAACGGAACTGAGGCATCACCAAGCTCTTTAATACGCTCCTGTGGATACAAGCGTCTCGTCATGCCCACTTTAAATACCTGATCACCAAATGAACCTACATTTGAAATCACATACACATGCCCTGCCTTTGTCATTTCAGCCATAGACTTACGACGTTCATTATCTGCAATATCCTGCTCGAGCTTATCGTTAACAAGAAGTGCCTCGTCCAATTCTTTACGTTGATCTTCGGTTAACTTTTTAAGATTTTCCATTTCCTTGAGTAATTTGATTCGATCAAGATGTGCTTCATGCAACTTCTCCTGTTCTTTTCTTTCTTCAGCCAGTCGTTTAAGTTCTGAAGCTCGTGCTTTTTCAGCACGTTGCTCTTCTTTCATAATTTCTCGTATGCGATTTTGCTCTTCTTTGGCCTGCGCTAATTTACACTCTTCTTTCCACACTGTTTCTAGTCGCACGAAAAATGCCCGTTCTTGACGTCCATCAAACTCGATACCGTATTTTCTACAAGTATCAAATAGCTTTTGAAGCCGTGTCTTTTGTTGACCATAATTTTCAGGGGTTAATTTATCTGCGATTGATTTCCAAGAATCATTAACCCAAAGATTAACGACCTCTTCGATGGCCTCTTGATAAACTTTATTTTCATTTATGATTTTTTCAGTTTGCTTTTCCGCATCTATTTTTATTTTTTGCGCTTGAGCTAAAATACCTTTAGCCTCAATCATCTTCAAACCTGCTTGCTGCTCTCGGATCAAAACTTCATGCAGCTTCGATTGAATGCCACTTGATGAACTATCTAACTTTTCTTTAACTGCTTTTTCCCGATCAAGAACATCTCTGAGCTTAGTTAAATATTCTTTTTTAGCTGCTTCTAACTGCTCAACCGATTTTTTTTCATTGATTTCAAGTTCGGAAATTTTGTGCTTGAGTTTCTCTTGGTCAATATTTTTTTCATTAAAATTGGTAGCAAAATCTGTTTTAGCTTTGGCAAGCTGACTCGTCATTTCTTTATCTCTAAGTTCGAGATCAGTAACTTTATTTTTGAGATCATCCACGTAGTTTTTATCGACAGAAAGTTTTATACCTTCACTAAATGACTCTTTCGTCGATTCTAAATCTTTCAATTTGGATTTTAAATCCTGAAGTTCGTTTTCGGCGGCTTTAAGTGCAACTTCATTTTGTTTTGAGTTTTTATTTTCAATCTGAAGTTTATTCATTTTAAGATTAAACTTAAATAAGAAATAGCCACACACAAGTAAGCATAAAAATAAGAAAATAGACATTGAACCACCGATTGCAACTCAATCGGAGTTTATTGGTTGGGTCTTGAAGATTAATGACTTTGTAAATGTATTAGAATGATACGTTTGACGATATAAACATCAATGGCGATGAAATCTCTATTTATTTCTTCCCCTACAAAAACCGACTCAAAGTTTTTTGACACCACTTTTTATCTTCTTCTGAGAGCTGTTCAAAATAAAATTTTATTTTTTCAACGGCGATCGCATACTCAGAATCATTTTGACGAGCTTTCTCTGCCAGCGCAAGAGCCTCACTACCAAAAAAGAAATCAAGATTCGAACATTGATTTACTTCACACACTTGAATGCAGAGCTTAGCATGTTCAAAACTCTTTTCAATTTGCAAGGCTTGCAAATAACTTTGAGACAATCGGTACTCTGCAGAGGCCACTTCAGCAGGACCACCAGCGATTTCCCAAAATTTGCGACCTGTCTGTGCTGCTAAAATCATCAATTCAGTTTCTAAGTCTGATCGACTCTTTTTTTCTTCGAATGTACAGGCTAAATTATTCCCAGTAATTGCTAAGGCTCGATTTGCAGGGTCTGTTTTTTCTAAGCCTTGGTCAGCTATTTCCAATGAACGATGAAAATAATCCATCGCACGTGATATTTCTCCATGTTCTGAAATCATTCCTGCAGCTTGCGACAGAATTCGGACCTGTTCAGAAATAGGAAAATGACTTAAGTCAGTCAATTCACCGGAACAAGTTTGTAATGTTGCAATTGATCTGTGTATTGCAAATTCGGATTCGGTACTATTGATAAAATGGGGATTATTTTTTAGATGATTGAGCTTCTCTGTTCCAATTTTCCAGGCACCTAAATGATCACCGCAAACATGGGTTATCAATCTGGCAAGGACAGGAATATTTTCATTTGCAAAAATCAGTTTTTCGCCATCACCTAGACTGTCAAATACTGATATTGTCTCTGTCGCATGAATACTCCATGCCTGATCGATATATTGCTTAAAATCCATAAATCTCGTCTTTTATCAATTTACTTATTTGACTATTTTTTTTCTTCAGCAACAGATGCTTTTTTGTAATCAGAAATATTTTGCACAAGATGTTCTATATCGTGAGCAAAGTCCTGATAAAAGTCATCTTTTCTGATACGAATATGGCTAATCGTTTTTTGCTCATTCATTGTCTTGATCGTTCTGCCAATACTAAAGATTGGCTCACAAACTTTAAGTGTAAATCTTGAAAATATATAAAAAATAATCATCACCATCGTCACTAATTGAACAAGAAGTGCGACACCGATATAATGAGAATTATTTAGAATAGTTTCTTTAATAACTACGAAATCTATTTCAAGTTTTTGAACAACGACAAAAATAAGAGCAATCCAAAATACGGACACACTTAACAAAACAAATAAATACAATATAGAGATCAATTTCAGAAAACCAATTTGAACATCTTTTTGAATCAGTAACGTTTTTCTGCGCTCAATTTTTTTCAATTTAAAACTCTTTTTCTGGATTATTTTGTACAATCCTCTATGTTGTATTTATAATATGAGTAAATATACTCAAAAGAAAGTTTTTTTATTGAGGCTATCATTACTTTTTTTATGAAGACTATTTCATCTCGATCGACCAGACAGACCCCTCATTGACGGCCGCATAAATATGGTTTTGATAGACAAAAGGAACTCCGGTCAGGACGCCGTCCATCGTAAATTCAGAAATGACTTTTGCTTTCGTATCCATGAGACACAGAACTCGGTCTCGACATGTGACCAAAAGTCGCTCTTTAGCTCCGACAAAAGCCACACTACTCGATAACATCCAAGTTGTATCGAATTTTTTTTTCAGAATCAGATCACCTTTTAAATTATATAGATAAAAGAGTCCTCCTTTATCCAGAATATTTAACAATCCACTTTGCGGTAAGTAAGTCGCACTCGACTGAGATCCATATTCTAATATTTTTTTAATTTTTTTTGACTATCTAAGTATACAGGTGTTTTTAATTTACGATTTTTATCCAAGTAAGATTTGATGTCTGCTTCGTTTTCATCAATACTGATGAAGGACACACGTGAACAGGACCCAGAGCCAACCTTTTTCAGATAATATTCGATTTCTGTTTTGCAGTAACCACACCAAGAAGCAATAAAAAATAAAGCATGATCAGCTTTCGATTCGTTCAAACGCGTCGCAAGAGACTGATCACCAATAAGTCTTTTCACATCTTCTTGTTGCACGAGTTTTAAAAATGATCGATGCTGTTCAGAAAGGACCTTGCTTTGCTGTTGGGCTAAAACGGAAACACCCATAGTCAAAATGCATGAGTATATCAAAATGAGATTTATCGTTTTTTTTATGATCATTGGCTTCCAGTATTTAGCTTATAGTAATACAACTTACACAATCAACGACAAAGACATTAAATCTTTTAATACGCGTTTTGATGTAAAACCAGCTGAAAACGAAACAATAATCTACGGTGTAATCAGCTTAAAATGTCCTTGCTCACGAGACAGTTTAACTGCTTTTCAAGAAGTTCAACACAAATGGGGAGCAAAAACTAAATTGGTTGTTTTTGATATTGGAGCAACCAACGAGGAAGTATTTCTTAAAATTAAAAGGTCTCTGAATCCCAGCTATGACCTCAGGTATGATCCCAGTAAATCATCAGTTGATTTATTCAAAACTCGTGTCACGCCTTCGGCCTATATTTTAAAAAATAACCAGATTCTTTACCAAGCCGCCGTCATCGACCCAGGAAAAAATCCATCACCGAATTATCTTAACAAAGCTCTCGGTCAAATCATGAACAATAAAACCGCTGAAGAGAAGCAACCTTTTGGTTGTATGATTGAAAAATGAGAAGCCTGACAAATCTTCAACGCCTATTTATACTGATTTGCATGTTCGCTGTTTTGACTGCCCAAAAACCATCTCGAAAGTATGTGGATAGCTCAGCCATTGACTGGATTGATTTTGGCATCATGCGTTTCGGACACTTTGCTGGTTTAGATAATACCTGGGAAATGTTTTCATACGCTCATCGAGATTATTATCGTTTGATTTTTCTGGGTGAAAAACCGAATGAAAAAAACATTCTACTCCAACTTCCAAATCAATCGAAGCTTGATTTTTCCTGGCGATGGTTTTTCAACTTTCGTGAAGAAAAATTTCTTCTGAATATATATGGCAAAGAAAAACCTTTAGACGCCTATATCAATTATCTGTGTCGTCATGCTGGTGGCGGACCCTACCTCAAAATCCGAATTCAAGTTGAGAAATTCCATATCGTTTCTCGTAACGAAGCCGCTGAGTCTGGTTTGGCCTTAGCGCCCAGCAGTCCATATTTAATGCGCGAGGGTCTATGCTTAAATTAATTATTTCAAAGTTCGATGCCTTGTTCAACTATACCGTAGATGCAGATGTTTTGACTTTATTTAGAAAGCTTGTCTCGATTTTTTATTTCATCAATTTAGTGGCCCTGTTTCCAAGTTGGAATCGATTTTACGGTTGGAACCACGTTACTCTGGGAGCCTCCCAACCAATTATTGATCTTTTGTCCTATTTTCATTTTTTACCCTTTGAATTTTTTTGGGTCGTTGGTTTTTTTATTTGTATTTGGCACTGGGTCGGCAACAAGCCTATCTATTCGAGTTTGGCACTTTTTATTTTTCATTCTTCTTTACTCGTCAGAAACCCATTTGCTTCAAACGGCGAAGATCTGGTTTTACGAATGTTATTTTTTTACTCCTGTTTTTTCCCTTGGAACGGTGAAGGAAAATTTCGTGGAAGTTGGGCAGTTCGCTTGGCTCAATTGAATTTTATCGGTGTATATATTTTCAGCTACCCCAAAAAATTAGCTGCAGATGTCGCTTGGTTTACTGGCGATTTTATGTACTACGTAATGGTTAATCCTAATTGGAGCCGCTTAACCGAGCCTGGCTTAGCAACTTTTCCACTTGTTTCACCTTTCTTAACATATGGAGCGTTGATTTTCGAAGGCTTGATTATTTTTCTAATCTGGCCTCAGAAAACACGCCGCCTTGCTTGTTTTTGTATTTTCTTTTTTCACTCGATGATCGCTATAATGTTAAACAACGTTACCTTCTTTTCGATTTCTATGATCTTAGGTTCGATTTTGTTTTATAAGAAAGAAGACCTTATTTTATTGTCACAATTGTTTAAAAGAAAAAAACTATCAACCCCATGAATTTAATTGCGAACAAAAAAATAATTGTCTTCGGAGAAGATTTTGCAAGGCACCCTCATTCTTTAGAGCATCTGTTACGGCCGCTCTTCTTGAATAATCAATTCATTTGGGTCGAAACCATTGGGATACGTTCGCCCCGCTTGAGTTTCTATGATTTGAAAAAAATGACTCTTAAAATTTTGAGATGGTTCAGTTCTCATCAAAAAATCGCATCAATCACACTCAAGCCAAAAACGATCCATCTCGTTCAGCCTCTGATGCTGCCCTATAATCAGTTCTCCATCGTACGCCGATTAAATCAGCTCTTGGTGCTCAGAGCCGTCAGAAAAAAAATGACACAATTAGATTTTAAAGCAGATTATACAATCACTTCGCTTCCAAATTCATGTGACTATGTCGGGCATTTTAGTGAAAAAAAAATTGTGTATGTCTGTGTTGATGAATATTCATTGTGGCCAGGTTTCGATCACAAAATGATTTCTGAAATGGAAAAAAAACTACTTCAGAAATCTGATGTCGTGTTTGCAACTTCGACACAACTTGCAGCGACAAAGTCGAACCAAAAATCAGAAACAATTTTACTGACTCATGGAGTAGATTTTGATCACTTCAATTTACCCCAGAAAAAAAAGACATCAGAAATAATAAAGATTTGTTACTTTGGTTTATTTGACGAAAGGTCTGACCAATCGATTGTTCAGTTTATTGCAGAACAGGTCGAGAAATCGGAAATTTACATTGTCGGTCCGGTCGCATGTAACATCAGCCAATTAACGCCGCACAAGAATATTATTTTTACAGGCGCGATTGAATACAATGAATTGCCTGCAAAAATTTCAGATATGGATGTCTTCATTTTACCCTATAAAAAAAATGAACTTACAAAAAATATGAATCCCTTAAAACTGAAAGAGTACCTCAGTACTGGACGACCTGTTATTTCAACTTCAATTGCAGAAGTGGAAAAATTAAAAGATTATCTTTTTATCGCCGATACCGGAATACAGTTTAAAACTACGCTAGACACCTTGAAAAAAAACGAATTTAAAATTGATTCCCAAAAAGCTCAAGCATATGTTTCGGAAACACAAACATGGACAATCAAGGCGATCGAATTTTCAAAAAATATAAGTTTACTTTAATATCTACCTATTACTTACATCGCAAAAGCTGAACAACTGCGATTTCACTGGTTTTGATTAAACCGCGCTGAGCAGCCAATTTATTTGCATCATCCATCCTCAGCGAGTCACCCTGATATTGAGTTTGAATTTCAATACCCGAAGCGCCAAGTCTTTGAATCAGAGCGGGAGAAACAGCATCATGCCCTGCCAAATCAATCATATCCTGTCCTACAATTTTACTGGTTCCTAAAATAGTGTAAGCACTGTTAATATTTTCTTTATTTTTAAGATCTTGAAGCAGTAACTCTGCGCGGACGACGCCTTGGGCCTCAGTACTTATTGCACAAAGTGAAATTTGCAATTGACCTTGAGTGATCGATTGACAATTTTTAAGATCAAAGTTTTCATCTGATACAATTTTTGTAGAAATGGATACTGTTTTCTCAGCAGGAGCTAAATAACCACTTGGCTCCATGTTAAAGAATCCAATTTCACACTTTAATCCCTGGGACTCAGTAGCCATCGTTTGAATAAACATGGATGCTAATAAAAATACAACAGCTTTTTTGTTCATAATATAATTCTCCCTTTGAAAGTCCTGCATGAAACTTTGCACAAAGCAGACCACTCTAAAAGGGATATATTCGTTATCAATCATTCGTAGTGTCTATATTATAGTCGCGATAACAAAAAAATTAAAATGATTGGCAAATTTCATCGAGTTTCATTTCTGATTTTTTAAAGAGCGCACCACAAACTTTTTTATTATCTGAAACCCGAATAAAAGTCACGCGCGCCTCAGTCGCACCAGATTCAATTTCCATTAAGGCCCAGTGCTGCACACGTGGCGCCATATACTGAGTCTCAACTAAGAATCCATCTTCTGTAAAAGAAACAGGTTGCTCATTTCGAACCTCACGGCCAGAACCAGCAACGATCACAGGTGTCGTGCCAAAATACATAAATTCAGACATATGGTCGTGACCTAAAATCAAAGCCGAAATTTTCGATGAACATTGTTTTAGCACTTGTCTCATTTGGAGTTGGAATGATTTTTTCTCTGTCCACTTATGACTTTTCGAAATTGTAAAACTGGGATGATGTAAAACGATAAAAATTAAATTTTCGCTAGCTTCATCCAACTCATTTTTGAGCCATGTCATTTGCTCTGTCACATTTCTTTCATTGTCTGAATTTAAAACGATAAATCGCGCCCCGTCTTTTTTAACCGAATAGTATTCAGCAGGCATATTAAAGTACTCGATCTCGTTTTTGTAACCCCCGTTGTGATTTCCAATGGCGACGATATCAAAATTTAAACCGCTTTTTTTCCAACCATTCCAAACAGACGCATACGTCCCCTTGTAAAGATTATCGCCAGGCATCAAAATGGATGAAACTTGCTCTTTTAACACGGACTCTTTCAACGCATTCATTTCTGAACCGGCCTGACCAGAGTCCCCCATGATAGCTATAGGATTCGCAAAGGCCTGAATGGAAACACAAAGCATCAGTACAAAAAAAACTTTTATCATTTGAACTCCCCATGAAATTGTTCTTACCAATAGGTTCATGGAATAACTGGGCCAACTTGAAGTAAAGTTAGGATATTGTTTGCTGGACCATGGTCCAAAGTTGAATAAAAGCAGTAATGCTGACCTAGATCATATGTTTTGCCCGAAAATGGATTATGTTGAGTTTGCAAGATGTTTGAAGACAGCGAGGGAGTATTCATGAATCATTTATTAGTCCTATTGATCATATTAGCTAGCCCGATGATTTTTGCCGAAAAAATTGTACTGGTTTCTGTCCCACGGGTCGAAATGCTCTTAGGAATCGGGACAATGTACGACACCGTCCAAATCCAAGTCGAAAGCAACGGCTGCACATCCAATGAGTCTTTTTATGTCCAAAAGTACATGAATCCGGACGACGAGATGATTCATTTAAAGTTCATTCGCGTACGGCCCGACTGGTGCAAGGCCTATTTGCCAGAAGGCACATGGCTGCATTTTTTGAAGACAGATTTAGAAATATCATCTAAAGATATTATTATGATTGATAACCCTTTCGGTCCCAATCTAAAATTAAAAGACTAAATCGACCACTCATTTAACCCAAGATCGGTCGTAGATAAGAGCTCATGAAAATATCTGTTGCTGACATTCGGACTGAGTACAAAAAAGGAACACTGAACGAAGCGGATGTTCAGAAAAATCCGCATTCACAGTTTGAATTGTGGTTCAAAGAAGCCGTTAATTCTGAAATTCCTGAAGTGAACGCCATGACTTTAGCAACTGCTTCCAAAACTGGACGTCCGACAGCGCGCACAGTACTGTTAAAAAAATACGATGATCGTGGTTTTGTTTTTTTTACGAATTATGACAGTGCCAAAGGCAATGATCTGCAAGAAAATCCACAGGCTGCCTTATTATTTTTCTGGGAACCTCTCGAGCGTCAAGTGCGTATCGTCGGCCGGGTTGAAAAAATATCAGCCGCTGAGTCATGGGAGTATTTCCGCAGTCGCCCCATCGACAGTCAATTAGGAGCTTGGGCCTCTCAACAAAGCGCGATCGTATCAACGCGTGATGCTTTGGAATTTGCATTTAAAAAAATGGTGGATCAGTTTAAAAATAAACAAATTCCTTTACCACCCAACTGGGGCGGCTACAGAGTGATCCCTGAAGAATTTGAATTTTGGCAAGGTCGACCAAGCCGAATGCATGACAGGATCAGTTATACAAAATTGACTGACGACGCGTGGAAAATTTCACGACTTTCACCTTAGGAAATTTGATTCAAATTAAATCAAGCCCGAAGCAATATTGATCGTCAGGGCCAACAATGTTGTATTAAAGAAAAAAGCCAACACGCAATGTGCTAAACTAGTCCTTCGCATTTTTTTCGAAGACAAGTTAATATCTGCAGTTTGCGCTGAAGTTCCAATAATAAAAGAAAAATATAGAAAATCTGCATAATCAGGCATTTCATCATTCGGAAAAATTAATCCACCATCACCCGTTTTAATTTTAGAACTATAAAAATCATGAGCATAATGAAGCGCAAACATCGTTTGCGTAAAAAACCACGACGTCAATATCGTTAACACAGTCAGACCGATATGCGCCGCTCGTAGGCTGCCGTGCATGTCTTTCACCGCCGACAATTGATTGATAATAGCTCCTAAAGCAAAGAACACAGAAAGTGCTACAAAAATTAAAATCAGAAATTTTCCTTCGTCTTGTTTCACCGCACGATGATTCATTTTATCGTGCGTAGAACTAAACATCATATAAGCCGTCAGAGCTAAATAAAATAAAACGCCGGCGTTCCAGCCAATCAATGCTTTCGTCATATCACGATCAGCGACGACGTCTGGTATCAGTAGAAAACATAAAAAACCCAAAAGGATGGAAATAAATAATCTTGGGCGAGCCGCAAAAAATCTAAAAAATGCCAATTGTAAAAAAGATTGTGTGCTCATAGCCAGATGGTACAGATTCAAAGACTTCCCCCGCAAGTTGAATTCCATTTTTATTTGCCAACAAATGAAGCACTGGGTGAAAAACTCGAATCAGAAACTTAGCCAGTGACTTTAAAATACATATAAACAAAAATATCAGAGTACCTCATGAAAAAACATCATCTGATTTTTATTCTATTTCTTTGGACTCTCGCTTTGCTAAGCACATTGGCACAGGCACAGAACAATCCCGCCCCTCCAAAAGAGGTCGCAAAAAAAACTGCAAAAGATCTTGAGTTTTTACTGCCACAAGATTTCAAAGGAATTTTATACAACTGCGAACCACTATGTGTTTTTCTATCACTCAAAGAAGATAAAGCATGGAATCCACCCTTAGATAAAATAGTAATTACTTTACAGAATCCTCGATGGGTCTTCGATACTGATCCCATATACCCTTTACTGATCGAACAATCCCCGATCAAACCTTTTGTCAAAAATAAAGCTGGAAGTAAAAAAGATAAGGAACCAGGCCCGCAGCGGCTGCGATCGCGATACCTTTAATTGGATTTTCCTGAACATATTCGCGACTGCTTTGAACGTATTGAGTTGTCGACTTGCCGATATCTGCGACAATGACTCCGACTTTTTGTCCGGCTTCAGCAGACATTTTTTCTATTTTTTGTTCGCCATTTTGAACTTGAGCCGCGAAATCTTGTGCGAGTCCATTGGCTTTACTTAACATATCATTTTTTGTTTGTTGCATACTTTTTCCTTCTGTTTTTATATTCAACAGAAGCATTGCAAGACGGTAACCATCCCTCAAATCGATTGTAAGCTTGTGAAAGATGGTATTTTAAAAAAATGGGGATTAATCCAACGTCGACGTGTTAAAATTCCCCATATGGACAATTATGCACACATCTCTGTGCATAAAGATTCAATTTAATGAGTGAGAGTATTTTCTTTTCGTAATTTATTGTAGAGAGTTTTACGATCAATACCGAGATCCTTAGCCGTTTTATCACGAGCGCCATTGTTTTTCTCAATGGCATATTCAATATATTGCTGAATAACTTCGTCTAATGTGGCCAGTTCAGAATCACCTCGCAGCATAAAACCTGTAAATTCGTGATGGTCAGATGATTTTGTTTTTTGATATAATTGGATACCCGTATTTGAAGATATTAAATATTCAGTTTCAATTTCAGACTGAGGACATAAAACAACAGCACGCTCGATCGTGTTCTCGAGCTCTCGAACATTTCCCCGCCATTGATTTTCGAGTATAAACTTTAAAGATGCTTTAGAAAAAGATTTAACGACAGATCCATTTTCTAAAGCATATTTTCGAAGAAAACATTCTGCTAAAGGTATGATGTCTTCAGTTCGTTCACGAAGTGGCGGGATTGTGATTGGTATGACGTTTAAACGGAAATACAGATCTTCACGAAAACGCAATTCGTTGACTTCATGAGCTAAATTTTTATGCGTTGCCGAAATAATACGACAGTTGATTTCTCGGTATTGATTTTCGCCGACACGTTTGATTTTCTTTTCTTGCAGAACACGTAAAAGTTTTGCTTGCAGTGATAAGCTGAGATCACCGATTTCATCTAGAAACAAAGTGCCATCTTGGGCTTCTTCAAAAAGACCCATTTTTTTATCATGAGCCCCTGTAAATGACCCTTTCGCGTGACCAAACAATTCAGATTCCAATAAGTTTTCTGGAATCGCCGAACAGTTAATTGCGACAAATGGTCCGTTTAAACGTTTACTTTCTGCATGAATGAATTTAGCAAAAACCTCTTTACCAGTTCCACTTTCACCAGAAATTAAAATATGTGCAGTGCTGACTGCAACACGTTGTGCGACGTCGAGAGCTTGTAAAAATTTGGGACTTTTTCCAATAATATTTTTCTTAGAAACTGACGTTGTTTTAACTCTTTCACGAAGCTCGATCAGGTCAACTTTTAAAGCCCTTAATTTTAATGCTCGATCAACTGCGATTTGCAATTGAGGAAAATGAATAGGTTTTACAACCAAATCATAAGCCCCAATTTGAATCGCTTCGACGGCAATTTCTGCAGACTCGAGCGGTGTAATTAAAATGATAGGTAAATCAGGCAATGTTTTTTTAATTTGAACTGTGAAATCTACTTCGGACATTTTTCGAAAGTGAAAATCTGTCAACAAAACATCCCAGCGAGTTCCGCTGATCAAGCTTTCTTGAATCGCAGTGCCGGGATCAGTAAAACAAATCACATCAAAATTTTTGGGTTTAAAATAGGCAGTGACTAGATCTTGAATATCGCAGTCGTCATCGACAAGGATTAACGTCTGTTTTTTTGTACTTGGCAAGCAGGACTCTTTTCGTAAGCCGTCATTATACCACAGAACGAGAATTCGACCTAATTAAAGATTTTAAGCCAGTCAGAACAGACACGAACGAACTGAGTGGTTACAATCTAAGTCACCGATGCCTGCGCTTTCAGTCCAATATCTTCAGGATTAGCGACATAAACAATATGATCTACCCATTTTCCGTCTTCAAACCAATACCGTTTTTTCAAACCTTCTTTTTTCATTCCAATTGAACGAGCTAATCTGATTGATTTTTTATTATCTAAATTAATCGCAGCTTCCAATCGATTCAATTTTAAATCTTTAAACCCGATTTTTAATCCCATGGCAGAGGCTTCTTGACCAAATCCGTTTCCCCAATGTCGATTAAAAATTTGATAACCAAAATTAGCGAACTGATGAGTGCTTCGTACAAAAATATCAAAATCGACAAAGCCAACTAAAGCCCCTGATTTTTTTTCAAAAACATAATAGCGATAATAATCATCTTTGATGGCTAATTTTTCCTGTTTTTTCATGACCTGTTTAAAAATAGATCGTGTACAGTCCTTTGCAGGCATGGGACCAATATCCCATCTATTTTTTTCTGGTTCCGAATTCACATAGGCATCAAACCAAACTTTATAATCCGCAGTTTTCAATCTGCGGAGGATCAGTCGTTTTGTTTTAAATATATCTCTTTTCATAAATCACCTCCTTTCTTGAATTGATTTCGCTTGTAACGTTGATTTAATTTACTTTTTCCAGACAAGCTTTTTCGCTCCTTGCGAATTGCATGACGAATTTCCGATTCTAACTTTTGATAACCCATCCACTTGTCTATCGAAAGTGATTGATTTTCTAGAGCAGTTAAAATCAGACATCCAGGTTCTGTCTGATGTTGGCAATCTGAAAAACGACAGCTTGAGATTAAACCCTCAACATCACTAAACTGATCGCTGAGACCTTCTGAGTGATCCGACAGCTGAAGCTCTCGCATTCCGGGCGTATCAATCACAAGACCACCGTAGCGACTGATATAAAGTGACCGTGAGGTTGTTGTATGCCGACCTCGATCATCGCTTTCTCGGACCGTTTGTGTTTTAATTTGATCCTGACCGATCAAAAAATTAACTACAGTCGATTTTCCGACACCCGACGAACCTAAAAAAATACTTGTTTTGGAATGACACAGATATTTTTTAAAAACATCGTCCTCAGAAAAATTATTTTTTGTGATCGCATGAATATCGATACCATTGAATTCGTGCTTCATGTCCAACACAGCCTGATCTATTTGACCCTCATACAAATCTGACTTAGTCAGTAAAATCACAGCCTGAGCTCCTGAATCACGGACAACAGTCAAATATCTTTCTATGCGACGAGTATTTAAATCATCGTTCAAAGAGGTTGTGATAAATACTGTATCCACATTCGTCGATAAGATCTGCGCATCAGAACTTGAGCCAATCTGCTTACGATACACAGTCGTTTTTCTGTTCAATACATGATGAATCAATGCACGATCAGACGACGGAGGTCGCTCGATTAAAACCCAATCACCAACAGCCGGATAATCAGACCGTTGATGAGATTTAAATAGAAACTTGCCACTGACACAAGCCCAGTGAATATCATTCTGCATATCTGATCCAGACTGGATTCGATAAAGATTCTTTTCTTCATTAATCACTCGTGCGGGTACTAACTTATTTTTTATTTGATTGGGCGATAGAATATCCGTCTGACTATTCATCTGCTTTTGAAAAAAGTCATCCCAACCAAAAAGATTTAAAAATTCCTTTTGGGAAACTAACATATAACTCCTTAATTGATTTCGTTGATGAAATAAAAAAGAGTTCTCGATCGAGCTAAAATTTAATAATGAATTTGTTTTTGTATTCTTATTTTATGATCAAAAGAGGACTCTGTGATTTTGATAGATGAAACATAAGTACCTCCTTCGTTAGAATTAAAAGCTGAATGCTTCTAATGGAATTCAATCTAATTGAAATTAATCTTGTGGTCAAGAGCTGTGCAAATTTTTCATCTGACGAATCGATAATGAATTTAGATCTTACATATATAACTTATAGTCCGACTCTTTTTAATCTCAAGGCATTTGCTATAACAGAAACAGAACTTAAACTCATCGCTGCCGCAGCAATCATGGGACTTAATAATATTCCAAAAAAGGGATATAATAATCCAGCCGCAACTGGAACGCCTAAAGAATTATAAACAAAAGCAAAAAACAAATTTTGCTTGATATTTTGAATTGTCGCTTGGCTCAATGCACGTGCTCGGACAATACCCATCAAATCACCTTTAACTAAAGTGATACCAGCACTACTCATCGCGATATCTGTTCCCGTACCCATCGCTATACCCACATGGGCCTGAGCCAATGCCGGCGCATCATTAATACCATCTCCGGCCATCGCTACGACGCGACCTTCAGATTGTAATTTTTTAATAATTTCGGCCTTACCCTGCGGTAAGACATCAGCAAAGAATTGTTCTAATCCGACTTTGTTGGCAACGACTTTTGCTGTTTTCTGGTTGTCACCTGTGATCATGATGACCTTCACACCTTGTTTTTTTAAACTGTGAATTGCAGCAACGGTTGTTTCTTTGATCGGATCTGAAACTCCTAACAGTCCTGCAATTTTTTGATCAACACCCACATACATCACTGTTTGACCATCATCACGTAATTGATTTGCTTCAATTTCCAAAGTGTCCAATGTGATGTTCACTTCCTCAAACAGCGATTTATTCCCAATGACCACATGGTATTTTTTTTGATTTAAAACTACATCTGCAACAGCACCTTTTCCTGTGATCGATTTAAAGTTTAAAACATCCACCATCGGAATTTTCTTATCCTGTACCGCTAAGACAATCGCTTGAGCCAAAGGATGCTCGCTTGATTTTTCTAAACTTGCACACAACGATAAAAAATCGTTCTCTGACAAATCACTGACAGATTTTACGGTCACCAATTTGGGTTTACCTAAAGTCAAAGTTCCCGTTTTATCAACAACGAGTGTATCCACCTTTCGCATCAGCTCGATCGCTTCTGCATTTTTAAACAGAACACCCATGACTGCACCACGACCTGTCGCAACCATGATCGACATCGGTGTCGCCAGGCCCAGCGCACACGGACATGCGATAATTAAGACAGCCACAGCATTAATCACGGCATGCGCGAGACGTGGTTCTGGCCCCCACAGAGACCATATTATGAAAGTCAAAACTGAAGCCAAGATGACCGTCGGAACAAAATAGGCCGCGACTTGATCGACTAATTTTTGAATGGGTGCTCGAGAGCGTTGTGCGTCTGCAACCATCTGAACAATTTGAGACAATAAAGTGTCTTTTCCAATTCTTTCAGCCTTCATCACAAATGAACCAGTTCCATTGATCGTTGCGCCGATCACTTTGGTTGATTCAGTCTTATGAACAGGTAATGGCTCGCCTGAGATCATCGATTCATCAACAGTCGATTCACCGGACACAACAAGACCATCGACAGGAATCTTTTCACCCGGACGAACTCGCAAAAAATCACCTTGAACTATCAATTCAATGGCCACGTCAGTTTCCGATTGATCAGCATGAATTTTTCGAGCAGTTTTCGGAACAAGCCCTAACAGCCCTTTGATGGCCGCATTCGTTTGTCCACGCGCTTTGAGTTCTAAAACTTGTCCCAGTAAAACTAAAGTGACAATCACTGCAGAGGCTTCAAAGTAGACACCCACTTGACCCGTCATTGAATCTTGAAACGAGTCCGGAAACAACTGTGGAAAGAAAACAGCGACCAAACTATAAAAATAAGCCACGGCAACGCCAAGACCAATCAACGTAAACATATTTAAACTGCGGTTCACGAGAGACTGCCAAAATCGGATATAAAATGGCCATCCCGCCCACAAAACCACAGGCGATGCTAAGACCAATTGGATCCATGAAAAATAATTCATGATGAATTCTTGATGTATGAAATGCATTCCTCCCATTGTTAAAAACAACAATGGCAAACTCAAAGCAACGCCTACCCAAAATCTATTTCGCATCAAATGATATTCATGATTATCTTCAACGTGATCAGCTGAGAAAGTTTTTGGTTCTAAAGCCATACCACACAACGGACAACTTCCGGGGCCTTTTTGGACAACTTCAGGATGCATGGGGCAGGTATAATCAACCAAGGCTGATTTTGGATCAATCAGATTTGTTTGTCGACTTACCGCTGTCAATGGCGTCAGATAACTCAGTGGAGACAAATCAAATTTGACTTTGCATTTTGGATTACAAAAATAATAAGAGTGGTTTTCAAAAATTGATGATCCGCCCTTGGCTGTTTGTGGATCTACGGACATACCGCAAACGGGATCTTTGACTTTTTCAGAACAGTCCTGATGTCTATGATTTGGATCATGTTTTTCCATTTTTATCCTCTTTGAGTATTAATTCTTAGTATACCCCCTACAGGTATATAAGAAAAGAGTCCTGATCAACAATTAACGCAACTAAATATCTTCGCTAATGAAAACAACAGGATTAATGATGGCAAGATGTGTGACAATGAAGCTATGCAATCATGTCAAAAAGATATGAAAAAAGGCGAATGTCAAAAAATGATGAAAGCTGCAAAAAAAGAAAATAAATAGTCAACGATCCTACAACTCAAGGGAAAAAATCACTTGGGTTGTAGCTCAAATTTAATCTACAAATTCTCGATTCTAAATTTTAGAACCTCAAGCTCTTTCAAAATTTCGAATTTTCTCTTTTTTTCAGCAAACAAACGCTCAGTCGCATTGACTAGATCAGGCGAATTTTTAACTCCCCGTTTGTATTCAGCAAATGTTAAATCAAAGTATTTTTGCGTATTGACCATTTTTTTCTGATTCATCTGATATAAAAAATCAAATTCTGATATTTTAGTTTTTAAAGTATTATATTCGGATTCAACGTTATAGCGTGATTGATTTTTTACTTTTTCAGCAGCAGCTTCAGCTTGTAAAGATGATTTCGATTTGTAGTACGTATCAAAACCGGAAAACAGAGGCACTGTCAGCTGAAGTGCATATTTGGACTCATTATAGTCTGAAGTTCTATTTTCATTGGGTGATAGTTGTCCAAAACTGTATTTCAAATCCAACGATGGCAAATACTCAGACTTGATTTCTTGCCGTTCATATTGCCGGCTTTCTAAGGCTAACTGAGCTCGTTGATATTCGATTGAGTTTTCAATTTTAAAAGATGGCAAATTTTGAGTTAATTTTTCAATGGGTGAAAAATTAACTTTATCAATAGCTGCGTCTGAAATATCTTCACCGAAAAGTTTCAGAAATGCCTGATGAGCTTCGGCATGTTTTTGATGAATTTGTTTTTGTTCTATTTGAATTTCATTTTCACGAAGTTCAAATTCTAAGTTATCGACGGAACCCGTCAGGCCTGCCGCTGATTTTTTGGCAGCCATTTGTTTTTGAATTTGAGTCAACTTATACTCTTCATCTAAAATCGTTTGAAATTGATGCAGTAAAATCATATCACTCGCAGCTTCGATAAATTGCTGTTCAAGCTTGTTCTTTTCAAATTGTAATTCAAGCTGAGCTGTTTTGAACTGTATATCTTTTTGATGACTGACTGATGAGTCTTTAAATCCACGAAATAAATTCCAAGATCCCTCAAGATAACCCACAACTCCTTTTTCAGTTGCAGCCAAATCATCCGTTTTATTTTGCTGCCAGCCACCGATAGCATTCAATGTTGGATAGTATCCAGATACTGCAGAATCTGCTAAAGATTTCTGAGCAACAATACTTTCTTCTAGAGCTAAGATCTGTTGATTCTTTTGAAACATATTTTTAACAAGATCGTCCGCATTTGATAATGCAAAGACTCGTGGCGTGACAATGAGAATAGCAATCAAAACCAAGCTCGAAACGAAATTCATAGTTACTCCATTTCTCGTTTATTTTTCAACTTGAAACTTAAATGTACTTTTTTTACCTTGGTAATTGGCTTCAACATTCATCTCAACACGATACGCATTCTTAAAGTCAACAGTTGTAACCAAAGATCCGTTTGTATTTTCCAATTTCAAAACTTCTGCTTTTCCTTTTGGAAGCTTTGCCGTCACTGTCATTTGAACATCTGAAATGTTTAAATCTTTACCATCATGTGAGGCAGGAAAAAGCTTAACTTCGGAGCCCGCGACGACATACTCTAAATTGATAATTTTCCCAGCTTTTACAACGCCACCATGATTCGATTTAATTGTTCCCGGGGCTTGATCGTGACCTTCATGGGCAGATAACGTCAAAGTTCCTAATAACATGATTGATATGATGATTTGTTTAAACATTTTGATCTCCTTTATATTTTTAATAAAATTAATTTTTCTTATTCACATGATCAGTTTCAAAAATTGATTTTTGCTCTGTCGATTGAATACTTTTCTCAGCCGATTTTTTTCCAAAATGATAAAAAACCGCAGGAGTAACAAATAAATCAAGCAATGTTGAACTGATGAGTCCTCCAACAATAACCACAGCCACAGGATGCAAGATTTCTTTCCCCGGTGTTCCACCAGCTAATGCCAATGGAATTAAGCCCAAAATCGCAGTCAGCGCTGTCATTAAAACTGGAACAAGTCTTTCTAAAGATCCGCGGATGACCATGTGTTCAGAAAACTTTTCCCCTTCGTGCTTCATCAGATGCAAGTAATGGGAAATCATCATAATTCCATTCCGCGAAGCGATTCCACACAATGTCACAAATGCGACAAGGCTGGCCACAGAAATTGTTTTATCTGTCAGATAAATTCCAACAATTCCTCCGATAAAAGCCATCGGGATATTGAGCATCACTTGAATTGAAATGAACGTTGATTTAAAATGCATATACAGAACGACAAACACCGCCAAAATTGCAAGGACAGCCAAGAATGTCATCAGCCGTGCAGCTTGTTGTTGGCTTTCAAACTGACCGCCATATGAAATAAAATACCCTTCTGGCAATTGCACATTTTGATTGATCTTAGTCTGCAACTCTTTCACGAGGCCATCCAAATCACGACCTGAAGAATTTGCCATCACAACAGTACGACGTTGTGCATTTTCTCGATTCACGATATTGGGTCCTGTTGATTCAAAAACATCTGCAACTTGTTCAATGGTAATTTTCGTTCCGTCTGGTAAAGTTTTAATGGGTGTTTTTTTAATGAGCTCTAAATCTGATCGTGATTTTTCATCAAATCTCATCATGACATCAATGTTTTTTTGTCCTTCTAAAATCTGGCCAACGACTTCACCTTGTAAAGCTTTTTCCATCATCTGCGCCAGGTTACCAACAACGATTCCGTATTTGGCAGATTCTTCGCGAAGCAATTGAATTTTAACTTGAGGAATCAAAACCTGCTGTTCAGTTTGCAAATCCACAAGCCCTTTTGTATCAGCAATCGCTTTTTGAATTTCGGAAGCCTTGGCTCGCAGAACTGATAAATCTGGTCCAAAAATTTTAATCGCAATTTGCGCACGAATTCCTGAAAGTAAATGATCTAATCGATGAGAAATCGGTTGTCCGATATTTACAAAAACTCCGTCGATTGTTTTTAAATTTTCTCTGATTTCTGCCAGAACAACTGCTCGAGGCCTGCCCTGCTCTTTAAAATCAACATCAACTTCTGAACTATGCACACCTTCGGCGTGCTCATCTTGCTCAGCTCTGCCGGTACGTCTTGACACAGATTTCACTTCAGGAGTTTGTAAAATTAATTTTTCAGCGCGCTGACCCAGCTTGTTCGATTCATCTAAAGAAATTCCAGGTTGCGCCATCATTGAAATTGTCGCAGTACCTTCGTTAAACAATGGTAAAAAATTTCGACCCATCCCAAATGACAATCCAACGGCTCCCAAAAACAAAGCCACTGTAACACTGATCACAATGTAAGGATGCTTTAAGGATTTGTTTAAAATTTTTGTGTCTATTTTTTTTAAAAACTGAACGAGTGAACTGTCTTTGTGCTCTAGCAATTTTCCGTGACTTAATAAATACGAGCAAAGAACTGGCGTCAATGTCAGCGACACGACCATCGAAGCGAGTAACGAGATTATATAGGAAATACCGAGTGGAATAAATAATTTGCCTTCGATACCACCCATACTGAACAGTGGTAAAAACACAAGACAAACAATTAAAGTAGCAATAACAATTGAATTTCGAACTTCACTTGAAGCTTCATAAATAACCAATAATGAATTTTTAGGATTTGGAATCAATTTATTTTCACGAAGTCTGCGAAAAACGTTTTCCACATCGACAATGGCATCATCAACAAGTTCACCAATCGCAATCGCAAATCCACCTAATGTCATCGTATTCACTGATAAACCAAACATTTTAAAAACAATCGCTGATAAAACAAATGATAATGGTATTGCCGTCATCGTGATCATTGTTGTTCTAAAATTTAGTAAAAATAAAAATAAGACAATCAAAACTAAAATTACGCCATCGCGGAGTGCTTCTTTGACGTTATCAATCGAAGTTTCAATAAAATGAGATTGCTTGAATAAATCAGGATGCAATTCGACATTTTGAGGTAATGTTTTTTGCAACTCCTGAAGTGCTTTTTCAATTTCACGAGTCAGTTCTATGGTGCTGGCACCAGGTTGTTTCTGAATACTGATAATAACGCCCGTTTTAGCATTGATGCTGGCGTCTCCGCGCATCGTTTGCGGAGCCTCTGTGACTTGTGCAATGTCTTTAACAAGCACCGGTTTTCCGAGGTGAGTTCCAACAACTGAGTTCAGAATTTCATTTTTATCTCGAATTGCTCCGAGGACTCGAATCAGTGATTCATTTTTATCAATATTGATGAATCCACCCGTTGAGTTCAAACTGATCTCGGATAAGTTATGTTCAATATCTTCGATCGGAATTTGCAGTTTTTGTATTTTTTCAGCAGAGAGCAAAATCTGAAACTGTCTGACTCCGCCACCTATTGCCGTGATTTGCGAAACTCCTGGAATAGCCAACAGTCTTGGCCGAATTGTCCAATCTGCAATGGTTCGTAAATCCATAGGATTCAAATTGGAATCTGATGACGTGAGTCCGACCAATTGAATTTCTCCCATAATGGAAGCGATAGGACCCATCATGGGTGTCACATACTGAGGAATTTTTTCTTTGGCTAAAGTTATTTTTTCTTGAACGAGTTGACGATTTCTAAAAATATCTGTGCCCCATGCGAATTCAACATAAACAATACTAAGTCCCACACCCGAACTTGAACGCACACGTTCAACTCCAGGCAAGCCATTTAACGAGGTCTCAAGAGGAAATGTCACAAGTGTTTCGACCTCTTCCGGTGCTAAGCCAGAAGCTTCGGTCATAATCGTCACCGTGGGACGATTCAGATCTGGAAAAACATCCACAGGTAAATGCATGGCTGTCCATGTGCCGTAAACCAACAGAAAAGAAGCAAAAGAGATAACAAATAATCGATTTGAGAGCGAAAACTTAATAATCCGATCTAGCATGAGTTATCTCCAAGTGATAATTTTAAATTACAAAGTGAACTAGTGGTGACCGCTGTGATCCATTTTCTGTTCCTGCTTGGGAGGCATTGGCGCCATACCGGAATCTTTTTCTAGCTTCAGTGGTAAATTGTATTTTGCAACAGCTCCGACCTGACCTTCGCGATTCGCTAAAACTTGAAGTTCAGCTTTTTTCTTTAAATTGATTTGTTTGGGGAAACTGCAAAGAAAATAGGTGTCTTTTGCTACGCACGAAGCTTCTGTCGTTTTTTCAGAAACAATCGAAGCTTTGACTTCTGAACGCGCCACTGAAGGATTTTTCCAATCAATGTCCAGGAGGTAAATTTTGATTTCACTTTTTCCAGCACTGACAACTTCCGTATGAAAGGCTCCAGGCATACGAATGTATCCCTTATGTGGACCAAGCTTGTCTTCACCATGAGCGAAGGTTAAAATCGATACAGCCATTATAAGAACAAAATAAATTGTATTTTTCATGTAAATCTCCTTTATATAAATATACCCCATGGAGGTATATTAGCTAGCCCATTCGCTGAGCGTCAAACGATAAAAAATGTTTACGATGTCACAAATCAAATATAAAAGTTAATTTGTGAAAAAAACAAAAAACCTAAAAGCCAACACGCCTCCACATGATCACAGCTCAGAGCTGAATCGACTAAATCGCATCAAAGGACAGATCGACGGCGTTGAAAAAATGATCCGTGAAAATAGATACTGCCCAGATATAGTTGTTCAGATTAAAGCGGCTCGATCTGCTTTAAGGTCACTTGAAGCAAATATCGTTGAAAGTCACATCAAACATTGCGTCACAGCAGCGATCAAAAGTCGCGACCAAAAGACAATTAACCAAAAACTTGAAGAGGTCCTGTTGATTATCAAAGGACAAGGATAAATCGAACACGACGTCGGGACCAGAATTAGTCTGGAGCTTGTTTAATCCATTGTTCATCTGGCATTTAGAGCCCAATATAGATCTGCAGCTATAAATAACACAGTCCATAGTCTGTTCAACTAAAGGCCTTCAGATGAGCTCATCACAAACAGATATTTTACTGGAATCAGGAACAAATGAAATAGAGATCTTTGAATTTATATTAAACGATCAAAGCTATGGAATTAATGCCCTTAAAATTAGTGAAGCCGTTGAACTTAAAAATATTAAAATTAATCATGTACCAAATACAGATCCTGCATTTTTAGGAACTGTTCTGTTTCGCGATGCCATCACACGAGTTATCGATTTACGAATCGCTTTAGGCATTCCTATTAAAGCCAATAATCCCAGACCTATCTTATTATTTTGTGAATTCAACAGAACAACGATCGGTTTTTTGGTCGACGACGTAAAAGGGATTCACCGAATCAGTTGGAAGAAAGTTCAATCACCGAGCCAATCTTTGAACTCGAGAGCCATCAACGGATTTGCAATTATTGACAATACAAATATTTCAATGCTTGATCTCGAATCTTTAATCTTATCTCTCTTTGGAATGAATTACCCAGAACGTCGAACTGACCAATTTGTAGTGGCAGAGAAATTTAAAATTTTAGCAGCCGATGATTCGCCACTCTTTCGAAAATAAATTGTTCATTCATTAAAACAAATGAATGCCGAAAATTATGAAATATTTGAAAATGGCGCACAACTTTACGATCGTTTTCTTGAGCTTCATCAAAAAAACGAACCTGTACATTTGGTGATTACAGATCTTGAAATGCCACAAGTTGATGGGTTCTCTTGCTGCAAAAAAATTAAGAGTCTGAATACAAATGTTCCTATAATTATTCTTTCGTCTTTGATCAATGATCAAATCGCAAGAAAATGCACGGAAGTCGGCGCCAATGAATCAATTAACAAAAGTGATTTTGATAATTTGACCGATAGTATTCAAAAATATTATTTAAGGAACTAAATCCACGGTAACGAGTAAGCTATTCTCGGCGCTTGAAAAATAAGAAAAGCGACCAAAATTGCAATTGCTAAAACAAACCATTTATTTGTAATTACGGATTTAAGTGAATTCATAAATCCTCCTTGTATTCATGTTATAAATTTTAAATAAAAAAATAAGTATGACTCTCATCATACTTATTAAAAATTTATACTTTAAATACTTGGGAAGAATGATCGCTCATTCATCAGCGCTAAATTATGGATTTGACTGATTTTTAACTGAACATTTTAACGGATAGTTTTCTAAACTTTGGTAATCGACAAGAATTGCATCTTCTTGAGTAAATTCACCAGCTAAATATGAATTGGGCAAAATTAAGTCTAAATCGTCATCATTAAACAAACTGTGTGTCGCACGTGACTTCGCAGGCAAAGCTGATTGGTCATCTTTGTATAAATAGATATCACCATCAAGGTAAATATAGCCCTCGTAAATATCTAACGAATGCACTTTTTGTGAAGCTTCGACACAAGTCAAAGAATAAAGAGGTGCTGCTTGAGCAGACGCTGACAAAATAACAGATAAAATTAAAATCATTTTTTTCATAAGAACCCTTACATAAATGCTTAAATGCAGATGGATAAGGTATACGCCGATGAAAATTAAAGTCAAAGACATACACTATAGCCTGATTTGTCATAAAATTGTGGTTTCACCAACTCAGGCTTTTAGATAATTTTTACATAAAAACATGATTCCCATCATATTATTTTCATTTCGAAAAAGCACAAAGAACGAGGGAAACATTCAAAATACAAAGACGACAAACAGAGGAACCTAGACCAACTTGAATGCAATTATAAAGCTGGCCTTTGTCACTCGCTCCAAAATTTCAAATCCAAGCTTAAACACCTAGAATAACTCAAATAAAATAAAAAAATTATTTTTGTAATAAATATCACGTTTGTTACACTTATAGAGTGTTCAGCAAGAACATTTATTAACAGAGGCATATCATCGAATATGCCTCCACAACAAACGGAGACCCTATGAATCAAAAGTTCACTTCAGTATTAACAGCAGCTGTCATTTCAGGATTAATGGCAGGAAGCATTGCACACGCAGAAGGCTCAAAAGCTGAAAGCAAAGATGCTACAATGTCAGCCGATAAAAATAGCTGCAAAGGCATGTCTGGCGATGACAAAAATAGCTGCAAAGGCAAAATGATGAAAAAGAAAAAGAAGAACGATAAAAATTCTTGTAAAAATGGATGCGGAGAAGCCAAAGAAAAATCAGAAGCTCCAACAGAAGAAATGAAAAAGGATAAGTAATTCATGTCAGATTTTTCCAAAGTTTATGGAGCTGGTGTCGGATTACGTCCTGCACATTACTCGCGCTTTTTAGAACAACCACCAAAATCCATTTCATGGATTGAAGTGATTTCTGAAAACTTTATGCCTTGGAAAAATATTGGCCTGGGAAGATCTTTTCAGAAAATTGAAAAATTCAGAAAAGACTTCCCTGTTTCTTTACATGGAGTCTCGTTAAATATTGGCTCTTCTGATCCCGTTGATTTGGATTACTTAAAGCGATTGAAAATTTTGATCGATTCCATTGATCCATTTGTTATTTCTGATCACCTCTCTTGGACTGGCGTTGAAGGATTTAATGTTCATGACTTGCTCCCTCTGCCATACACCCAAGAATCCTTGAAATTAATTTCCGAAAAAATAGATCAAGTTCAAAATTATCTGGGTCGACAAATTCTGATAGAAAACCCTTCAAGTTACTTTGAATTTAAAAAATCTGAAATGAGTGAAAATGAATTTATCATAGAGCTTCTCAATAAATCAGATTGTGGTTTATTATTAGATATTAACAATGTTTATGTCAGCTCTGTGAACCATCAATTCAATCCGCACAAATATTTATCTTCTTTACCAACAGAACGCATTGGTCAAATTCATTTAGCCGGCCACAGTATTGCTGATGATCATTTAATTGATACTCATGATACGGCTGTTTGTGATGACGTCTGGGCTCTTTATAAATTTTCTATTGAACAGTTTGGAATTAAAAATTCAATGATTGAGCGAGACGGAAATATTCCAGAGTGGGATGAATTAGAAATCGAAATCTATAAAATGAAAGAGATTCAAAATGGTCTACAATCAACTATTTGATCTGCAAAAAATGATACAAAAAAGCATTCAATCACAAATTGAATCTACCGAAGTAGAGTCAATGATCGTGGAAAAACCACCCTTGTCTAACTCAGCGCGAATTTCTGTTTATCAAAAAGCCTACATCATTCGAATGACAGAATCATTAAGTGAAGACTTTGAAATTTTGAAATCACAAATATCCGAAATTAAGTTTAATGCATTGATTCAAAATTACATTCAAAACCAGCCGTCAGACGTACGTAACCTTGCAGAATACAGTTTAAATTTTCCACAATTCATATTACAAAAAAATCCCGAATACTATGAATTTGCAATCATGGATTGGCTGATTCTACGATCGAACCAAGCCTTGGAGGACGAAAATTCTGTGTCTATGGAACAGGTTCAGAATGGTCTCTCTTTTGATCTATATCGACACCCTGCTTGTATCCTGCAGGCAACGCAAACTGACTTTTTGATGGCCTATCGTCTTCGTGACGAAGCAACACTTTGTTCGATCACACAAAGTGAGTTTTCAATTTTAAATTTTTTAGAGTCACAGCAAAGTATGAAGAACATTCAGGATTTTACTGAATCAATTAAAATAACGGAAGCCAGGCTGCAATCATTAATCAGTGAATGGATTGCGAAGAAAATAATAATATTAAAAAGGAGCATATGATGAAATTCGCACCTCTTGAAATTTTATCTAGGTTAACAATCGGAATCGTATTTATGCAATCAGGCTGGGGTAAGTTTCAAGATTTAACTAAAGTCGTTAGTTATTTTGAATCCTTGAACATTCCGTTGGCTCATCTTCAAGCTCCATTTGTGAGTGGCTTAGAACTTGTGGCTGGTCTGTTTATTCTGATAGGACTCTTCACAAGAATTTCCAGTTTGTCTCTTATACCGGTCATGATTGTGGCCCTGATGACTGCGCAACGAGAGGAAATCACTGACCTATCAAGCTTATTTGGTCAGTCTGAGTATTTATATATATTGATCCTTGGTTGGCTTGCGACTGTGGGTTCAAAATTTCTCTGTGTAGATCATTTTATCAAGAAACATCAAGGGTCACTTGTCAGTAGGTTAAAATAATGTAAGATCTGTCAATGGATTTTGAATCTGCAGAATTTATTAATAATTTACGCCATAAAGACCATGTCGCCCTCGAACAAGTGGTTAGAAAACATACTCGACATCTCTATAAAGCCTGCTTAGGGCTGGGGTTTAAAGATATTGAAGCCGAAGATATTGTTCAATCCGTGTGGATCACTTTTTTTGATGTGGTTGATAAATTTGAAGCCCGTTCGCAGATACGCACTTTTTTATTTGGAATCTTATATAATAAAGCATCTGAGCATCGACGATCCACTCAAAGGATGAAGCCCACAGATTCGATTGAAGATGTTCTCGACGCTCACTTTGATCAAAATGGACATTGGCTGCTTTCTCACTCTCCACTAGATCCACATCGTTTTCTGGAATCTGCGCAAACAATGGCGATTATTTCAAAGTGTATTGAGTTTTTGCCATTAAATCAAAAAATGGCTTTTATTCTAAAAGAGGTCGAAGACGAAGTGACTGAGCAGATATGTGAAATTTTAAAAGTCACATCAACAAATTTAGGTGTTTTGTTATTTAGAGCCCGTAATCAACTGCGCGAATGTATTGAAAGCAAAGCGAGTTAACAAATGTTAAAATGTAAAGATGTCTCTCGAATAGTCAGCAGTGATCAACGTGTGAATTTGTTAACACGTTTAGAAATTCATTTTCATCTGTTTATTTGCAAACACTGTCACAAGTTTTACAAGCAGATTCAAATTTTAAAATTAGCTTCGAAAAAATTTATATCAATAACATCCGATCAAATTGATGAAAGTAAAATCGCTCAGATTGAAAATAAAATTATTGATCAGGCAAAAAATCGAGGTCATCTTGAATAAACCCAACGCCTTAGCTGGGGCAATGAACGAACTCAAAGCATTCCCTTTATTTAGTGGTCTTGGTGACGAGTTGATTTTAAATCTGTGCGAAACAGGTGTCGTCAAAGTCCATCAACACAAAGATCAAGTTTTCACTTTTGGAGAACCCGCATTTCATTTTGGAATTGTTTTATCTGGTGCCTATAAGTTATCGAGAGTCTCGCACGCGGGTGAAGAATCCGTGATTCACTTTTCTTCACCTGGTGATGTTGTTGCTGCGTTGGTGATGCCGCAACCCAAACCTCTTTACCCTGTCACTGTGAAAGCCATGGGTCCATCACGTATTTTAATGATTCACAGAGATACTTATATTCAAAATTGGCTCAAAAATCCGGAACTGATCATTCGTATTCAAAGTTTACTTTCGACACGAATGAGTCGATTTCAAAATCAAAAAGTAATGCAAAGATCTCCGCTTCAATCCAAAGTCGCGGCAATGCTATTACAATTGGTTGCCAAAGATTCTGTGACAACAGAATTAGAAGTTCCCTTGCCACTCACACGCAAAGAAATCGCTGACACGTTGGGTGTGACTGTTGAATCTGTGATTCGCGTGATGAGTGAGTGGGTTAAAAAAGGTTATGTTGTGACGACAGACCAACATATCAAAATCCTCAAACCAGATCTGATTATCGAACTCGTTGATCAAATTGATTAGGTCTTCAGTTAAATACAACTTATGATCTAAATCATAAGTTTCAAATTATTTTCTAACGTCTTTTGACTACAGGTAGTATCTCGGGCGCAATAAAGTCATGAGATATAGTGGTTTACAGATTGTTTTCCAAGAAATACCTGATGAAATTTCATTAGCGCTGCATGTGACAGGCTGTCCCTTAAGATGCAAGGGATGTCATTCAAATGATTTATGGAATGCAGATCAAGGCATTGAACTTGATCCCAGATACTTTAACCAACTGATCTCTCAGTATTCAAAATATATGTCATGCGTTCTGTTTATGGGAGGTGAATGGGAACTATCTACATTAATCAGCTTGATTGATATCGCCAAGCAGCATCAAAAAAAAACGGCTCTTTATACAGGACTCGAACTGAGCGAAGTCCCTGAAATACTTAAAAGTAAACTCGATTATTTAAAATACGGTCCTTATATTTCAACACTCGGCGGACTGAATTCAAAAACGACCAATCAAAGACTTCTGAACTTAAAAACAAACGAAATACTTAATTCATTTTTTACGGAGGATACAAATGATCAGACTCACAGATGAACAACTGAATCAAAAAATTCAATACATACAAAACTACAAACAGGCACAGAACGCGGCTGATGGTTCGGTGATGGATGCCAATGCCAATGTCAGTATGAAAAACATTGCCACACTCGAAGCAGAAATTAATAAAGACATCAATATTCAAATCAATCGCAGACTTGTTTCCAATAAGATCGAAGAACTTTACGGCCCACACTTAGCCCAAGAATATCTGAGACAAATCGAAGACCATGAAATTTATGTTCACGACGAAACATCATTAAAACCTTACTGTGTCTCAGTCAGTATGTATCCCCTATTAACTGATGGACTGACGAAATTGGGCGGAGAATCCCTTGCCCCGAAACATTTAGGATCATTTTGTGGAACATTTATTAATTTTGTTTTCGCCGTCAGCTCGCAATTTGCAGGAGCCGTTGCGACTGTTGAGTTTCTGACCTACTTTGATTATTTTGCACGACGCGAATTTGGTGATGACTACTTGAAAACTCAGACAAAGACCATCAGCGATTATTTACAACAAGTGGTCTATTCCATCAATCAACCGGCCGCCGCACGTGGATATCAATCTGTTTTTTGGAATATTTCAATCTATGACCAATTTTATTTTGAGGCTTTGTTTGAAAATTTTGTGTTCCCCGACGGCGACAAACCCCAATGGAAAACTGTTTCTGGGTTACAAAAATATTTTTTAAATTGGTTTAATTTAGAACGTGAAAAATCAATTTTGACATTTCCTGTTGTGACTGTTGCCTTACTGACAGCAGAAAAAAAAGTTCGTGATCAAGACTATCATGACCTGTGCGCCAGTGAACTATCAAAGGGAAATTCTTTTTTTATGTACTTATCGGACAGTGCAGATAGCCTTGCCAGTTGTTGTCGTTTACGAAACGAAGTCGCTGTGAAAGAATTTTCATATACTTTAGGCGCAGGCGGTGTCGCTACGGGCAGTATCAATGTGATTACACTGAATATGAATCGATTGATTCAAGACCACCGAGATCTGTTGACCGAAGTTTCTAAAATACAAAACTATCAAATCGCCTATCGAAAAATCATCGAAGATCTGATGGATCATAAAATGCTCAGTGTCTATGATGCTGGGTTTATTTCACTGAATAAGCAATATTTAACTATTGGAATTAATGGACTTGTTGAAGCCGCAGAATATTTAGGCTTAGAAATTTCAAACAATGAAAAATATGTTCAGTTTATTTCTGAACAGCTTAAAGTGATTTTTGATGCAAACAAAAAAAGATCTTCAGAAACAGGATATAAATTCAATACAGAATTTGTTCCTGCAGAAAATTTAGGTGTCAAAAACGCAAAATGGGATAAAAAAGATGGTTATGAGGTCCACCGCGACTGTTATAATTCATACTTCTATCGCGTTGAAGACGATCTCACAAATCCATTGGAAAAATTTGAAATGCATGGCGAACAAGTGACTCGCTATTTAGATGGTGGCTCGGCCTTACATTTTAATCTGGATGAGACTCTTTCCAAAAAACAATACTTGAAACTGATTGAATTGGCCGCCATCACAGGTTGTAATTATTTTTGCACGAATGTCAAAATAACGATTTGTAATGATTGTCACCATATCGATAAAAAAACGCGAACAGAGTGTTCAAAATGTCATTCAAAGAATATTGATTTTGCCACACGTGTGATTGGCTATCTGAAAAGAATCACATCCTTTGGCCAAGGTCGCCGTATTGAACATGAAAAACGAAAATACCACCGCTTGCAAAAAACAAATCAAACTGTAAAAGTGAACCATTTTGAAAATATTTCGTCCAGTTCTGTCTGAGCTAAGCAAAGTTCACACACGCGAAAGAAGCATTTTTCTTCTTTCGTTGTGTGATGCTGTAATAAACGTACATAACTTTCAAAAATTTTCAAAAAAGAATCATCTGAAAGTTGATTTTTGTTTTGAATTAGAAACTGTAAAATTTCTCGGGTTGAACGATGTTCCTCGAGTGGGATATTCAGAGGTGTTGGGTTGTCTTTATAAAAAGTTTGATGACTTAACCAAGAAAGATCATTCTGCGTTATTTTTTTGACGATATCCGAAGGGCGATTCATAATGTGCTCCTCAAAATATAAACTGCAAAATGGTCCACCTTCAGTGAGTTTTTTTTTCTGAATAAGGATCGGATAAATCAAAAGTTCTTCTTTCAAATGATGTTTGTTTTCAACTTCTTTCCACAGCCAATCTAAAATATTTTTCTTTTCTTGAACTGAAATTGCTTTTTCTATTTTATTTTGACAGTCTTGATGCTCAAGAATGATCTGTTGAAATAATTGGTGTTCAGGATTATTTAGGCACATAGTTTTTGTAAATAATTTAAGTCAAGCAAAGTGATTTCACGTCCTTCGCAGACAATGATTTTATTTCTGTGCCATTCCGTCAGTGTGCGAATAACTGTTTCCGTTGTTGTACAAACACATTTTGCAATCACTTTGCGAGTGA
>JBPOIE010000150.1:0-2001 GCA_052034855.1 Bdellovibrionota bacterium | reverse complement strand
TTTTGTTTGGAAAAAAATATTGGAGCAAATTCGATGACTTTATTAAAAATGTTTTGCTGGATGATAATAAAATTAGCGCAGACGACAGAAAGCTTTATACAATCACAGATTCAATTGATGAGGCAATCGAAATAATCAAACAGGCTCCGATTCGGACGGCTCTGTATTAATTGTTTGATTAACTAAATCTGAAACTGGATCCTTTGATTCCGAAACTTCTTCGAGAATAATCGTACTCTCCTTCTGAATTTCTTGTCTGTGGACAATCAACGCTTCATTAATTTTTGCTTGAATTAGAGAAGGATTTGGAATACCTCGCATGAGAAAGCCCTGGTCGTGCGTATGTGCTGCAGTTTTAACTTCCAAATCTCCATAATCAAAAATCGATGCAAGTATACCTGTCACCCTGAAATTGATGTCTTGAATTTTGTCGAGATGAATAATTGAAGTACTACGACTGAACAAACCCTGCTGATCGACACTAAGAATTTTGTGATTCGTGACAACCCAAACATCGAGATAAAAGTTAGTCCAAACAATGAAACACGAAATCCAAATAATGAAGTAAAAAAGCGCAATAAAAAAAGTTGCGAGCGCCATTAATTTTATTGAGGCGCCAGCAGTAAAAAAAACTGGCACGATTAAAAGTGGAAAAAGCGCGAAAATACCAAGAATGATCAACGGCGTCCATAACATTATCCAATGTTTTCGTATCTCAAATATTATGCTTTCATTTTTGTCGAAAAATACCATATTTTTATGAATCAAAAGTAAACAATGCGAATGCCATGATTAAAATTAACACAATTGAAATTACCCAGAAAAAAGTTTGAGCGACTTTTTTGATATTTTTGTTTACCCCATAGTGATTCCAATGATATTCAAACACAAATGAAATAATTAAAAATCCAAAAAGGATCAGCGCAAGTAGTCCCCACAAAAATTCTGGCGGGATCGAAACAATTTGTGCAAAGATTTTTTCTTTCATATCCACTTGTATTAATTGTAACATTAAATTACAATTTACAAATGCAATATTTAGTTTTCGACATAGAGACAAAAACCGCGGTCGCTTCCAATGACTTGAGCCTCATGGAGATTTCGGTTGTTTCAATTTACAATTCAGCGGATGATAGTATTCAAAGCTTTACTGAAAGTGAATTCAGCAGGATGTGGCCGTTATTTGAAAAAACTGATTTGATTGTCGGATATAACTCTGAGCATTTCGACATTCCGATTTTAAATAAATATTATCCTGGTGATTTATTACAAATCAAAAGTGTCGACTTGATGGTCTATATAAAAAATTCCTACGGTCGTAGAGTGAAAATGGATGACATTGCGCACGCAACTCTCGGCAGAAAGAAAACCTCACATGGTCTCATTGCGGTTCAGTGGTGGAATGAGGGTAAAATTGATGATATTAAAAAATATTGTGAAGCTGACGTGATGATTACAAAAGAGATTTATGAATTTGCACTTGAAAACAAATTTCTGAAGCTTAAGGATTTCAAGGGTGAATTAGTTAAAATTCCAATAGACACTTCAAAGTGGGGAGAAAAAGAAGATTCAACAATGACATTCTCTCTGCCGTTTTAAAATGCGATTATCAATATTATTATCGCCAGCACGACTCTATACCAAATAAAGAAATTCATTGAATTGTTCTTTAGAAACTTTATTAAGAAATTTATTGCAAAGAGTCCAACAAAAAACGACGTCAGTGAACCCAGTAGGAGGTCAAGGCCAATCGCGGTGAATCCTCCACTAGAAAGCAGGTCGAGAAACTGTTTTAATCCTGAACCGACAAGAATTGGCACAGCCATCACAAAACTCATTCTTACAGCAACTTCCCTTTTAAGACCTAGAAAAAGTCCACCAGAAATCGTCATACCAGACCGTGACATTCCGGGAATTAACGCAAGCGACTGGAAGAGTCCGAGATAGAAACTTTTTATGTTGCTGAGTTCAGAATGATGCCCAGTTCTCTTTTCTGCAAAA
>JBPOIE010000047.1:0-36546 GCA_052034855.1 Bdellovibrionota bacterium | reverse complement strand
CTCAAGCGGATCTAGTGAAGTTCAAGAACTGAAAGCCACAGACTCTGGATTTGTGATCTTAGATCAAACAACGTTCTACGCTGAAGGCGGCGGTCACGTGGGTGATCACGGACAGCTTACAGCTTCTGGATTTAAAGCTTTGGTTCATGATTGTATAAAAGTTGGAAATTGTTTTTTACATCAAATTGAAATTCTTGAAGGCTCATTAAAATTAAGTTCAATGGTGAACAGTGAAGTTGATAATCATGAACGCCGACAAACCATTGCGAATCACTCAGCAACACACTTGATGCACGCTGCCCTTCGCAAAGTTTTAGGAACGCATGTCACTCAAGCTGGATCACTTGTCGATACAACAAAAACACGTTTTGATTTTACTCATAACAAACCCGTATCGACTGAAGAAATTAAACAGATCGAAGATCTTGTGAATGCAGAAATTTCAGCAGCTCACAATGTCAGTGCCGAAGTGATGCCGCATGCGAAAGCCATCGAAAAAGGAGCTATGGCTCTGTTCGGTGAAAAATATGGTGATCAAGTTCGAGTACTGACAATGGGTTCATTTTCTTGTGAACTTTGCGGTGGAACGCATGTGAAAAACACCGCGCAAATCCGCGCGTTTAAAATTATGTCAGAATCTGGCGTCAGCGCTGGAGTTCGTCGTATCGAAGCCATCACAGGCGATGCCGTGATTGAATACTTCTTGAAAAATACAGACGAGTTGAAACATGCTAAAAATAGCGCAGGTCTTTCAACAGATAAATTATTAACCACATGGATCGATGACAAAAAAGAAGAAATCAAATCTTTACAAAAAGAAATTCAAAAAATTCAATCCAGCCAAATTAACGTGGATGAGATTTTTCAATCGGCGAAAGAATTTAATTCATCTGCTGGAAGCGCAAAATAAATTTTCGCAGATCTTGCCTTATATGATCGTGAAGTTTTATCAAATGTTTCAGATCAATTAAAAAACAAGATTCAAAAAGGAATCGTTGTTGTTGTTGGAAAAGGCGATGCAACTCATCCTGTGATCATTTCTGTTTCGAAAGATTTAACAAGTCAGTACCAAGCCGGTACTTTGTTGAAAGATTTCGCTCAGATCCTTGGCGGTAAGGGCGGCGGTCGACCTGACTTTGCTCAAGGTGCAGTTCCAGATCGCACAAAAATTAATGAAGGACGAGATTTTTTAAATAAAAAAATTCTGTCTTAGTGTGAGTATTTGACTCTCGTTAAGACAGACTGAACAAAATCAAACCAAAGGAATGGAATGAAAAAAGTAAATGTTTCACTAAAAAGATTTGCTCTGGCTCTAGTGACAATTTTGATCGTTTTCACATCGGAATCGTTTGCGCTATCAGCCTCGCAAGCCGCTGTCGATAGGTCACATGAGGCCGTGGCGATGATTTTTGTTCCTGGTCCTGATCAAGATGGGTCAATCATCGATGCTCACTGCAACGCAACTCTGATCAATTCAAAAACTCTGATTAGTGCAGCTCACTGTTTTGTCCAAAGTACAGTTTTGCGAGGAGCACCTTTTCGCATTGAAGTTGGCGCATATAAGTATATTGAAAAAAATGGACAACTGATTCGTGTTGGCTATGTTGTTAAACAAAAGTTTTCAACGACAGCTGCTGTTCGGTTTTTACCCGGAATCAATCCACAAAGCACAACTGTCCCTCCAGATTTAGATATTGTTTCTGTGACTTTGGATACAGAGTTGAATTTGCCAGTCGATTTCCCATATGCAGAAATGTGGTCAACAGCACTTCCACGACTTGATGCAAACTCAAAATTAAATATTGTCAGCATAAATTATCTTGAGACCATTTCAAATAATGACACAAAACAATTCGCTTATCTGAATTCATTCACTCAAAAAAATAACCAAATTGAGTCTAGATCAACTGCTCGTGTTGCTCCTGGGGATAGTGGCGCTGGTGTTTTCGCAACGATCAACGGTAAAAATTATTTGATTGGCGTAGTTAAAGGAAAAGCTTCGACAGCTTTTAGCAATTGGGACGTTTTGGTCACAGCACAGAATCGCTTAAATTAATCAGGACTATGATACAGCTCTACTTTAGAGTAAAATTGAAGCATGAGAATCATTGCAGTTTTATTTATTTCTTTACTCTTTGCCGAATGTTCTTGGTCGACCTGTATACAGGCCGGTCAGGAACAGGCAGAAATTAAAAGCATCACGACGTCCCGTGCGGCAGCTGGTGTTACAACTGAGCCATTTTTAACTCACAATTATCCCCCTATTTCTTTTCAAGATGCAGCTTTACCTACAGTTAGGCTGGGGCCAGATTTTTTTGAATTGATCGGAGAACCTAAATCCGATGGGAAAAGTTTTTTTCAAGGAATTTGCTCAGGTTTTGAAGATAGAACCTGTGTTCAGTGGTGCTTTTCACGTGCGGACAGTCCTCAATTTTATTCGGCCAAAGACTATCTTAAAATCGCCAATCTTTGTCAAAAATGTGGACAATCTAAAGAGAAATCTTGTGATGATGTTCAATTTTTAAATAATACATCAGACAGTATCTTATTAAATACCTATGAAAAAAAAGCCGTGGTCTTACAAAAGGCTGTCAGTGGACATTTGTTAGTTTTTCAAACTGACGCCAATAGTAAAAAAGATATTTCTAAGCCCTATTTAAAGTTGACCTATTTGAACAGCACCAAATACGTTTATCAAAAAGTAGAAGTTGTTGCTGGGCCTGACGGAGCAGTACAAGCTGAATCTTCTTTTACGAAAGATTCGCACTATGGTTATAATGGTTTTCGAGTGTGTGATCAGGCCATACTTTCGACTCAAAGTTGCCAGACACAAATTCAAAGCACAAAAAGCACTACGCTGGCTTTTTCATGTAAACCCAAAGGTGCAACGACCCCAGCCACTGGCATCGAAGTTCAAAGAAGACAATAAATTTAAAATTATTTTCTGAGGTTATCTCTACAAAATCAAAAGTAGACTCACGCAGATATTTATTCTGGACAACTCAGTTGTGGTAACTGAGTTTTAACGGCTTGAAACCAACCTTTTAACATGTCTTCGGAAGTAGCCTCACAAAGATTAATTTGAATGGATCCACAACCATCTGACGATGAACCCAGATCAAATTCATCACGATTCGTAACTACTAAGGCATAACCTGGATGATATATTTCAGTACAAACTCGCTGACTGTCAGGTTGTAATTCTTTTTTGCAAATACTAGATAAATTGATGATATTTTTTAACTCTGAGAATAAAGTTTCTGATATACAATACTCTTCTTGTTCAGGACTGGTTGCCGCTTTCTTAATTAACGCACCCGTATTGTAATCGATCGAATAAGAAACCTGACTAACTAATGTAAAAACTTTCGAGTTTCTTTCTACAGTCACATTTTCCGTATTTAAAAATGAAATTTTTTCTATATTCTCATTAGCTAATTTTATACCTGCAGATTGCACTGTAGGTGGTGCATCCGATTTCTTTGGTTGGTAACAATTTTGATAACTTAAGACAATGACAACAGATAAAAAAATACCTAACCAGACGTTTTTCACGCAGCTTTTCTTTCAGCATCAAAAACAGGAGCTTCCATTTTAGCACCACATTCACTGCAAAATTTAGCTGCTGAAATCATAACATGTTTGCAAGAAGGGCACCCGCTCCCGTCCGCCATCAATATTTTCTTTTTGGGTGCGTCTTCATGGTCATTCATATCAACGATAGAACGCTCATTCCACTTCTCAATTTCACGAAGAATTCTCCATGAGTTAAAAAGATTTCTAAATTCTTTAAGTTCGAACTGTAGTAAGACCTGATTATTTGCAACTGGCTTTCTTTTACAAAACAAACCAATGCCTTCCAGTGCAGTTAACTGACCGGAACCAAAGCTGATTCCGTAATCTTTAAAAAAATCTGTGACTTCATTTAAGTCACGACTGACAACACCAGATTTATCAACTTCTGACTTTTCATAGGCCATTAATAAAATACTAAGTACATTAAAATTAACGTCATCAGGTTTCAACAAAGCCTGCTTATTACCTTTATAATAATAATATTGATAAAATTCATAAAACGCCTCAATAGCAGCTAAATCAAAAACTTTAAACGATGCTATTTCAGATTTTGCTAAAACATCATCTTCGTCCTTAGGGGTCATTATATATTCAGCGAGTTTTAACTTTACTAAAATTTGAGTCACTTGTTCGGTCCGCTTAAGACTTTCACCAAATATACGTTGCGAGTACTGACGTAAGGTCAACCAATCCGCACGACAAGCAGATCCTTCCATGACACCTTTGTGTTTCAGCGTATGGTAGATAATACCAAAAACACGAGGCACTTCTTCAACTCCACAAGGCACTAAATCTTTGTCTGATTTTTTGTTTTTAATTTCGGTAATAGCCCACTTGAGACGATCGCAAATTGTTTTTATAAATGATCTATAGATCTGATGGAAACTTTCATATTGCAGCTTGAAAGCTTCAACAGGGATTTCAATAATCTTTGTTTCCTGCGTGGCCATTGCAGAGTATCCATATTGGGCTGAACCCAATACGACGCTGTCAGCAAATACGAAACCTGTCGTCACCGTCATCACTTCAACATTTTTTTTATTTTTTAAAACCTGCAAACTGATCTGTCCGGCTTGAACAATATAAATTGTTTGGACTTTTTCGGTCTCTTTAAAAAGAAATTCTCCACGTTTCAAGATTCGCGCATTCGACATATTTTGTTATCGTCGCAATCTGGAGCAATCTAAAGAAATTTAATAAATAAATACAAAATTTCGTTGATAGAACTTGAAATCTAAACAAATCCTAGTCTAATTTGAAATGATGTCTCACATTGAGGCATCATTAGAGTAAAACTTACGTTTTAAATCTACTTCGACTTGAGCAATTGTAGACTCTAAAAGGACGTTAAACATTTCTTCTGCATTGATCTGAAAAACTTCGGCAAGTTTTCTGAGAGTGCTTAATGGCGGTTGAGAAACTCCACGCTCCCAATTTGAGATAAATTGCGATGTTGAATAACCTAACTTAGTTGCGACATCCTTTTGCGAGAATCCAGCAATTATTCTTTTGTTTTTTAAAAACTGAGCCAATTTTAATGCTTGCGTACTATCCATGTTAACCTCATGTTAAAAAAAATCACATAACATCATCTTGACATCATACAATCTTAACAAAATTTTAACAGGTTTTTTATTGAATTTGAATAATATTTAAAAAAAGAAAAAAAAAAGGTCTGTTTCCAGACCTTTTGACAGTTCAACTGACTGGACCTCGTTAAGCAACAAGATCCATAATTTGAAAAGTGTAAATTTTAACGTTTTGAGTACTGACCACGGCGACGAGCACCACGGATACCGTATTTTTTTCTTTCAACCATACGAGGATCACGTGTTACGAAACCGGCTTTTTTCAATTCGCCTTTGAACTCAGGATTAAATGCGATTAAAGCACGAGTTACACCGTGACGGATAGCTCCAGCTTGACCAGATTCACCACCACCGGCAACCATAACAGTTAAATCGAACTTACCAGCTTGGCCAAGTAATTCGATAGGTTGCATGATAACCATACGTGATTGAAGACGAGTTAAATAATCATCGGACTTTTTTCCGTTGATACTTACTTTGCCTTTTCCTGGTTTTAAATAAACACGAGCAGAACTTGTTTTACGACGTCCTGTTGCATAAAAGAATTTTTCAGCAGCTGCCATTTTCTATCCCTTTTCCTATGATTTCTTAGCTTTAGGCTTGATTGTGTAAGCTTCTGGTTTCTGAGCTGCATGAGGATGCTCAGCACCTGTGTAAACTTTTAATTTAGTGATTAATGTTTTAGACAAAACATTTGTCGGAAGCATTCCGCGAACTGCTTCAGAAATGATAAATGTTGAATCTTCAGCACGCATTTGCTCAGCTGATTTTTCTTTTAATGAACCGAAAAATCTTGAGTGGCGATAATATTTTTTTGTCGTCCACTTTGCGCCAGTCATTTCAATTTTATCTGAATTGATAACTACAACAAAACCACCTGCATCAGCATTTGGTGTATACGTTGGTAAATTCTTACCACGTAAAATGTTAGCAACGTGAGTTGCGATACGGCCTAAACGCTGCCCTGAAGCATCAACGATGTGCCATTTTTGATTATTGATATAATCTTCTGTTTTTGCATTAAAACTTTTCATACGGTCTCCAACCTAGTACTGACTAACACTAATTCACTTTGTATAATTTTAACTATAATTCAAAAATATATTTCAAAACTATAATTCAAAAATGAAAGATTGTTTTAAAGTTCTAGGCACTTATTGTCAAGGTCTAGAGGATAGTAAACTTTCATTAAATATAGGCCTTGCGGGTCCGCAGGGGGCCCCGCTTGACGACGATCGCAACTTTCGATGATGGCGGCCATTTTATGAGACTTGAGCTTTTTTCGCTGCAAAAGAAGCTGAGTACCCACAATATTTCTGACCATTTGTTTTAAAAAACCAGACCCAGTGATTGAAAATTCAGCAACGTTTGGACGTAGTAATCGCCAGTTTGCCTTATATATAGTGCGAATTGTGGAAGTCACATCTGTGCCGACAGATTGAAAACTTTTAAAATCATGCTCTCCCAGAATTATTTTCGAACATTCGTTGAGAAAATCAATATCCAAAGGCTCACGCACATACCCCATCGTTCGCTGGAAAAAGGCACTCGGTAATGGTGAATTGTAAATTAAATATCGATACGTTTTTTTTTCTGCAGAAAGTGTGGAATGAAATTCGGATGGCGCTATCCATGTTTTCTTAATCACTATTGTTGGAGGTAAAAATGAACGAACTGCTCGACTTAAATTTAATCTTTTTAATTGCTCAACAGTCATAGTTGTATCGAAGTGAGCAACTTGGTTGATGGCGTGAACTCCAGCATCAGTTCTGCCAGAAGCGCTGAGCTCGATCGAATGTTTAAATATTTTCTCAAGTGCACTCACAACAGTACGGTTTAAACTTGGTTTTTCTATTTTACTATTTTCGCGCTCTAGACTTTGACGTTGCCAACCACAAAAGTCGGTTCCGTCATACGAGATTGTAAATTTAATTCTATTTTTTTCAGAAATCAAAACTCAGTCCACCTTGAACATAACTGGCTTGATATTCGAATACTTCAGAGAAAACCTGTACAGTTTTGAACTCAATATTTAACCATAAATTACTGATGCCGTATTCACTGATAAAATCTGAAGCCATTTCACGATCAAACGCAGTGATATTAAATAACACTCCGCCCGTCCCATAAAACCCAGGAGCTCCGATCGCATTAATCTTTGCACGATCATCGCGTTTTTCAGCTAAAGCCATATACACTCCGCCGCCAGCGAGATACGGGGCAAAAAGCTGTTTGTCTTTATATTCAAATCGGTAAATAGCACCTGCATATAATGGAACTGTGAAAAAAGAAAATTTTTCCGTTGAAGATCTTGAAGGGTCAATCACAAGTCGCCCTTGGCCATTCGCAAATTGCGCAGAAAATCCGAGTTGCGCACCCAGTTTACCACCCGCCGTTGTGAAAAAATATTCATAATCATAACCGAACGTTGTGCTTGAAGCTCCTTCGTAGATATCTTCGAAATTCACTTGCGATATATTTCCATTAAGATCTTCGATATCAACAGTGATTGATGGGTTTGTTGCTGCACCAATACGAATATGACTGGACTGATTTTTTAATTCATTCTCTACATCATAAATATACACACCATCAGAATCAATGCGAGTCAGACCATCCGCCGCTCCAGCATGACGAACTTTTTGAGTGGCAGACTCGACAGCGTATGCATTGAAAGACAAACTCAACAACAAAAACAAAAGACTCTTGATCATCGGGGAACTTAAGTTATTCGAGTTGAACATTAGGACACCCTTGGGCTAAAAATTTGTCGAAGCTTTTGAGCGAACTTAAAACAAGAAATCAGAGCTAACAATGAAACAAGAACTGCCGGCCAAAAACCAAAATTCAACGCCAACCACGAAAAACCCAATGCCGGATAAAGCGCACCACGTGCAATAGACTTTAAGGCCTCGGAACTCGAGATGAGCTCTGCAGCCTTTGGACCCCATTGATAATACGCTTTTATAAATTCGGCGCCATATTTATTGTGGAGTAAAAAAGTATTTCGGAAATTTCTGAAAACTTGAACTTCACTGGCCATATCAGAACCAAAAGCGGCTGTTGATATGAAACAATGTTTATCGTCTAATAAGCCTACAACCTGAGAAGTCTCTTTACACATTGTTCTTCCATCTACTGATGTCGTTGTGAAAGCAAAAATATTTTGCGCGAGATTCACCTGCCCTGCAAAAACACAGTACCTCTGATAATTTTCAAGACCCGTAATGTAAGGATCTCCTGCAACTGAAAGATCCGTCGTTGAAACAAAGGGTTTAATATTTATTATAGCTAATGGATCACCGTTACTGACCGCAGTACTGATGTCTGTACTTGTTGTTGAAGTTTGTGGGAATGCAAAAAATGCAACAGCTTGAAATGCGGGCGATCCAGATGGAGGGGTTGAATTACTCAAAGGCTGAGGATCACCTAGAATCACTAACTTCTCATCCCCGGTCTCTAAGGAATAAAAACAAAGACCATACCCAGAAGCAGAACCTGTTGAGCAATAGGCCTGTGAATCGAGACCAGTGTTTGTCGTGCTGATCGAGTGCAAATGAACAGGAATTTGTAATCTTTCTGTCGTATTTTGAATGCCACTGACAGAGTCCTCGTCAGCACCGATATAAAAATAGCGTTCAGCGGACACAGTTTGGTCCGCTGAAGAAGAGACCGAACAATCTGAATTTAAATCCGTAGCACCAGAGCAAAAGTTTGACCATGGTGTTGATAATGTCATTTCAACATTTGCAGCAGATCCAGTGATTGTTGAAATCTTAGTGCTTGATGTATCATTTCCAATAAAAAGAGCAACTTCCTTTGCCGAAAGATCTGCAGAACTTGTGAATGAAAAACTCACATTGAGTGACGAATGGATGGCTTTTTGATTGCACGCTTTTAAACCCGCACCTGATATATCAGTGCATGTATTGCAAGTCGATCCTGAATCTGGCGCAGCGCAAGTTCCTGCATAACCTGCATAGATTTTTTTTGCCGTGGTATCATAATAACTGACGCCGCTGATATTTTTTAGTGTGACCAAAGAAAATGACATTGCGGATGTCAAAAATAATGCAAAAAATAAAAAGGCCTGTTGCAATTTCACACTTCAATTGCAACACGGGACCTTAGGCTTGTCAAAAAATTCTAGAATTTAGTTCGTTTTGAATTTCTATTACGACTCAGTATCGCAAAATAGACGTTCAGCAATTTGCAAGCCGTTCAGAGCTGCACCTTTTTTCAAGTTGTCAGAGACAACCCACATCAACCAACGCTTCTTATTATACAAATCTTGATGGATACGCCCAACAAAAACAGGATCTTCTCCAGAAACCTCGAGCGGAGTTGGATAATCTTGGTCCATCACTGCAATTCCATCAAAATCACCCATGGCGTTTAAGATTTGAGCTTTTGTTACAGCGTCTGACTTTAAAGTCGCCCAGACTGCTTCAGAATGACTATTCAAGGCAGGAATACGGACTGTAAACGCCGAAATTTTTAAATCAGGTAGTCCCATGATTTTTTTTGTTTCGCTCATGATTTTAGTTTCTTCTGTGCAAAAACCATCACCGGAGAAAGAACCAATTTGTGGGATACAGTTAAACAAAATTTGCTTAGGGAAAGTTTTTGGCTGCTGATCCATATCTTGAAAGTTCTTCGTTTGACTCAAAAGCTCCTCATATCCAGGTAATCCTGCGCCGCTGACGGCTTGATACGTGGATACTGTGACTTCTTCAAGACCAAACTGATCAGCCAAAGGTTTTAATGCCACGACCAATTGAATTGTTGAACAATTTGGATTTGCAATCACTTGTGGTTTTGATTTTGAACTGAGTAAATTTCCATTCACCTCAGGAACCACTAAATTTATTTCCGGATTCATTCGAAATGCATTTGAATTATCGATGGCGAAAGCTCCAGATTGAACAGCTTGTGGAGCCCACTCTTTGGAAATATCGTCACCAGAGCTAAAGAAAACCATATCAAGACCATCAAAACAATTCGGTTTTAAAATTTGAACAACCCAGTCTTTACCCGCGAGCTGTAATTTTTGACCTTCGGAATTAACACTGGCAAAGGGTCTAAATTCTGCAACAGGCTGATTGTATTCTTCGAGTAAGTTAATAAACGTTTCACCAACCACACCCGTTGCACCAACCAATCCGATTTTTAAAGGTCTATTCCAAGTTTTCATACGATCATTTCCTATTGTGTATATTTAATCTTCGTTCTCTTCTTGCAGGTCTTTTTCATTCACTGGGCTTGGAGCATAGACGTTGACTGGCATTTGTTTATACTTTTTGCCCAAACGTAAAATTCCGAAAACCGCGCCAGTCGCAGCATAACCAAAAAACAAAACGAACAACATCACTTCTGGTCGAAGAGCGACTAAAAATAAAATAATGACACCTAAAATAAGATATCGGAAAGGTAGTCTTTGTTTTAAATCAAGATCCTTGAATGATCGGTAACGAAAATTTGAAACCATAACGATCGCAAGCAGGATCATCATTAATAGCAAACCAACATTGGCTTGAGCTTCCCATGCCATATCATCAAATGCTAAATAGGCAGAAGCGACAATACCCGCAGCCATTGGAATCGGTAACCCTTGAAAGTAATTTTTTTCAACGACACCAACTTGAACATTGAAACGCGCCAATCGAAGTACTCCGCAGGCTGCGAATAAAAAAGCAGCCATCATGCCGAGTCGACCGAAGGGCAAAAGAGCCCATTGATAAACCAAAAGAGCTGGCGCCATTCCAAAGCTGACAGCATCGCACAAAGAATCAAGCTCAGCTCCAAACTGACTTGTGGCACGAGTTAAACGAGCTAATCGACCATCAAGTTGGTCAAAGACCGCAGCGACAACGATCGCGATAGCCGCCGTTTTATATTGGCCTGAAAATGTTTGTAAAATAGAGTAAAAACCACAAAATAAATTCGCTATCGTCATTAAGTTAGGCAAAATGTAAACATACATTCCCAGTTTTTTTCCTGATGATGTTTGTTCTTCGAGCTCATTAAAATTTTCCATACAGTATCCAATGTTAAAGAGATTTGATCGATAGTACTAGGCTAGTAGCACCGAAATATTAAACAAATAAAATAAAATAAATAAACCAATACTTGAAAGGACTGGCATCGTAAAATTATCATCAAGCTTTGCTACAGGAATAAGTTCAGCCAAAGCTCCCACGATACCAGATAACAAACTCACAATCAGAATGTATTCACTGATATTGTTCAAAAATAAAAACGTGTACGTCAAAACACTGCAAACGACAAAAGCCGCAATAAAACCTTGGACCGATTTATGACCAAAAATTTTGTCTCTGCCATAACGAATACCAATGTAACTGGCAATTGGGTCAGCAAACGCCAAGAAGAGTAAACTCAACGCGACGATGGGCTTAGGAAATATTGCAGCGATCAGGATAGTTCCTGTGATCAAGTAGGTCGTCCCAGCAAGTCGGTCAATTTCATTTTGCCGCATAATCAATTTAAACATTTGAGTTAATTTAGAATTCAGCTCGGGATTTTTAAGGCGAATGATGTCTGCAGGAACAAAAGCAATCCAGCCAATTAAGAGCAAACTGATACAAATCCAAAATGAGAGAAAGTGCCAACACAAAAACATGGCAAAGACCGTGGTGACGTGCCAAACTTTTCGGGCAAGGTGAACATCAGATCTTTTTTTGTAATCTGATAGATAATTAGTATGCGGAGTGTTTACTTCTGTCATCACAGGAGACTGAAGTTAAAAAAACATGGTGTTGATGTCACTGAATTTCAGTTGAAATTCGTTCGATTTTGATGATTTGCGTCTTTTTTTGCTTGTCGTTTAGGCTGATTTCTAAATTTAAAATATTTTCGCCTTTTGCAAGCTGTATAAAATCAGTCGCGATGACATTTTCTGCCGAACGAAATATTTGCGCCATGTACGAATTTGTCGAGTTGACCAATTTAAAATCGACGATTTTTTTTTCATCGCCACAGCCTTCAAACCTTAACAGAACTTGTGATGTTGAGACTTGATATGTTCGATCTGATTTTTCACAATCAACCGTCAATGTTTGCATTTCCTCAACTGAAGCAATTTGACGTCGATCTTTGATTTGTGCCAATTGCACTAATTCGGGTTGAGACTTTTTGAAATTGAACGCTATTTTTTCCGGATAAAAAAGTGACAACACTGAATAAACAGTGACGACACATAAAATAAGAAATGGATATAAAAGGGACTTAAAGCTTGGCTTCACAAGATTATGTATCGGGATTCTCAAACAGAATTATGAATAAAATTACAAATGGTGTCTCATTGTAAAACACTTCGACACCTGTCAGATGTTTTAACGCCTATATGAGTTTTAGAGTGGTCTACAATTCGCAAAAGTGTTTTGTTATGGTACGTTTTACTGCTTTATCTACTATCGTGTTCTTGATGATGTCCTGTGGCCAACACGGGGCAGATCTCCAACTGCAACTACAATCCAGCGTTGATGAAAATGCTGAATCCGTCACACATACGGATTGGGAGACTTCGGATTTTCATCCTAAATTTCTATTTGAAAATTTACGGAGTGATCTTGCTGTAACGAAATCAGAAAAAGACATTGAGAAAATCAAAAAAGAATTATGCACGGCCTTTAAAAACCTGAGTGATGACAATCTTTTGGTTTTTGAGACTGAAATATTAAACGACGATAATCGCAATATACTTTCTCAGTGTAAAGCTCTGCTCATGAGCCGTCTCAACGCTGTGAATGCAATGAATAGACAGCAATTTAAATATTCAACAGATGGTTTTACATCTGAACCTTCAAATATTGATTTTAAGCTCGAAGTGAAGACAATAACGAACGCAGAGTATATGTCGTTTAACAAATACCATGGTTCTGTCGACGACAAAGAAGTTGTTCTGACTTTCGATGATGGTCCCCATAATTTCTTTACAGCATCTATATTGAAAACTTTAAGAGAAGCTGGTGATTTAAAAGCCATGTTCTTTGAACTTGGGCGCCAGATTGAAAAATATCCGCACCAAACTCAGAAAGCCTTTGCCGATGGCCATGTCATCGCAAATCACTCATGGCAGCATCTTTGTTTGAATAACACTGAAGTCTGTCGCAAAAACAACAAAGGTCGCATGTTGACGGACAATGAAGTACAAAATGATATTATCAGCACATTTGAGTTGATCAAAAAAACAGTCGGAAAAATGGCACCATTTTTCCGCTTTCCCTACGGCGACAATAGAGAAGCCACTTCAAATTATTTGAAAAAATCAGGTGTTCTGGAAATGCATTGGAGTATTGATTCTAATGACTGGCGTTATTCGCAAAAAGTGGGAAATGAAACGATTCCATTTACAAGCAAAGAAGTCTTAGCCAGTGCTTTACGTACCATTGATAAAAATAATCGCGGCGTTGTACTGTTTCATGATATTCATCGTCGAACGGCAGAGATTTTACCGCAATTTTTATATGAGTTGCACAAAAGAAATATAAAAATCCTTATTTATGACCAGCAAAATACGGAGCCTAGTTTTAATTAGGTTCCGTCGCTTAAATAGTTTCGAAATTATTTTTTATCAATGCTGATGGCAAATTTTTTAACACCGGCACCTTTAACGATATCAAGTACTCCAACGACACGCCCGTGAGGCACTTCTTTATCAGCAGAAATGATGGCTTGAACTTCAGGATTTTTTTGAAATTCAGCCGTCGCTGCGGCTAGCACTTCACTGTCTTCGACAAGTTTACCATCGAGACTGAGTTTCCCATCCGTCCCGATTGTAATATTTAACTTGCTCGGAACTGTCGCTTCGCCACTGGCGGCTTTGGGTAAATTCACATTGATCGATGGCTTCATGATCATCGGAGCCGTCACCATAAATATGATCAAAACCACCAAGATAATATCTACCAGTGGTACGACATTGATTTCCGACTGTAAGTCGTCCCCTTGATCAGCTTTAAAACCCATATTATTGGCCTTTCATTTTAGAATAGGCCAAACCTAATTCTTTAACTGATTCAATGCTCGATAAAATGGATCTAACTTTACGTGTGAAATAGTTGAAAAACATACTTGCGGGAATAGCCACAAATAATCCAGCAGCTGTTGCAACAAGGGCGATGGAGATTCCGGCCATCACTGTTTGCTGTCCAGCATCGGTCGCTTGTGCTAAGTCATTAAAGGCTTTCATAATACCAAGAACAGTTCCTAATAATCCGATGAACGGCGCATTCGAAGAAATTGTCGCGAGAACTGGCAAATACTTTTCAAGCTCTGGCTTTTCAGTCAAAACGAATGTGTTAAAGACTTCTTCAAAACCCTTTTCGCCATGAGTTTTTAAATGTTTCAAAGCATGACTAGCCGCACGGCCCTCAAGAGAAGTAGGATCTTTGGCAATATCTTCAAAATCTTGAATCGAATTTGTCTGTAATGCAATCCTGAGGCGAGCACGAATCCGTTCACTTTCACCCGATATCTTTTTTAAAGACATAAATCTTTCAAAGATCATCGCAATCGAGACAATACTCATTATGAGTAAAACAATAAGAACAACTTGATCGGCGTAATGTGCAATTGCAAAAATTTTCTCAGCAAACATGAAAGCTCCTTGTTAGTTAATGACCAGTTCATTATGATATGGACTGAGTTATGACGTCAAAATATGTCTTTTTATTTATTTATTTTTGTCTGGGACTAGTCTTTGTTCTGGGCTCGACCTCGTGCCAGTCACAAAAACGAAATTCCATTTTAATTTTAGCATTCGATCGACTTCCGAGCGATGCCGTCACTTGTAACGATGATCGCATGATCGAAAATTCTGGATTTGCAACCCTGTGCAAAGAATCAATTCGATTTACACATTCTTATACAACATCACTACAACCTGCAGCTGCGATGGCCTCGTTGTTGACGGGGCAATACCCCTATAGACACAATCTCCATCGTAGCTTTGACAGAATTTCAGATCAATCACAGTTAATTTCACAACTCGCCCAAGAAGAGAAGTTTAGGACTTCGTTTTTTTCTGGCAGTCCTCACATCTTAAGAAAAACAGGACTTTCAAAATACTTTGATGTTTTCGATGATTCATCAGCTCTGACGCAAAGAAATTATTTCAAAGATTTCAAATTACAAACGAATGATTTTTTTGAATGGTATAACGAAGACCCTCAGCCCTTTTTAAGTATCATCTATAATTCAGAATTAGAATTTACGAACTCCGCAGATGGAAACTCGCTTGAGAAATTAGATGAAAAATTATCTGCTTTTTTTGATAAAATGAAATCTGAAAAAATGTGGGGAACGACAACAGTTATCGTCGTTGGTTTGAATGGTGTTAATAAGTTCCAGCGTCTGAATGAAACCGCTTTTCAAAATTTGCACAGCGAAAATACTCAAATCGTTACCATGATCAAATTACCACGACTTAAAGGCGACGAAGGAATTTATTGGAAAAATGATACCCCCATTCAATTGGCAGATTTAGGTAAAACTTTACCTTATTTTCTTAATAAAAATCCTACGATTCCGAACAACGTGCAAAATGAAATTTTTCCGGTCATACATTTATGGACATTATTGACCGAGAAAAATAGCGCAATGCCAATACTTCGGCCATTGTTGATCGAAGCTCCTAATACTTGGACCAAAAAATTAACAGAAGCACAGTTTGCCATACTCCAAAATCACGAGCTTTACATTGACACTCAGAAACCGGGTATCTTTAGTACTTTATCAGATCGAATGGAAAGCACGAACATATATGAAGAAAAACTCCAGAATTTTGAGAAAATTAAAATTGATCTCAATGAAGTTCGTCGTATAACTCAAACTCAACCTATGAGTGTTCATCCAATAATTTTGAATATGAGCGCTGCAGATCGATTGATTTCATTAAATATTAGTTTTGAAAACATCTGGGGCATTTCATTTAAAAATGAAGCCAACTAATTACTGACTGGTAATTTCAGAGATCGTTGCTTCCCATGATGTGGATTTTTCACCAAATTCGGAGCGAATTTCTAGTTTTTCTAAATTCTTAACGCCAATTGAACCAGATAAAACCTTTGGTTCACGGTCAATTCCGAGTAATGCGACTGGAAGCAAGATTTGATCATCTAAAAACTGTCCGCCATGACTCACCGAAAAGTGAGAAGCTTGCTTTTGAGCTGACAATTGGAATCGCCCCACAGTTGACCAGGCGAGTTCATTGTTATTCTTGAAGATGACAGCGATCTCATAACCTTGTTGAAACAATTCTTTGTTTTCAGTTTTAAAAATAATATCATTCGCAAGTAGAATCGAAATACGAACTTTATTCGCTAATGAGGATAAATTTTCTACAAACTCAAATGGAGTTGTGACTTCTAAATCGGCATTCGCTGCAGATAAAAAGTGATTAATTTCATCGATCACTTTTTGATTTGCATCACTCCCATTCCAGGATCTTAAAAAAATAATAAGATGGTCATCAAGTAAAGAATAGACATTCGTTTGTGGGAGTTTGTACTTACCATTCAAAGCCGTTATTTTAGATTGCATCTTGAAACTCCTTCATTAAAAAACACCGTAGCGACGTAGCTTAATGAATGCTTTACGATAGTACTCACCATCTTCGAGATCGAGCTCAATAATTTTTTTCCATTTATCTTTAGCGCCAGGTCGTGTTTCATTGCCATCAATGTGTCCAAAATTCTCATCGATCACTGACTCTTGATACATCACCATCACTTGTTTGCGGAGATCATTTGTATTTTTATCGATTTTCTCTTTAACAATTTTATTTTCTGGGTCATAAATCAATGCCGCACGTAGCGCCAAGACACCTTCTTTGAGCTTACCTTGTTGCAAAAACTCATCCGCTTGTCTCAGATTTTCTGCCGTTCTTGATTCAATTTTTTTCTCGATGAACTCGATACGATCTTCTGATTTCGATTTGAGTTTGCCTGGATCTGGTAGCACAGAAGCGATCACTGCCTTGTAGGCTTTGATGGCCTTATATGGAAAACCATCTGCTTGAATTTTTTCCGCTTTTTCAAATAATTTTTTTAATGCTTCAACTTGCGACTGATAGCTGAGTTCAGCATCTGCTTTCGCTTTTTTATCAGCAACAATTTGTTCAACGTCTGTAATCAATTTAATGTATTCATTATTTGTAGGATCTATCAAAGCAACAGGAACCAAACACTCTTTCATTTTATCGACTGTTATTTCAGGCGATAATATTTTTTTACAAATCTCGATAGTTTCAGCTATTTTTTTAGATTGCTCGGCCTTTTCTTTTTCCAACCTTTGTTGTTCCAATTGAGAAAATAAAATCTGCTCATTCGAAACAGCTTCAACAAGCATTGCTTTAGAATCCTCATAACCCGTTGGCAAAATTTGGTGAATTTTTTCTAAATTTTCTTTAGCGAATGAGTATTTTTGTTGCAACATGGATTTCTGAGCTAAGCTGTATAAATCTTTGATTGTCTTTTGCTCTTCAGGTTTTAATCTTGCAAATGGATCCGAGGAATCAACGGGTTTGGCAATGACTGGTCCTTCTTCAGGAGCATTCAAATATTCACTCGCAAAAAATGCGGCTCCCAGAATCAAAAGCACAACGGTGAAGACTAAAGGTTTATTTTGTATGAACTTCTGCCAACCAGAAAGTTGCTGTGGCAAAGGCGCTTGTTGAAATGAATAAAATTGATTTGGATCTTGGGTGCCATTAGGAATTCCAGTAAATGGCCCACCACCAGGATCAAACTGTTGATTCATTTGATCAACATAAGGTTGTTCGATCTGCTGTAGCATCATAGGATCTGCAGCTTGCTCAACTTCCTCAGGTGACGAGACATTTTCTGATTCGACGACGTCTTCGTTTTGGATCAGCTGCAATGGCGGTATTTCAATTCGATCCATTCGATACTGAAAATTGGGATCATGAAGTTCGAAATACATCATGTTATCCAATACACTCAACGCATCGCCACTTTTTAAAGCCTGTGGATCAGTGGATGAGATAGGACTTCCATTTAAAAAAGTACCATTTACGCTGCCCAAATCTATTGCGGTGAAAACACCATTTAATTTTCGAATTTCGAACTGTCGACGACTGACACGCTGATCAGGTATTATGATTTGGCAGGCTGGATCTCGCCCAGCAACCCATGTATCTCCAACTTCGAGACGTAACATTTCACGAACATCTCCAGTTAAATTCAACATTTTTATATATGGCACCTGTTGCGTGGCACCAATAACAGTCCTCTCATGCTCTCCAATTTCAGGCACTGGTCCCGAATGCACTGAATGAGCTTCTGGAACATCTGAAAATTGGAAATCATAAGGAGGTACTTGAAAAGTCAAACCATGTTCGAGTTGAAAAACTTCAACCCTTTGGCCTTGTGAATATATTTCCCCAAAACGAGAGAGCGATGCGACTGTCCATTGGCCGTCTTCAAACTTAACTTTAAAATGTTCTCGAGATATTCCCTTTTCAGCTTGTAGACGAATATCACAGCTTTCTTTTCGTCCACCGACATATTCACGGTCTGGATTAAGACCAATATCACTGATTTGGGCACCTCGAAGCAAAATTTTCAGTCTTGGCATTACTGAACACCCTCTGAGGCCAATCGACATTTGTCGATCATAGCAGATGCTATTTGATAATTCTGATCGCTACTTTTACCTTGCAGCATATTCAAAACTTGTTCGTACATAGATTGGCACATTTTAAAATTATGCTTCTGATAATAACTTTCTCCAAGCATTAATTTTGCTTTTAGGACCTCGTCAAACCGAACAATCGATAAATACAGGTGCCGTTTTGCGAGTTCATGACCTGGCTGCAGATTAAGAACAACTTGAAAGAACTCTTGAGCACGTGCGTAGTTTCCTAACTGAAAATCACGCATGCCTTTTAAAAAATTCTCTTGAGCTCTGAGTGTCGTCGGAGAGTTTTTCATCTCGTAGAGCTTTTCCAATTTCTTTTGGTTCTCTTTTTCGGCTTTAGAATTCAGTTTGGATTTAAGGTCATCAGTATAATTTAAAATTGTTTTCTTATCTGTGGCTTTAGCAACCTTCTTTTGATCCATTCCAAAAAAGTAATAACCTACGCCAATGACGACTGCGATGACTAAATAAATCATCGTCTTAGAGCTAGATGCTTTTGTAGGCATTGGTGTCGCTGTTGATTGAAAGTGCATACTTTGCTGTTGTTGCTGTTGTTGTCGTTGCAACATCATTTGTTGTTGCATATTTTTTTGCAACTGCAATTGCTGAAGCTGCTTTTGTTTTAACTGCAAAGCTTGTTGCTGAGGTTTGTTCGTAACTACTTTTTTATGTTGTGTTTGTGGCGGAGGGCTCCGTTGAGGTGTTTGCACCGCTGGAACTGCACCAATTATATCATTTCCGTTCGCACTGGAAGGAAATTGAATCAACTGCATATTTGATTGTGGTTTAACCGGCACAACACTTTGCCCCAGATCAAATTGGATTTGAAACTCAGTGTCACCAATCATAAATGTTCCCGAGTTAACCAGCTTCCAACGCTGAACACTTTCACCCTGAACTATAATCGAATTTTTTTCGCTCAGATTAATAATTTCAATATCGTTACCCACAACGATCACTTTGGCATGCTGCCTGCTGATGAGTGGATCATTTAACAGAACTATGTCATTTTCAGGAGAACGTCCAATTGTAATTTCTTTTTTTGAAAAAGAAAAACGCTGACCTGCATGCGGACCTTTTTGGATCGCAAGCTTAATTTCAATCTGCGGTTTCATTTTCAATGCTTCAGACATACTATCCCTGTTCAATTCTTGCTAAAGTCATAAAATAATATTCAGGTTCGCCATTTGGGCCTAAACACGACTGGATTGAAATTGTACATTCAAACTGTGAAAATGGAATTCGGTCGGAATGCTTTTCATAAGGAGAGTCTTTCGCTTTTGCCATGAGAGCTTCTATATTTTGCATCAGCGCTGCATCTGTGATTGTCGAAAAATGAGCCTGGATGAGAGATTCGTTAGACATTTGAGACAATTGTTCAAACTGCTCGCTGACCGCCACAATAGTTCCTACATTTGAAATGACTATAGCCGGTTGAGTTAAAATTTGAACTAAATTTATAAACTCGAGGTCTCGATTCTGCTGCGGTTTCGTGCCGTCCTGATCACTCAGTCCATTCCACATTCTATTGAGAATGAGATTCACATTTGCAACGACTTTCTGGAACTCGGGATAATCAAATGCAACTTCTGTTCGATCTGTTTTTTCGCGCAGAGCTTGATCGATTTGCTTATTGAGAGCTGTTAATGGATGCTGTATCAGTCGAGAGAAAATTAAAAATAAGAGTAAACCCAACACGGTCGCGATCACCAAGGTCTGCATGAATAAACTGATCACACGCCCCTCATCCACACCTAATGAGCTGATATCATAATAAACTATGGCATGATATTTAACCATCGACTCACCGGTGTTTGCGTCATAAACACCAATCGGATGAGTGGCCCCAATTGTATTGGCATCAATCATTCCTACGGCAGATCTTGATTCTTTACGAGCTTGTGCAATAAAAGGTTTTGCTGCTTCTCTTCCTGCCTTTTCGGGAGGAGCGACAATCGCACCATCTGACTGTTGAATAATCAGGGCCTCTTTAATACCCTCTTCTTTCAGAGCGTCTGAGACATTTAAACTGCCTAGTTGTCCAGAAAGTAGTGCCGCTTCATTCACTCGCGCCAGAGAGCGAGCGACTGATTTAGCTCGTCGACCAGCTTCATTAAAGTTCGATTCTTTCGTTACAACATTCAGAGGAATGAGAGAGAGCAAAGTAACACCGATAATAAAGATGAGAACAAAACCCATCAGAATTTGTTTAAAAGGCATTAAAATAGCCAATCTATAGATCGCTGGCATCACTGTATTTTCAATATACATTTCCATTTTCTCTGAAAATGTCAGAGGAGAAACTGCTGGCATCGGCGTCGACGGTGCCGCTTGCTGAGACATTGTCTGATACGATGAGTTCTGAAATTGCCCCGGCATATTGTAAGAATAAGCTTGAGTTACATTTTGCATTCCAGAAGGCGACACCATTTGGTTTTGCTGATTCGGTACTGATGGCACTTGCAACATCATCGGTTGTGGCGGCGGAGGTGGAGTTTTCACAACAGCAACTGATTTTGGTCGAATGTCTGGCGCTGGTATAACATCCATAATAACGTCAAATAAACTGAGCTTGTCACCTAAATGAATAATTGAATTCTGAATTTTAACGCCATTAACAAATGTTCCGTTACTGGATTTTAAATCGACAATCATCATTTTATCTTTATAAACATGGACTTCACAGTGCTCTTTAGAAATACCCAAAGATTGGATTTTAACGTCACACGCTTGGCTTCGACCAAAAACGTTCTTACCGAGTTTTAAATCGACAATTTGACCAGTTTGTGGACCAGATAAAATCCTAATTGACCACATGCAATTGATCTCCTGGTTTTAAATCCCACTTTTGTATAAAACCTTCTGAAAATTCAATCACAGAATAGGCTTTCCAAACCGGACCTCTTAGTCGAAAAGGCTTAACGCCTGAAAAAACTTTTTCGATTTTGTTATTTTTATTTAAAAAGACACAATCAATTGTGAATTTCATAAAACAAGTATGAATATTATTCCCCGGCTTAATCCACAAGGCCTGATTGAATGGTAATTCTGAACGACCAAGCAATCCTTTAGCCCTTGCCATAAAGGATGTGGCAAATTCTATATTTTCAATTAATACATCGGCTCGTTCATTATTTGAATTTTTAGTTATTTTATACAACTTTGCCATTCTAATTACCCTTGCCATACATCGCAGCAACTGCCACTGGGCCAAAAACCATAATAAAAACAGCAGGAAGAATAAATAACATTAAAGGGATTAAAATTAATTGCGAAGCGCGTGCACCCGCTTTTTCAGCGCGAACAAATCTTTCCATTCTCATCTGAACGGATTGATCTTTAAGGACCTGAGAGATACTTGCGCCTGTCGCTTCAGCATCAATAAGTACAGCAACAAAGCTGGTCATTTCTTGCATATCTAAACGAGCAGCAAGTTCTTTTAAAGCATCTGTTTTCGATGAACCGACTTTGATATCTTTCAAAACAATTTTAAATTCTTCGGCGAGAACAGAATCCTGCCCTTCAGCTTTATCAACGATTTTTTGAATCGCACCAAAAAAATCAAGTCCGGCCTCTACAGACAGGGCCAATAAGTCGATAAAAAATGGCATATCGATACGAACAGAAAGTTCCCGACTTTTTTTCGATCCTTTACAATGCATCTCGGGCATAAAGAAACCAATAAAACCTAATCCAATAACCATCGGAGGTGGAAATCCTAAGTCTAAAGAAAAATTCATGATGAATAAAAAAATGGGCATTGCGAAACCAAGAAAAATTTGTAACCCAATAAACTCGTCTTCATTAAGCTCGTTAGCCAATCCACCGACTTTGATGAGATGACGAATTTTTTTTCTGTATTTTTCAGATTTGAAACGAGCTGCATGTTGAATAGTAAATTGATGCACCAATGGACGGCACAAATTAATGACACCATTTTTAGACTTAACAGGTTCTGTTCCGCTGGCCCAAGAAAGCTGACTTTCTCCAGGTCGACCTGCAAGAAGTGATGATAAAAATAAATACACAGCTCCACCCGCTAAAAGTAAGCCAACGAAAAGCATTAATTCAGCGCTACCCATGATGACTCCGCTTGATTATTTTTAATAACTTTTTTTCTGTCATTTTATCCTCAGTTCGATACAATAAAAAGCATGCTCAAAACTTTAATCCTCGCTTCACAATCTCCACGACGTTCTGAAATTTTGAAAAATGCTCATTATTTTTTCATCCCTTTTCCAGTATATGTATCGGAAATTCCACAGAAAAATTTAAGTCTTGATCACCAAATAATCGACATAGCCAGACGTAAGGCTGAAGCTTGTGTTCAACAATTTCCAGACCTAGGTCAAGAACACATCGTTCTTGCCTCAGACACAATGGTTTGTCTCGATCATATTGCATTAGGCAAACCGGAAGATGAAAAACAAGCCTTCGAATTTTTAACTGCACTTTCGAATCGTTCACATCAAGTCAAAACAGCTGTTGTGTTGTATGACCATGAATCTCGAAATTGGGTGTCTCATATTGAAACAACGGAAGTCATTTTCAAAAAAATTTCAGATGTTGAAATTAGGGAATACATCAAAACTCAAGAACCTATGGACAAAGCAGGTGCTTATGCCATTCAAGGGCATGGTGGAAAATTTGTCGAAAAAATTTCTGGCGAATTCAATAACGTTGTCGGACTTCCCTTGCAAGCCGTGGAAAAATTATTCACAATAAATCAATGGCAGATCCAACGAGTTCCTTAACAGCGCAGTTCATTCGATTGCAATTGAAAAAAAATCAAAACTTGTTGGCTGTCAGTAAACTCCAACCCATTGAAAAAATCCGTAAATTGTACAACGAAGGCCAAATCCATTTTGGAGAAAACTACATTCAAGAATCTTTAGAAAAAATTGAAAACCTTAAAGATTTAAATATCATTTGGCATCTGATTGGACCAATTCAAAAAAACAAAGTTAAATTTTTAAAAAAAAATTTTGAATATATTCACTCTGTAGACTCGCTCGAATTAGCTCAATTAATTTCCAAAAAAGCTACCGAAATAAATTGGATCCAAAAAATATTCTTGCAGATTAATTTATCTGACGAAGTCAGTAAATCTGGCTTCACTGAAGCCGAAACTCTTCATCGATGGCCAGAGCTTTCTCAGTTACCGAATCTTAAAATTGTCGGATTGATGACAATGCCGCCATTGCAAAATGAACCTGAAGACAATCGTATCTATTTTAAAAAATGTTTGTCTTTAGGTCAGAAATTAAATTTATCAGAATTTTCAATGGGAACGAGTCATGACTATCAAGTTGCTCTATCTGAGGGATCAACATGGGTACGTCTGGGCACAGTCCTCTTTGGCGAAAGGCGCACACAATGACTAAAATTCAAAATCCTCTTTTAAAAAAAATAAAAGTTGGATTTGTTGGAGCCGGAAATATGTCTCAAGCTTTGATTAAAGGTTTGATGGAATCCAAAATCATAAAGCCAGACCAAATTCATGTTTCCAATAGAACTCCGGGAAAATTATTAAAATTGAAAGATCTCTACAATATTGAAACCTACAGTCTGAATGAGCCTGTTGTTGAAGAATGCGATGTTGTGATTTTAGCCATGAAACCGCAAGATTTTTCGAAAGCCGTCGAGGACGTCAGTCAACATTTTAGGAAAGAACAAATTATTATTTCTTTAGCCGCCGGTATATCGACCGACCAGCTTGAAAAATTAATTCCCGAAGGACGTATTGTACGCGTCATGCCAAATACACCAGCTCTGATCGGCCGAGGTGTTATTGGCCTGTACTCCCAAACAACAGAAGAGTCGGCTGTCGATATCGTTCAAGATTTATTTTCAAGCCTAGGATACGTTCTAAAAGTAGATAGCGAAGATCAGTTTGATGCGTTAATGATTTCTTGCTCGAGTGGAACTGGATTTGTATTTGAACTGATGATGTACTGGCAAGATTGGATTCAAGAACGTGGATTTACGACTGAAGAAGCCAAAGAAATGACCATCGAAACATTTCTCGGAGCTTCGATGTTAGCAGCTCAATCCGTCGGTATCGATATCGAAAAACTTCAACAACGAGTGACATCTCGAAAAGGAGTCACGGCCGCAGGTCTGGACTCAATGCGAGAACTTGAAATTGAGCGAGCTTTACGAATTAGTTTTGAAAAATCGTCAATGCGTTCCAAAGAGATTTCAAAACAAAATTGATCTGACAAAGGTCCAGAAGACAACAATCTGATGAACTACATCTCGATATCGAGGAAATTATTTCCTATACTAATGGTTGTACTGTTTCCAGTTCAAGGACGAACACGGAGGTCACAATGAGATATTCACCAGGTGAAATTCAAACAAAAACTTTTGATCGAAAAATGATGGGTTATGATCCTGATCAAGTCGAAAATTTCCTCATCGTTATTGCAGCTCAAATCGAAGCACTGATGCAGGAGAAGCTGACGTTGATTGAAACCATCAAAAGTAAAGATTTAGATCTTCTCAATTACAAAGACCGAGATCAGTTGTTACAGCAAACAATGACTCAGGCGACTCAAGTCACTGAAAAAATGAAGTCTGATACAGAACGCGAATGCAAACTAATCATCAACGATGCCCAACAAAAAGCTGAAATGATTACTCGCGATGCGAAAGACTCGTTACGCAAATTATATTCCGACATGGCTGATCTTAAAAAATCAAGAATGCAATTTGAAGCTAATTTAAAAGCAATGGCGCAAGCGCATTTATCACTTTTAGAACAGGCGGATCACTTTTTACCTAAAATGCGTTTACCGAATCTTGATCTTGAATAATTAGTTCAGGGAATTTTTAATTCCCTGATTTTTTCTTTTTCTTCTTCTTTTGTTTCAACTTGATCGTATATTCCATATTATTAAGTTGTTTTTTAACTTCTTCATTTTGTTTTTCTTGTTCGCTGACTTGCTCATTTGAGGTCGTATTCTGCAGATTCTGCTTTGAACCTTCTACCTGTTGAATATAATTTTTTTGTGCCGGAGCCACAGGCTTGAAATACTCTTGATTAACTCCATCGTTCGTATCTTCTTTAAAATCTTCTGGAGTTAATTCGCGAGAAATTGTATTTAAATTATCCTTATGCTCACTTCTTTTTTTGACGGAGTGAGCTCTACCTCCACCGAAAGCTAAATTCAGAGTCACTCCCGCATTGTATCCGAGGGCTGAGTTTGAACCGACAAGTGTGTAACCACCAAAAAATTTAAGCAGCATCATTTCACTGGCTGCAAAGTTCAAATTCACTTCGAGATCTGTCGAATTTGGGTTTATCGCAAAATATTTTTTACTCCCACCGTTAACACGGCTATTGACGGCATCTCTGGTCGCAGGAGTTCCTGTGTACTGATCATCAGTAATTGATGCTCTTCCCAAGATGGACGCACCCAATCCAATTTCTGAAAATCGAAATTCGGCTCCGGCCGCATAGGTGGCTAAAGTCGAAAAACCTTCCGTGCGATAATTAAGACCACCTTGAAAGTAAGGATAAAATCCATTCATATTAAATCGAGTACTGATATCAGCTTGTATTTCAGCCGCACCATCTGAATTCGATACAGTGTCTGTATTCAGAGCTGTCGCCTCTAAGGCATGTGAATACATGATAGTTGCAAATGTCTCGTGGAAGCTCGATGTCCAAAAGAGATAATCAGCACCGACATCGATGCGATTAACTGTGGAATTTTTTCGAGTCGTTAACAAATCAGCAGATTCAGAAGCAGCGATGTTGAATCCACCAATAAAACCTAAGTCTTCAATCAGCTCCCAACGCAAACTGGAATTGACATCAATGTTTTGGAAATAATTATCACCTAATAGCGACTGCTGGCTACCATCTGATCCAAAGTTTGACAGCGTCTTGAAGAAATTGGCTCTGACATTTAAATCCATTCGATCTTTGTGAAAGACTTGATACGGATTCGAAGCAAATGTTGGCTGCACAATCACGAATATTAGAAAACTGAGTAATAATTTTTTCATAGCTTTTCCAGCTTATTACGGTTCTAATAATCAGAGCATTTAATATTTAATTGATCGAGGACCAAAGTCTTGAAAAAACCACAAGTCGTCATATTCTTAACTGTATTTATTTATCTTTTAGGCTTTGGGATGATTATCCCCGTGCTTCCGCTTTTAAGCACGCATTACGGTGCCTCTGCATTGCAGGCTGGACTTCTGATGTCAGTGTATTCATTAATGCAATTTATTTTTTCGCCTATGTGGGGAAAGCTCAGTGACAAAATCGGACGCCGGCCAATCCTGATGTATTGTTTACTTGGAGAAGCTATTTCGTACTTGCTGCTAGCATGGTCACGATCTTTAGAAATGCTTTTTGTTTCTCGGATTTTGACGGGATTTTTTGGTGCCTCGATTTCAACTGCTTCTGCATATATCTCTGATATCACTCCGGCCAACGAAAGATCAAAAGGAATGGCTCTGATCGGAGCGGCTTTCGGAATGGGATTTTTATTTGGCCCTGCAATTGGTGGCGGTCTGACATTCGCAGCAGAGAAAATTTCAACTGACGTCAACTTCATTACTGGTTTTTCTTCCTACGGAGTCGCACTTTTGTGTATTGGTACATTTGTTTTTGCCTATTTTAATTTAAAGGAAAGTTTAGTTAAAAACCCAGAGGACAGCGACAAACCAATCACTCTAAAAATGGGTCGCATCGAAAACATAGCCAAATTTTTGAATATGCCTGTTGTCGGAACTCTCATATTTACTTTTGGTATGGCGACACTGGCTATGTCGATGATGGAAGCCACACTTGTTCTTTTCATGAAAGATAAATTTTCTTGGGGAATCAAGGAAGTCAGTTTCGGTTTTGCCTACATCGGAATTTGTATTGTCTTCACTCAAGGTTTTTTAGTTCGCAAATTGATTCCTAAAATCGGCGAAAGAAACGTTCTTCGCATAGGACTCACTTGCATGGCCATCGGAATGTCTGGAATTGCATTTGCGGAACACATTTGGATGATGGCCATTGTCCAAACTTTTCTAGCGATAGGAAACGGATTTACAAACCCTTCCATCATGGGAAGTATTTCGTTATTGGTTCCGGCCGATGAGCAAGGAGTCGCTTTAGGCACGACTCAAAGTTTATCAGCTTTAGGCCGAGTGATTGGCCCTGCTCTTGGAGGATTGCTTTTTGGCTCATTAACAATGGGGTCACCCTTCATTATCGCCGGTCTACTTGTTGTCTGCGCGCTGATCTTAGTCTTATCTGTCTACTCTAAATTACCAATGGCTGGAAAAAAAGTAGAATCGACCGAGGCACTGAATGCTGAATAAAATTGGCTTTTACCAATTTGATAATTTGGTTAAAAATAGAATCCCATTTATGTTTATCAATATGGGCGAAGACATATCCACATGGTACCAATCGATTTACAAACTGCACATTCAAACCTATCAAATTTTAACCACATTAGATCAGGCTGAAAATTTACTCATTGAAAAACAAATCCCTAAAGACTTTGCGATCCTTCTATTGTGCCAAAATGGCAAACAATCTGAAAATTTCACCGGATATCTTGAAAGAAATGGTTATACTAACGTCTATCTTGTTGATGGCGGCATTCAGCAAATGATGACCGATAAAGAATCTCTGTGATACTCTGTTCGGCATGAGTACAAATGCCGATCACCCAACTGATTCTAAATCTATGAATTTATCAACTTTATCTGACCGCTACAATCCAGCTGATGTCGAAGAGCGCACCTACCAGTGGTGGGAAAAATCAGGCTACTTTAAAGCCGAAGACAAATCGACAAAGCCTCCATTTTCAATTATTTTACCGCCTCCAAATGTCACAGGTTTTTTACACTTAGGACACGCCTTGGACCACACAATTCAAGATTTATTGATTCGCTGGAAGCGCATGAGTGGTTTTAATGCCATGTGGTTACCAGGAACAGATCATGCGGGTATCGCTACGCAAACTGTTGTTGAAAAAGAACTTAAGAAACAAGATATCACTCGTCACCAATTGGGTCGTGAAAAATTTGTTGAAAAAGTTTGGGACTGGAAACACCAGTACGGTGATCGTATTTACAAGCAAATGCGAGGCCTTGGTGATTCATGCGATTGGGATCGCGCAACGTTTACACTCGATGAAGGAGTTTCAAAAGCTGTTCGTAAAGTTTTCGTTTCTCTATATAAAAAAAATACAATCTATAAAGGTCAAAAATTAGTGAACTGGAGTGGACCATTAGAGTCTGCGATTTCTGATCTTGAAGTTGAACATCAACAAACAAAAGGTTTCATGTATCACATCAACTACCCAGTTGATGGCACTGATCAATTATTGACGATAGCAACAACGCGCCCTGAAACAATGCTCGGCGACACGGCGGTTTGCGTTCACCCTGATGATGACCGCTATAAAAACCTGATCGGAAAAACGGTCACTGTTCCTTTGATCAATCGAAAAATTAAAATTATCGCAGATACTTATGTTGATCCTGCTTTTGGATCAGGTGTTGTTAAAATTACGCCGGCACATGATTTTAACGATTATAAAATTGGTAAAACTCACAAATTAGAATTCATTAATTTACTAAATAAAAAATGTGAGCTGAATGAAAATGCAGGTCCTTACAAAGGACTTAAAGTTGTTGAAGCCCGTAAACGCGTGATCGAAGATTTAAAAGCCTTAGGTCTTTTCGTCAAAGAAGAAGCTCACATCAATAATGTTGGTTACTGCTCTAGAACAAACGCTGTTGTTGAACCTATGCTTTCTGATCAGTGGTTTATGAAAATGGATCAACTCGCAGTTCCAGCAAAACGTGTTGTAGAATCTGGTACCATTCGTTTTGAACCTGAATCTTGGACAAAAGTTTATTTGCACTGGATGAATATTATCGAAGACTGGTGTATTTCACGACAATTATGGTGGGGGCATCGAATTCCCGCATGGCATTGTAAAGCGTGTGAAAAACACACGGTTGCCGAAACTGATCCAACAGCCTGTGAACATTGTGGAAGCACTGATATCCACCAAGAAGATGATGTTTTAGATACATGGTTCAGTTCTGCACTTTGGCCTTTTTCAACGATGGGATGGCCTGCGGAAACAGAACATTCCGTAGAAACTCAAAAAACATTTTACCCCACAAGTTATCTTGTTACGGGTCACGATATTATTTTCTTTTGGGTCGCGCGAATGGTTCTGCTCAGTATGGAATTTAAAAAAGATGTCCCCTTCAGAACTGTCTATATTCATGGTCTCGTTCGCGATAGCAAAGGGATCAAAATGTCAAAATCCCTTGGCAATTCGGTAGATCCATTTGACATGATCAACAAGTACGGTGCTGATGCTTTACGTTTTAGTTTCTTAGCACATCTCTTTAGCGGTAAAGATTTTAAATTCTCGGAACAACGCCTTGAAGGTTACAGAAATTTTATGAACAAGGTTTGGAATGGTTCGCGCTTTGCGCTCTCGAATCTCAGTGATTTTCAGGTGCCAGCTGAGGGCATCAAAGCACTTCCTGAAAAGATTAATACCAGTGTATTTGATCAATGGATCATTGCAAAACTTTATGAGACTGAAAAACGCGTGAATGACGCTTTGGAAAAAGAACGCTTTTCAGATGCAGCGACAACACTTTACCAATTTATTTGGAATCAATTTTGTGATTGGTATATCGAGTTCACAAAACCGATTTTAACAGGAACAAATGCAGATGAGAAAAAAGCGACACAATTAGTGATGGCTCAAATGTTGAATCGAATTGTTCGTTTATTGCACCCATTCTGCCCGTTCATCACTGAAGAAATCTATGCCAAACTGCCAATTAAGGGCGAAGCTTGTATTATCGATCAGTATCCAACCGTTGATAATGACAAATCATTTTTAGCTCTTGGTAATAAAAATGCCGAGCATGAAATTGATATCGTTAAAGAAGTCATCACTGCGATTCGAAATATTCGTGGTGAAAATCGCATTAGTCCTGCTGTGAAATTATCGATTCGATTAGGTGTAGAACAGGATCATGTTCAAAAAATATTAAGTAGCAACAAAACGGCGTTAATGAATTTAGGACGACTTGAAAACTGCGAGATTGGCCATGATGGCGATTTAATGAAATGTGCCGTGAGTCAAATCGTCGTCAACGGAGATAAAGTAAAAATCATCATCCCTCTTGATGGCCTCGTTGATTTCAATGAAGAAATTAAACGCATTCAAAAGACTGTTGAGAAACTTGAAAAAGACGTTTCGACTTTGAATGCAAAATTGTCGAATGAGAAATTTGTCGCGAATGCTGATGAAGACGTGATTGCAAATGACCGTGTTTTACTCGCACAATCTAAAGAACAAATTGTTGCGATGAAGGAAGCTCTCGTTCGGTTTCAGTAAAAAATTATCTTAGGCGGCTGATTTATTTGAATCAGTCGTCAAGTAACTCTGGATTTCGTTAACAAAATCATCGATATTTTTTTTGTCTTTTTCATACTTAGCGATCGCTTCTTTAACCTTCATGCCTTTAGCCAAGAGTTCAATTTCTTTGAGAGAAGTACAGATGTCTGTACAACCAAAAATTGAAATAGAGCCCTTCAGTGCATGAACTCGTCGTCCTAAGTCTGGACCATTTTCCGCAGAAATAAATTTTTGAATATTTTGTATATGTTGAGGAAACTCAGCTAAAAACACATTCATCATTTGAACAGCTAATCCTGGATCAATTATTTCTAAATTTTTTAAGCTCTCAAGAGACAAGTGTTTATACATATTAGGCCGCCTTCTCTAAATCTCTTTCGGTTTGTTCAATGACGATCTGAAGTACTTTTTCAATTTGTTCGTATGAAAAGGGCTTTGCTAAAAATTGGTTCATACCTGCACTAAGGCACGTATTTTTATCTTCGACGGAAGCATTCGCCGTCAGTGCAATAATTGCTACAGGTTTATAGACGTTCAGGACCTTTTCATTGTAGCGGATATCTTTCGTGGCCTGTATTCCATCCAAAACAGGCATTTGGCAGTCCATAAATATGATATCGTAGTTTTCAGAGAGATGTTTTTCGATAGCCTCTTGACCATTTGATGCCACATCAGCAGAGAAACCGATTTTTTGAAGCGTCTTGGATAAAATAATTTGATTGATCTGCACATCATCAACAACCAAGATTTTGAGCTCGCTGTATTTAGCGAATTGAAAATGTTGATTTAATTTTTCGGTGACCAAATGATTTTCTGCTTTAGCTATATTTTCAAAAATGAGTGTAAAAACAAATGTCGTACCTATACCTAATCGTGTATCATAAACAATTCGTCCACCCATTAATTCAATCAGGTTTTTACAAATAACTAATCCTAACCCAGTACCACCAAATTTGCGTGTAATTGTCGAATCCGCTTGTTGAAAGGATTGAAAGAGCCGTTTTTCATTCTCGAGCGACATACCAATACCCGTATCTGAAATCCGAAATTCGAGTAAGGTCTGAAACTGTTCTGTCTTTAATGGTTTAACTTGGACATGAATATGTCCATTCGCCGTAAATTTATATGCATTTGAAATAAAATTAATTAAAATTTGACGAAATCGTGTTTCATCAGCTCCAAAGTAAGAATTGAGCAGTTTAGAATCAACATCCACTTTAAAATCTAAACCTTTTGTTCGCATTTGGACTTTGAATAAATTTTCAATGTCTGACATGACATTCGCTAATTTTATCTCAACTTTGTCGAGAGCAATTTTACCAGATTCAATTTTAGAATAATCTAAAATATCACCGATGATATCTGCTAAAATATGACTCGATTGTTTTGCTATCTTTAAATTTTCGGCATCTGAAAAACTGAGTTTGGTTTGATCGACAAGATTGATGGCGCCAATAATTGAATTCAATGGCGTACGAATTTCATGCGACATCACTGCCAAAAAACTTTTTTGTTGTTTTAAGTTTTGCTCATTCAACTTTATGTTTTGTTGAAGATTATATTGTAAATACTCATTGGACAATTTATTTGTCCGATATAAAAGATGTGCAATAAATGTTGATACTAAACAAAAAGCTAAAATTAAATTATTAAAGATTAACTTGACGATCAGTTTTTCGGCGACAATATCAACACCAACAATAGCATCAAAGCTGCCGTCAATATCATAAATTGGACCAAAAGCACTGACCCAAGTTCCCCACTTGTCCGAATATATATTGTTGGTAAAAACAAATCTTTTCTCTCGGAAGGCTTGATCTAACTCAGGGATTTCTTTGTCGTAAATCTCGCCAATGGCTGTTCGTTGTTCTCGCTCATCATCATAAGTCCCATTGTGATTGTAATCTGTTTCTGAGTCGGCAATAAAATATTTTTTATTATCCTCATCCAACTTTAAAGTATATACATCGTCAAAAGTCGTTTTAGAAGCTCTGAGCCATTCTTTCTCGATTTCAATGATCTTTAAATAATTAATATCATTCGGCAACGAATCTTTACCAAGGCGATGATGTTTGAATTGCTTTAAAGACTCGGCAACAACACCTAAATTACTTTCCAAATCTTGTGATGTTCTGAACAAACTTAATTGTGTCAAGATAACCAAAAAAATTGCTGAAGATAGTAAAAATAACGCAATCTCTTTATGAGTAAATGGTTTTTTTCTATAAACTAGATTTTGATGTCTATTAAATTGATAAACCAAAGTTGCAATCACTGCAAACATCAATAAAAAGACAGATAAGCTACAAAATAAAACTAAAGACACATAATTCCTCGTTGATAGTTTCTTAACATTTATTGTATCGGCGGATAAATCTAAAAATTTTAAGAAAATAGTGTCTCAGATTGATCAAAATAAATAATTTTTAAATTATATGAAAATAAATTCAATTTTCAAAATGGAGTTACCGAAACTAAACTCATCAGAACAAATAGGAGTCAAAACATGTTCAGTCAAAATACCAAGTTCTTAGTCGTCGATGATTTCGCAACTATGAGAAAAATTATTAAGAAAGTTTTAGATGAATTGGGCTATAAAAATGTTGTCGAAGCTGTCGATGGAAAGAATGCTTTTGATGTCCTTAAAGAACATCAAGCCACACAGCAACCCATAGAATTTGTAATTTCAGACTGGAATATGCCAAATATGCTGGGCATTGACTTACTGAAAGCATGCCGACAAGACCCAACATTAAAATCTATTCCTTTCATGCTCGTGACAGAAGAAAGTGAGCAGAATCAGATTGTCGAAGCAGCAAAAGCCGGCGTCTCTGAATATGTTATTAAGCCATTCAACGGTGCAACTTTAAAGACCAAAATTGAGCGAGTTTATCAAAAGGTCAGCGCTGCATCTGAAAAGAAAGCTGGGTAATTTTTATGGGTGCACCTAAAATTGATGTAACACATCCTTTTATGAATCGAGACGTCATTTTGAACCTATCAAATGGCATGTCTACGACTCTAAAAATGATGGCCGATATAGAAGCCAGTTTTGAAAAGCCCTACGCCAGTGTTGACTGGAAATCGCCGAAGGAAATTTCAGTATTTTTAATTTTAGATACTGACTCTTACAAAGGTCAGGTTTTGTTTCACTTTGATAAAGCTGTAGCAAAAAAGATTATTGAAAACATGGTGGGATCAGCAGTTGCTGAAGATTCACCAGAAATTTTGGACGGAGTTGGAGAAATATCAAATATTTTCTACGGAGCTGCGAAAACAAAATTGAAAGAAGCTGGTTTTGATTTAAAAATGACGATTCCGCAACCCTGCTGGACTAAAGACCTGCCACCAGTTACGAACAAGTCGTTAGTTATGATCATTCCATTTAAAATTGAAAATAAAGATTGTTTCGTCGAGATCATACTTTTCTAAAATAAAGTCACAACTAAAAATAAAAAAACCCGATTCAAAATCGGGTTTTTTTATTTTTAACAAGCAAAGCATTTCAAATTAGCTCGCTTTTTTCTGTTGCTGAGTTGATTGAATTGATAATTGTATGATTTTTTCACCAATATCTTTAAGGGGTAAAACATGATCAACCGCTCCTAATTTAATTGCTTCCTTCGGCATGCCAAAAACCACGCAAGATTCCTCATTCTGAGCAATTGTTCTAACTCCACGCTGATGTAACTTTTTCATTTCAGCAGCGCCGTCTGCACCCATTCCTGTCAAAATGACTGCGACTAAATTTTCGGCCGGTATTTTATTATCATTCGCCGATTTAAACATATAATCGACTGAAGGCTTGTGTCGATTCATCGGAGGGTCATTCTTAATTTCGACATAATATTCGTTCCTTCGAGCATTGATGGACATCTGCATTCCACCAGGAGCTATTAAAACTTGATTAGGCTTAATAAGATCATTATGTGCTGCTTCTTTCACAGTAAATGGAAATAGATCGTTTAAATGTTTTGCCAAACTCGCCGAGAAAAATTCAGGAATATGCTGAACTATTAAAATCGGAGGGATTTGTGGAGGTAACTTTTGTAAAAGTTCACGTATGGCCTCTGTGCCACCCGTTGACGCACCAATAAGTACGATTTTTCGATTCATATTTCGAAAATTATCTGCTCCCATTTCTTTAAGATTTACTGAATTTGAGGCCATGTTTGCATTCGCCGCCATTAAAATGCGTTCACATGTTGTAATTGTCATTTCTTGAACTTGTGCCATATTGGGTTTTTGAATAAAATCAATTGCTCCCAACTCAAGAGCTTTAATCACCAGTTCGCTATCTTCTTTATTCATAGAACTAATCATGATGGTAGGAATATGGTACTTTGATTGAATGATCCTCAGTAATGTTAAGCCATCTAAATCTGGCATATGAATGTCCATGGTAATGACGTCAGGTTTAAATTTTTGGATAAGACTTTCGACTTCGAGTGGCTTTGTTGTTTGCGCAATAACTTCAATTTGAGGATTTGTAGAAATCATTTTAGAAAGTAAATGCACAACAGTTTGAGAATCATCGACAATCATTACTTTTACTTTTTTATTCACAACTGGACGTGTCTGAGTTGAAAGAGCCACCGGGGCTCTGATTGGTCTTTTGATGTCTGCTTTTTTCTCTTCTGGTTGAGATGATTCAGCTACACTAATTTTCTTAAAAGACCGTGTGACCATTTTAACTTTACTGCAAATTTCGTTTCCACCTTGAGCAATGTTGTCTAACGACGGCTTTTCGACGTAATCCGAAGCCCCTAGTGAAATTGCTTTTTGAGCGAGTGACATATCATCACGATTCACTGAAGAAACTACGATGACCGGTGTTTTATGATCAAATTGTTTTAAAAATTCTATCCCATCAACTTCCGGCATATGAAGATCTAATGTAATTGCATCAAAATTTTGTCGTTTCAAAATTTCGAGCGCTTCACGACCATTTTTGGCAGTGGCTTTAACAATAAATCCTTTATCCGAAGTTAAAATTCTTTTCATCAGATTTAAAATTGTCGCCGAGTCATCAACACACAAAACTTCTACTGGCTTTTCGATAACCTTTTCTGATTTAATTTGAACAGGCTTACTGGCTGCAGATTTCAGTTGGTAGACTGAGGTTGCAAGCGTCGTGATATCAAGGCCGAGACGAGTTAATGATTCGGAAATGCCCGTGAATAAATACCCCACAGGACTCAATCTTTTAATTAATTTTGATGATATTTCTTTAACTTGATTTTGATCAAAGTAAATAAAAACATTACGACAGAAAATAACAT
>JBPOIE010000010.1:0-19711 GCA_052034855.1 Bdellovibrionota bacterium | reverse complement strand
GTTATTTTCAGATTCTCCGTATTCGGATGTTTTAGGTGCGATCGACCAAATGCAAAGTCAATTGAACACAGTCTTTCCAAACTGTGAAAACAAAGCCAATAACGATCAGATCAGTGCCAAGGCCAGTGATCTGCGAAATAAAATTTTTGAAGCGCAAAAGCTTCAAGAAACGGGACAGTCCTACAAATTAAATTTAACAACGAATTCCATCATTCAGCTGACTCAACAGCTTCAACAGTCCCTATCGTCAATTGCACAAAGTCAAACTAAGGTCTGCTACCGTTCGAATCAACAATTTCGGAGTGTGATCTTTTCAATGAATGAAACTTTTCAAACGTTAGCTCCCGTTGTGTTGGATTTTGTTAAAAACAATCCAGCGTTGGCGCAGACCATGGGACCCACTTTAAAGATATTAGCAGGCGCAGATAATATTTCGAAAGGTATTTCGATGATTGAACAAATCGCGAAAGACTCTGTGATGTTTGACATGTCAGATAAAGACAACAGGATGAATACGATTAAAAATGTCTGTCAGTTCATGAAGCTGTATCGCCGCGTGCAGTATTTACGCCTGTCGAAAATTGGACAAGTTCAGTCTGTTCATAACGATTTCCAGAAAAAGTTAACTCTAATGAATCAAAGTCTCGAAAAAATTAAATCTCAATCGGCAGTGGCTGTTCAAGATACATCCTTTAAGGGCGCGGCAGCGATGCATTTTTCAGTTTCGACGGATCCAACTTTTGATCTTTATGAGTCCCTTTCGAAATCATTACCTTTCGAAATCATAAAAGTACAAAAAGCACTTTCTGATATCGAGTCGGCCAAAGAGCAGTATAACCTACCATTGATCTCGCAATGCCAAACGATTGTTTCGATTCGTAAAAATCCAGATCTTCAAAACACACTGGCCAACATTTCAGAATTCTCGATGTCTTACGGAGACTCTTTGGATATTGAACGACTGACAGACAGTATGAAAATCTATGATAAGGAATTTATTCAAATCCAAAAAAATAACGATAAAAAATCATGTGTTGAAATGGGGCAAGATTGGCTTCGCATGGCAAATCAAATCATTTTTGAGGCTCGCAAATTGGTTTCTAAATACGAAATATCGATGTCAGAAATTAATGGCGAAAAATTTATGACTGAGCAAAAGCGAATTTCACAGAAAGAAAAAGAAATCAAAAATGAAAAGGCCAATTACGAAAGTTTAAAAACCTTGATAAATATCGCTGCTTTTGAATCTGCGGAGCTTGAAAAACGATTTAAAGATATGCATCGATATTTATTTAAAGGGCCCGATTTTAATGAAGTCAAAGCCAGTTGTGACCCCAACGATAAGAATACAAATTGTTCGATGGGTACAATCAAAGCGGCGTATCAATGGTATCGTAATGATGGTCCAATTTTTGAGCTTCTTAAAAATGATGAACAGTTTTTTGATCTTGAGTACAATAAAGTGAATGCCGCGCTGAGAGATGTGATGAGTTTTGAGTATATGATGACGCAAAAAGAATTTTCGGGAAAAATTCCATCGGACGAAAAAGGATTTACTCAATTTATGGCAAAAGCTTCGACTCTGTCGCATATCCAATCAAAGTTTTTGGCTAAAAATTCGCCTACGTATGTGCAAATGTGCCGACAGTCAAATATTGCAATCAACAGTTACATGAAAGCGACCGGCTACTTAGCAAGTTCAGAGAGTTTGTGTAATATGGTGTACCCTGCATTGGATGCTGAAACAAATATTTCAAGTGCGCTTCTTGGGTACTGTCAACCCACTGGTGGCAGTCCATCAAAGATTCAACGTCAAATCATGAAATTGGTCGGTCAAGGTCCAGCTTTGAATCAGCCCAATGACGTTTATAAAAATAATTTTAAGTACTCGATGAAATCGATGGTTGATAAACTGATTCAAAAATATGAAGATTTAGCTTGTGAACAAAAAAGCGGACTTAACTAAAGCTCATTTATTCTATAATTGTAAACTGATTCATTCAGACTTTAAGGGCCATGATAAAAATCAGGCCTTTTTAGTTTCTGCTGGAAATATTTGTTGGATCGGATCCAAAAGTAAAATTCCGAAAAACTATTTGATTCAAAAAGAATTCAATTTGGAAAACAAATTGGTTTTACCGTCATTTATAGAATGTCACACACACACCGTCTTCGCTGGAGACCGTGCCGAAGAGTTCGAGCTTAGAAATAATGGAATGAGTTACTTGGAAATTGCTGCTCGCGGGGGTGGAATTTTATCTACTGTTCAAAAAACACGTGAAATTTCTAAATCTAAGTTAATAGAAGTAAGTCAAAAACGCGTGAATGAGTTTTTGCGTCAAGGTGTTTCGACGTTAGAAATTAAATCGGGTTATGGTTTAGAATTGAAATCTGAATTTAAAATGCTCGAAGTGGCTCGTTCAATGACCGGACCACAAGTGGTGACCACATTTTTAGGAGCTCATGCCAAACCCAAAGAATATCAAAATTATTCAGAGTATTTGAATGACTTAACTGATCAAGTGTTGCCGATTTTGAAAAAGAAAAAGTTAGCTGATCGAGTAGATATTTTTATTGAAAAAGGATTTTTTGAGGCATCTGAAGCCAGAAGATATTTGCAATCAGCAAAAAATCTTGGTTTTCAACTTACGATTCATGCCAACCAGCTTTCGCCATCGGGTGGAGCTGAGCTTGCATTAGAACTTCACGCGATGTCTGCAGATCACGTGATTCATTTAAGTGACTTAACCATTCAAAATTTTGCAAAATCGAAGACTGTGGCCGTACTTTTGCCAACGGCTGATTTATATATGAAATGTCCTTATCCTCAGGCGCGAAAGTTGATCGATGCCGGAGCGTGTGTTGCGCTGTCGACAGATTTCAATCCAGGCAGCTGTCCGTCTCAGGATTTAATGCTGGTCGGTTTGCTGGCAAGACTTGAAATGAAAATGACTTTACCCGAAGTTTTTTTGGCCTATACCAAAAATGCAGCGAAAGCCTTGGGTTTGCAGGATCAACAAGGTGATCTGTCAGTTGGAAAACTTGCAAACTTTATTTGCACTGATGCTGAGCCTACTGATTTTTTCTATAGCGCAGGTTTGGTTCCTAAACACCAACTTTTCATTCGGGGAAAGAAAGTTTTGGTCTAGTTTTTTAGGGTTAAATGACGCTTGGCGCACATAAATTTAAGATTCTGAAATTTATGTTGTTTATTCAGTAATACATTTCTAGGCTCTGAATTATGGCAGCAAGTTATTCATCTTTTTTATCGACGCGTTTTTATAGTCCCGCATTCAATACGGCTTTGTTTGATGGGCCGTTTCGAATTTATTTTTCGCAAAATTACGAGTCTGCGGCACTGAAAATTTACCATTTGTTACAGTCCAATCATATTGATTTATGGACACGTTACAAACGTTGGGCGGATCAAACTAAAAAACATGCCTTTATCTTGGTTTATCCAACAGCGAAGGATGTACAAAGTGCTTTTCAGTTGTCGACACCGCTCGGTCAGCCCGTCAGTCAAACTTGGGAAGATGGCGTTGTGATTGGATTTGAAAATCCAGTCACTGATTCGGATTTTGAAAAATATTTTGCACAAATTATTTCAGATTTGGAAAAAATGAGTCAGACATTTTCTGAAAAAGTTTTTCAAAATGAAATCTCTAAGTAGTCAAAAGAGCTATAGAAAATCTTCTGTTTTAAACAGCAAAGGCCAAGTTCTTGTTGAGTATATGTTGCTGTTACTGATTTCAGTTTCGTTTTCGGCTATTCTGGTTAAGAAATTAATCAGTCGTGGAGCGGAACAAGGAATTATTATTCAAAGTTGGGACAAAATGCTTCAAACTTTAGGCAATGATTTACCAGACTGTTCAAAACAAACAGATTTTAGCTCTACAAAATGTAAGTAGTCTTGAAACTAAAAATACCCAGTTCCGCGAACTTTCATTTCAAGTGAAATTTGTCTTTGCATGGTCTCTTGAATTTCGTTGGCCAAGTCGTGACAAAGCTCACTGTCAGAGACTTTGTCAGGACCAAAAGGCAAGCTGATCGGTTTTAAAAATACAATTTTCCATTTTGCAGGTAACGGAATCACGTTCAAGGGGAGCGGTAAGACTAAACCTGTTAAAAATTTAGAAAATTTCAATTTTTTCAAATTGATATGAGTTTCTTCAGCGCCAAGAATTATTGTCGGAACAATTTGCGCATCAGTTTCAAGAGCCATTCTAATAAATCCACGTTTAAATTCTTGCAGCTGGTATTTTTTGCTTGAAGGTTTGAAATTTCCATTTTCACCCTCAGGAAAAAGGACAACGAGATTATTTTTTTTAAGCAGCCTGACTCCGTTTTCAAAGTTCGCTTCAATAAAACCCATTTTTTGTGCAGGCAAAGCTGTTGTGTCCGTCAGAAACCACAAATGATGAGTCATGACTCGAGGAATTCGTTTCGTTTTTTGTTGAAGGATATAAGACAATATCAATGCATCAAATCCTGAAAATCCCGAGTGATTTGGAGAAATAATCACAGGCCCTTTTGTGGGGATATTTTCAAGGCCTTCGATTTCGAGCCTGAAATATTTTTTTAAAATCTCCATGAACATTCGCGGAAAAACCCGATATATCAATTCATCTTTTCCAAGGTTGGAAAGGTTGAATATTTTTTCGTTGGGTTTTTTAAAAAAATTAATCATACTATCTGCATGAAGTATATCATGTCGATCGATCAAGGAACAACTGGTAGCACTGTGTTGATTTTAGACCAAGGCGGAAGTCTTGTCAGTTCAGCAGATTGCGATTTTAAGCAAATTTACCCTCAGCCAGGTTGGGTTGAGCACGACCCCGGAGATATTTGGAAGTCTGTGGAGACGAGTGCAAAAGCTGCGTTAAAAAAAATAAATGCTCAGCCTTCTGATATTTTAACGATTGGTATCACGAACCAACGTGAAACTGTGATCGCATGGCGAAAATCCACCTCTGAAATACTTCACAACGCCATCGTCTGGCAGTGCCGAAGAACAGCATCGATGTGCCAAAAATTAAAACCCAAATGGCAAAAAAAGATTCAATCGAAAACGGGGCTTGTTTTAGATCCCTATTTTTCAGGATCAAAAATGCGTTGGATGATTGAAAATATCAAATCTGTCCGACAAGCGCTGAAAGAAAAAGACTTGGCGTTTGGCACAATAGACACTTATCTTTTGTGGAAACTGACCGATGGAAAATCTTACTCGACAGATGTCAGTAATGCTTCAAGAACTCTTTTGATGAACTTGAAAACCTTACAGTGGGATCCGGAATTATTAAGCTTGTTTAAAGTGAATGTTGATTGCTTGCCAGAAATTAAACCATCTGCGGGATTTTTTGGCCAAGTTTCAAATGTCTCTTTTGCTTCAGAAAATGCGTTGATCACAGGCATCGCAGGTGATCAACAGTCGGCTCTATTCGGCCAAGCCTGTTTTTCTGTCGGTGACAGTAAATGCACTTTTGGTACTGGAAGTTTTATTTTACTGAATACGGGAACTCAAATCTTGCGATCGCGTTCAAAAATGTTATCCACCGTCGCTTGGCAAATTCAAGGACAGAAACCTGTTTATGCTCTTGAAGGCGGTGCCTTTATTTGTGGTGCAGCCATTCAGTGGCTGCGCGATGGGTTAGGGCTTTTTGAAAAATCATCGGACGTCGAAGCTCTTGCAAGCAGTGTCGCTGATTCGAATGGAGTGGAATTTGTGCCGGCCTTAACTGGACTCGGCGCGCCGCACTGGAACGCACATGCGCGTGGCGAGATCACTGGCCTCACTCGTGGTGTGACGAAAGCTCACATTGCCAGAGCCACTTTGGAAGCGATGGCCTTGCAAAACGCGGAAATATTATTGGCGATGCAAAAAGATCTCGGTCGTAAAATTAAATCAGTTAAAGTCGATGGCGGTGCTAGTCAAAATAATTTATTGATGCAAATTCAATCGGATTATTTGCAGACGCGGGTCGTTCGTCCCAAACAAATTGAAACAACGGCCATGGGGGCCGCCTATCTGGCGGGTCTAGGTGCTGGCGTTTGGAAGAATGTCGGTGAAATTCAGAAAATTTGGAATCAAGACCTCGATTTTAAGCCACAGTTAAGTTCGCAAAAACTAAAGGCTCGATTTCAGAAGTGGAATTTGGCTATACAGAAATCAAAAATAACTTCAAAATGAAGTCAGTTCCAAAACAGAGTTATAAGATAGAATTAAAGACTGCAAAAGGTTGTTTATCGTGCAAAAACTATTCAAAATCTATTTCATTCTACAGCTAACATTGACACTTTTTTTGTCAGTCAGTGTGAGTCGTGCGGATGATAAAAAGAATCCAACATATAAAGATTTTCAAGAGACCCATAAAGATGTCCTCGCGGCTTTAAAAAAATCCGAAACCAAAAAAACAGAAGCTCTGGAGCTACTCCAAAAATGGGAACCTCAAGATTCGAATTTGATGTCTTACAAAGAATTTTGGAAAGCGATGTGGTCCGAGGACCTCGCTCAAGCAAAATCATTGTATGAGACTTTAAAAAAAGAAAAAAAATATATCCGTCTCAGAATTGATTTATTAAAGCTTTTAATGTCTGAAGAAACAAGTTCCAGCTCAGATTTTCTGATGAAAGAGTCTCGTCTGATTCTCAAGCAAATGAAGGGCACATCTGAAGGCGAAATTTTTGAATCGAATTATTTAAAATGGCTCGGCAAAAACAAATTTCACGCTGAGATCTGTTCTCATGAGCGAAATCGCTGGATCACTGAACCTGAAATTGATTACGTCGAAATGGTCGTGGCAGTGGAAAAATGTCCTTTGCAGTTCGAGGATTTTTTAAGTCGACTGAGACGATTGATTTTCGCAGCGAAAGAGTATCAAGCGCAACGAGAGATTGAACTCTTCACGCAAAGTAAAGATGAGGTTTTAAAGCTCGAAGAATGGCAAAAAGTCTACGCGCAAGCTATTTTTGATTCCCATGTTGGTGATCCCGTGAAAGCGTTTAAAAACTTAGAAAAATATGAAAAAGTTATTTTGGCTTCGGATTACAATGATAATTATTTCTATATTGCTCAACGAGCGGGTGAGCTTAAAAAAGCAGAAGATGTGATCGTTCAAATTATTCAGGCTTCACCAGAGAAAAAGAAAAACGAATTACGATTTCAGCGAGCATTCTTGTTTTATCAAACAAAAAAATATGACAAAGCCTATGAAATCTTCGATCGCCTCTATAAATCACATCCATCAAAAAATAAAAAAAGAAAAACCAAAGATTTTGATCAAATTGCTTGGCTGAGAGCCTGGACACTATTTTTAGATCAAAAATATGATAAATCACTCAAGGCTTTTCAAGATACCCAAGGATTTGCGAATGATACAGCAAGGCTCAACTACTGGGTCGCCATGAATTTGTTAAAACTGAACGATACAGGATCAGCGCAAATGATTCTGAAAAAATTGTCAGAGCCTATATTAGAGCAAAAAACTTTTTCATTCTACAATTTATTGGGATGGCTCAGATACCAAGAGTATCGGGAGCAGTTTAAAAATAATGACATTATTAAAAGCTTGATCTTGATGACAAAGATGCCAAATAGCTTTTACCCGACACCTGATGATCAAGTTACAAGATCACAATTGATTGAGCAGTACAATGATTTAACTAACGAGGCCTTCACAACAGATGAGGGTGATATTCAGGTTCGCAACACCGAAAATGAAGTTTTAAGCTCAGACGAACTCAAAGGGATTTCAGTTGGTACCAAAGCTGAATTACAAACACAAATTTACTGGGCGCAATTGTTGATTGAAAATAAACAACCAGATATTGCAAAATGGCATTTGTTTGAACTTGAAAAAAACATTAAAGATCGAAAAAATGCAGATCTCTTAGCGCAGTTTTACTTAGAGCAACAATTTTATTACAGAGCACTTTCTTTGCAACAAAGAATTGGTCCAATTCCCAAAACCACGACGAATTTAAAATCAGACTCAATTTTTTGGAGTTCATTGTATCCTAGAACGTACAAAGATGATGTTACACAATTTTCAGATAAAAGAAAAATCGACTCCTATTTGGTTTGGTCCATTATGCGTGCTGAAACTCAATATAAACCAGATGCGATTTCACCGGTTGGTGCTGTAGGGCTTATGCAATTTATGCCTTACACTGCAGAGAAAATCGGAAAAATGTTGAATGAGAAAAGCCAAACTCAAGAACTTTTCAAACCACAAAAATCAATTGAGTACGGAACTGCGTATTTAAAGAAGTTATCTTTAGAACTTGATTATCAAAAACCTCTTGTCGCTGCTGCTTATAATGGTGGGCCACATCGAGTGAAACAATGGCTGAAAAACTTGGGTCAAATGGATTACGATATTTTTATTGAACATATTCCATTTGCGGAAACTAGAACTTATACCAAACGGGTACTGACGTTTAGGTCAATGTATGAAAAAATTTACTACGGAAATTTAGGCTTCGATAAAATGAAATATTTGATTGAAAAAATTCCCTATGTTGTGCCTGAGAATTTTAAGCTCACTGAAGAGTGGGAATTTACATTAAAATGAAAAAAAGTGGTTCGATATTAAAAACGTGGTTCTTTTTATTTTTGATCTTTTGTGTATCGAATGTTCACGCCTCTGTTGAAGTCAGTTCAACCTCAGTCTTAACTAATGTTTCCAGTCAGTTACTTATTGGTTTAGACAACCCAGTTTTGAACTCTAAAGAAACGATAGCCCTGAGTTATTTCAATGGCGAAAAATGGTTGCAGTTAGGTCTTAAAAATACAGACAATGCCATTTTGAAAAAGCAGATTTACTTTTCAGGATTAACAGGTTTTGTCCAAATTTTTGAAAAAGATCAAAATCAAAAATTAGATTTCAAACTAGAATTTGGGAGCTCGGTTCCGTATCTGAAGCAACCCTATAGATCGGTTTATTCGATTGCTGATTTGGAATTAAAGCCGCTTGAAGAAAAAACAATCTATTTTAAAATCGCTAGCCGACATAACGTCAATGCGAGTTTATATATTGGTACTATTGATGAAATTAAAGATCGCGAGATCGAAGAGAGTGTATTTTATTATATCTATTTGGGGGCGATATTAGCTCTGGTGATGTATAATTTTTTTATTTACATCTATTTAAAAGATAACGCCTATTTGCGATACTGTATTTTTTCAACTTCTTTTATGGCCACTTTGTCTGTCATTAAAGGTTATCCTGATTTGTTTTTTGCAAATCATTCATTTTCGATTTCACATTATCTGATGTTCTTTTCAGCTTTTTCTGTACTTTCAGCCTCGGGATTTACGTACTATTTTCTCGAAGCCTATAAGCGCAGTTTACTTTGTCAGCGAGTATTTAAATCTATAAATATCTTGGCCATCTTTTTTATGATCGTAAGTTTAACATCGTTAGAGGATCAATATCCTTTGTATTTCGGACTTGCTATCGATGTATTGGTTCTATTTTCAAATATCATTTTTATTGTTATTTCAGTTCGAAGTTTTAAACAAATGGCCTCAGCTAAATTTTATCTTTTGTCTTGGTGTTTTGTTTTTGCTGCCATATTCACTTGGTTTGGTATGACCTTTGGTTTTTTACCGCAAAACTTTTTGACTATAAACTCATTACTGATTTCGAATATCGCGCAAATGATTACACTTTCATTAGCGATTGCCTATAGAATGCATCAGCTCAAGGCCGATAAGATCATCGCTGAAGAAAAGGCCTTTCAAAAAGATCGATATCAAAGATTAGTTCGAGTCTTATCTCATGATATAGCCAATTCCCTCAGTGTTGTCTTGCTTCAAACAGAAAAATTGAATAAAGAAAATTCTTATTCTAAAGATCTCTTACAAGCGACTTATCAAAAAATTATTTTTGCTGGAAATAATATCAAAAAAATACTAGAGCGTGTGCGTGATCAAGAAAAATTAAATTCTCTGATTTCTCAAGAACTGCATATGCAAGTCTTTAAATTGGACGTCATTTTAAATGAAGCCCATTTAATTTTTGAAGAAAAATTAAATTCTAAAAAAATCGAGTTACTGATCAATTTGCAAAGTCACCTCCAAGTCAGAGCAGATCGTGTCTGTTTTTTAAATCATATCGTCTGTAACATTCTATCGAATGCGATAAAATTTTCTGCAGAAAATTCTAAAATTGAAATTAAAACGCATACAAAAGATGAGAAAATTTGTATGGAATTTATTGATCATGGTGTTGGGATCGCTGAACCTTTTTTATCCGAAATGCTCAAGGCGAATCGACTTGTTTCGACACAAGGAACTTCGAATGAAGCAGGGCACGGTTTTGGAATTCCTATTATTCGTGATTATGTTGAGTTTTTTGGTGGAACTTTTCAAATCCATTCAATTTCTGCCGAGGTTGACAAAAACAATTCTGGCACTCGAATCACTTTATTATTTCCAATCTCTGAGGCGTAAAAAAAGGAAAGTGCAGTGACACTTTCCTTTTTAAATCGATCCTTCGATCAATCAATAAGATGTGAAATTTAGACGTTGAATTTGAAAAATAAAATATCGCCGTCTTTAACGATATAAGTTTTTCCTTCAGAACGGTATTTACCAGCTTCTTTCACTGCGGCTTCAGATTTCAAAGTAAATAAATCTTCACAGTGATAAGCTTCGGCACGGATGAAACCTTTTTCAAAGTCAGTATGGATCACGCCTGCAGCTTGCGGTGCACTAGATCCCGTTTTAATCGTCCAAGCACGGACTTCTTTTTCACCGGCGGTGAAGTATGTCGATAAACCTAAAAGGGCGTAAGCTTCGCGAATTAAACGATTTAAACCAGGTTCAGTCGCATTCAAACTTGCTAAAAATTCGGCGCGTTCTTCAGGGGCTAATTGAGCGATTTCAGCTTCCATGGCAGAGCAGATCATAATTGTTTTATTATTTTCTTCAGCGGCACGTTTCTCGACTGATTTGACCCAGTCGTTACCACCAGCAGCGAAATCAACATCTGACACGTTACAAGCATAAAGAACAGGTTTTGAAGTCAGTAAATGCATATCTAGCGCGAATGGGGCTTCGAGGTCATTCAGAACAACTGAACGCGCCGGCTTTCCTTGTCCTAACGCTTGATGAATTCGTTGAGTTACATCAAGTTCCATTTTAATTTTAGGTTCAGAAGAACCTTTTGCTAATTTCTCGATGCGTTTTAATTTTTTTTCTGCCGTATCATAATCAGCCAGCATGAGTTCTGTGTTAATCACATCCATATCGCGCAAAGGATCGACGCTACCTGAAACGTGAATCACGTTAGGATCGTCGAAACAACGAACGACATGAACGATGGCATCAGTTTGTTTGATGTGTCCTAAAAATTGATTTCCTAAACCTTCTCCTTGCGAGGCACCTTTAACGATACCAGCGATATCAACGAATTCGATTGTCGTCGGCACAACAGATTGGGGTTTTACAAAGTGAGTGATTTGATCAAGACGCGTATCTGGAACAGTGACAACGCCCACATTTGGATCGATGGTGCAAAAAGGGTAGTTGGCAGCTTCGGCTTTACCAGAAGTGATTGCATTAAAAAGCGTAGATTTACCCACATTTGGTAGTCCAACGATACCGACCTGAAGTGCCATAATTACATCCTTTGTTTGTCAGGGTGTAATATAGTGAGGTCGGCTGTTATTGTCTAGATTTTTTGTATTTCAAAGTGACCTTAAGTTGGCCAGATTCACGAATCCTGTAAGGATCATCTGAGCTATAGACGCCTTCGAGTAAATTAATGGTTTTATATTTAGCATCTGTGTCTGCCACGCTAAAGTGGTCTCTTCGCGCTTTGATCCCATTCAGCTCAACGTCAATGTTTTCTTGATGGACTGACTTAGGTACTTGGAGTGGTTCAATCAAAATTGCGTCAGTGAGCTCATCCAATTGGTATTCCACTTTGATCGTTGAATTTGCAGCCGGAGCCGAGTTAAATTTTAATTTTCCATCCGGAAGTAATTTGTAATTAAAGACTTCAACGTCGTTCAGCTTCACTTTTACGGATGAAGCATTAATTTTTTTATCTGACAATTTGAACTCGGTTTCGTACTGTTTTCGGCCATTGGGTAAATTACTTTTTATTAAAACCGAAGTCACTGTTGCTGCGGGTTGATTTTTGACGACAACGTCCGGTTTTCTTTTATCTAAAGGTAGAGTGGGGTCTAATCCAGATTGATCCTCCACGATATATTCAGCGACAAAAGTTGTGTTCAGATCAAAAAGAATTCGATTTAAAATAGCGTCTAAAGTAATTGTACCTTTAACAAGATCTTTGTAGTTGAACCATTCACCACCTGAAAGTTCAACGACACCCAGTTCTTTACCGAATTTTTTGTTGTAACCTGCCAGTGATGGTGTCGCCGCAAAAACTTTCATTTGCGATTGTGCTAATGCGGCTTTCAGTTCAACGTATGTCGGAGCGAGTTTTCCAACCGCTCCAGAGTTTCCTGGTGAATACAGAAATCCGGCATCGGTCACAAGAATGGTAAAACGTTGATTGAGTGATTGCCAAGGAGCCGCTGCCGCATCGATGAGGGCTCGCAATGGATTCTCATCAAAGTCAAATCCTCCCGGATCTTGTGCGCCTGATAATGCTTTGAGTTTTGTAATTTCAGAAATGAGTTCCGTTACATCTTTTAGAGTATTTGGATCACTTGGATCGTTATCATAAAATCGATCGCACTTTTTGATTGTGTAGTCGCCGAAAGTCACAAGACACATGCGTGTGTGGTATCCAGCTTTTCGAGAATTTTCAATGAAGCTGATGAGTCTCAGTTTTGCATTCTCAATGGTATCGGTCATCGAACCTGTGACATCCACTGTAAAAACGATATCAACAGTTTGTGCGAACTGAAAGCTATTCTTCGTCAGGTTATAATTTTTGAATTCAGTTGAGTTTTCTGAAAGTATGAGGTCACTCGGTAATAAGTCAGTGATGAAAGTACCATCTGGTTTTTTGACCTGAAATGATAATGTCGAAGTATTTTTATCTAAAGACTCTTGCGTGAAAGTCTGTTCTGTACTTTGTAGTTTGAAAATATTTTCAGTTTCTTCGCTGACCAATGTTTCTGTATCTGGCGGCGGAGCAATGGGTGCGACCACAGAGGCGATCTCTGTAAACTTTGTGGGTTTATTGCAAGAAAATAAAACAAGTGTCATGACCGATAAAATAATGTTCAATTGATTTTTTTTCATCGTGCCTCCCTTTAAATTCGAAAACTTCTGATTGAATCAGAAGGGTCTCGATAAAGGACTGATCGGCGAAGGTCTGTCTGGACTATACTCAGATCGAGGCAAACAGCTAAAAACTAGACCTAAGATGGGCTTCGAGTAACAATAAATTTTGATTGAGGAAATGAATTAAAACTGAACAGGTTTATTAAATTTGGTCGAAGCAATCGCTTGCCCTTCGAAAATAAAGCTTTCAACGGCATCACAAGCAACATCTAAATAAGTACCTAAGTTCTCAAGTTCTTCTTTAGGAAAGTTTCCTAGAACATAATCACCGATATCAAATCCGGGATGAGTCGGGCGGCCAACGCCTAATTTGAGACGAGCGTAATCAGCAGCGCCAAACAATTCAGAGATGTTTCGAACTCCATTTTGCCCACCGTGACCACGATTAAAGTGAACCTTCATTGAACCAAAGGGCTGATCAATATCGTCGTGAATCACTAATAATTTTGATCGTTCGATTTTATAAAAATTCATCAGAGCAACTACAGATTCGCCGGATTTATTCATGTACGTTTGAGGTTTTGCCAGAAGAACTTCTTCTGTTTTTTTTCCGTTTTCAGACGTCATTTTAAATTTTTTAGTGAGGGCCTTATGTTCTTCGCGGTAATCATTGTCAGAAGCTGCGACGCCCATTGATTTTAACCAATGATCGCAAGCGATAAAGCCAATATTGTGGCGATTCATTTGGTATTTGCTGCCTGGGTTACCAAGGCCAACGATTAAGTACATGCATGACCCTTGTTTAGAAATTGATCTCGTGAAACGACATTTGGTGTCAGTGCCAGCAAGCGATCTTCGGATTGATGGCCATCGGAAATCAATAAACAATTCACACCAAGAGCTTCAGCGACTTCAAAATCATGATCCGTATCGCCAATCAGAATTGTTTTTTGAGATTCAATGCCGGTGTGCTTGATCAGTTGGTGTCCACGTTCAATTTTACTTGAGGCGAAAAAATCATTGATTCCAAAACGATGATGAAAGTGATCTGTCAGTCCAAAGTGATCTGTAATTTCATGCAAATGATTTTGTTCAGCAGCTGACAATATTGATTGAGTTTTGCTTTTTTTAATTTCTATAAGCAATTCTGGTATGCCGTGAAAAAGATTCGCAGTCCGTGCACGTTTGTGGTTGTACTCTTCAACAAAGCGATCGCAAAGTTTTTCAAAGGAAAGTTTATTTAAATCAAAGCCGACTTTTTCGTAGTATGTTTTAATTGGGAAACCGAAAACTTGTTTGTAAGTATTCACATCGACAGGTGATAGATAATTTTCAGTCAGCATGACATTGACCGCATCGACGGCGATCTGTAAGTCATTCATGAGTGTTCCATTCCAATCCCAAATAATGTGATCAAACTTTTCAATATGATTTAAAATTTTTTGATTAAAGATTTCCGACATTTAATTTCCCGAGAGAAGTTGCTTTAAAGTGTGCACTTCTTGCGGTGTCAACACGGAATCCATCTTCATCGAAGAATTTGGATTGATCAGTCGTCCTTCTGAATCATTCAAAATAAGATTTTCATCACCAAGACGAAAATCATTTGGGGAAGAAGATTCTAAATTCGCCAGTTTTTTAAAGAGCGCAGATTTCTTTTGTAATTGTGGCAGTGCCTCGAGAGCACTTTTGAGACTGATTCGAGGATTTCTGCGTCCTGAATATTTTTGAAGTTCAATATAAGATTCTTTTTTTTCTGAAGAATCCTGAGTGGGATCCTGAGGCAGTTTTTTCATATTTCCAATACGAACATAGCCTGCATTCTGTTCTGCTGTGCCTGTTGGATAGTTTTTAATTTTAAAATAACCACAAAATTCCTTGTACGGACCGCGATCAGCCGTTTCTGGTGATTTGATGGGTTGGCGTTTATTATCCAATGTTGTTGCAGCTGTTTCGCCAGGTTTATGCGACCACATATTGTTGTTGTCTCTACGGTACCAATGAAAATCTGAGCCCGGATCCATGACCAAAGCAATCAGTGTGAAATCCTTGGCAGAAGTATATTCAAAAAAACTGGTGGGTTCTAATCCTAAATCAGAGGCTGCAGATTTTTGAACATCATCGCAAGTCAATTCTGTATAGATATTATTACTGGCGTCGCCGGGTTGAGCAAAATCGTTCGTAATTCGATTTGTTGAATAATTATAACAGTTGTTATTATCCTTGATCGAAGGTTTTGAATTCCAAAAATTCGTATTTTCTTTGGGAACTTTAAGCTCTGCAGTCGTTGCGAATACAAAGTTCGAGAAGATTGAAATCACAACCAAAAGGACGACAAGTTCGATTTTTTTCATTCCAAAATAATCTTTCAACTTGACGGTTGTTGCAATAAAAAAAGCGAATCTTTCGATTCGCTTTTTAGAATTTAAGCTCAAATTTAAAATCCTTAAATTACTTTTTTGCAGCAGGTGCTTTTGGAGCAGCTTTACCGGCAGCAGCAGCAGGAGCGGCAGCAGCGGCTTTACCACCAGCGGCAGCAGCAGGAGCGGCAGCGGCAGCAGCAACAGGAGCAGCAATAACTTCGTCTTCGATTTCAGTACATGCAGCAATTGTTAATTCAGGACGAGAAATGAATTTTAATCCTTCAGCTAATGTAATATCAGAAACGTGGACTGAATCGCCTACGTTTAAGTTTGTGACGTCAACAGTGATAGATTCAGGAATAGCAGTTGGTAAACATTCAATTTCAACCTGACGTGATACGATAGATAACATACCGCCTTCAGCCAAACCGATCGCTTTACCTTCAATTTTAACTTCGACGAAAACGCGAACAGCTTTTGTTAAGTCTAATGAAAACAAATCAACGTGTTCTGGACGACGAGTTAATGGGTTTACAGTTACTTCTTTAAAAAGAGCAACGATACCATTTGCTTGAGGAACTTTTGAAGATTTTAAATTTAATAAAGCATTTTCAAATGCGCGCGCTTTATACTTGATAACGTCATTTTCGTGGATAGAAACGTTAATAGGTTTTACAGATCCGTAGATCACTGCAGGAACCATTTTGCTTACACGTAGTGCGCGAGAGTTTGCACGACCTGTTTCACGTGATTCAACATTTAATTCAATTCTTTGTTTCATAATGCTTACTTTCTTGTTAGAGAATTTTCGATTCTCGTTTTATTAAAGATTCCGACCCAATGTCGCAATCAAATTTTTCTAATCAAATAACGAACTCACAGAATCATGATCGTGAATTCTTCGAATTGCTTCAGCCAAAACAGGCGCCACACTAATCACTTGAATTTTTTGAGAATTCAAAGCTTTTTCTGATAAAGGAATTGTGTCGGTCACAAAAACTTTTTCAATGGGACTGTCCGTCAAACGCTGTATCGCTGGTCCTGAAAATACGGCGTGTGTTGCAATTGCGAACACTTGTTTTGCCCCATTTTTAAGGAGGCTGTCAACAGCTTGTGTCAGGGTTCCAGCCGTATCTATCATATCGTCGACGATCACGGCAATTTTACCGTTTACATCCCCAATAAGATGCATGGCTTTAGCCTCATTTGGGCCTGAGCGCCGTTTATCGATTATGGCTAAACTCGAATTAATCCGTTTTGCGAAGGCCCGGGCACGTTCGACGCCTCCTGCATCTGGGCTGACGGTCACAAATTGCTCGCCTTCGCCGAATTGTTCTTTCCAAGATTTGGCTAAAGTCGGGATTGCAAACAAATGATCAAAAGGGCAGTTAAAGAAGCCTTGAATTTGAGCAGCATGGAGATCGATCGAAACTACACGGTCTGCGCCGGCGGTTGTCAACAGATCCGCCATACATTTTGCAGAAATGGGGGCACGTGGAGCGACTTTGCGATCTTGTCGGGCATAGCCATAATAAGGAATCACAGCTGTGACTGAAGCCGATGAAGCTCTTTTTAAAGCATCAAGAATAATAAATAATTCCATATAACTTTGATTCACTGGGGGGCATGTGCTTTGAATCACAAAGACATGTTTTCCGCGAACACTCTCTTTGATTTCGACTTGGATTTCGCCATCAGAAAAAGAATTCACTTGGCTTTTGCCAAAGGGAACTCCCATCAATTCACACACTTGCTTGGCCAATTCTTGATTGGTGTTACCAGCAAATATTTTGAAATTATTGGGATCGTTAGAAGTGCTTGAGTTTTTCAAGTTTCGAGAAAGATTTGGCGTCATACAAAATCCTCTGAGGGGTGTGGGGTTGGGTTCGAGAAAGTCTAGCAAGACGATCTCGATACCGGTAGATGAAAATTAAAAGATTTTGAAAATGTCAGGGTGTGCTAAAAGTTTTCAAGAATTTCTCTAGAGCGACAGCTCGATGAGATTTTTGAATTTTGTAACCTGGTCCAAGATCCGCCAATGTTTTGGTTTCACCATCTGGAACAAAAACAGGATCATAGCCAAAACCCATCAGTCCTGAAGGTTTTGAGCAGATCGTGCCTTTTAATTCACCTTCATAAATAAATTCTTCCCCCGCTGGAGAATAGATGACCAGAACGCATTTAAACTGAGCAGTTCTTGGGTTCACATTTCGAATCTGCATCATTTTTAAAAGCTTAGCGACATTTTCAGAGTCACGAGCATGAGGACCTGCGTATCTGGCCGAGTGAATTCCTGGTAAGTTTCCGAGTCCATGCACTTCAAGTCCTGAATCATCAGCGATAATCCAACAGTTCGGTTTCATCGCCTTTAAGGATTTCGCTTTGATACGTGCATTTGCAACGAAGGAATCTCCGTTTTCAGGCATCGGCGTGAAAGTTTTGAGATCAGACTGGGAAAAAATTTGAATATCTTGCTGAGTGGCTAAGAGGGGTTTTAATCCTAATTTAAACTCTTCAAGTTTTCCTTTATTGCCCGTCGCGATCCAAATTTCCATATCAAGCCTTTCGAGTTTTTATTTTTTTAATTGAAAAAAATCACCAACAATTTTTTCTTGGTGTTTAAATAATTCATGACAACCCATTTCTGCAACTGTCATTAAATCAAAAAGTTGTTGTCTCGAAAAAGTCCCTTCTTCGGCAGTGCCTTGAACTTCGATAAATTCATTTTTATCTGTCATGACAAAATTCATATCTGTCGCAATATCAGAGTCCTCTTCGTAATTTAAATCCAGTATGGGTGTTACGATGCCGTTGTTTTCGTGCAGTCCTACAGAGATGGCTGCAACATAATGTTTCAATGCTAAAGATTTGATTTCATTCAGAGCATGTAGTTTTTTAAGAGCCAATGCCAGCGCCACAAATCCACCCGTGACCGCAGCTGTGCGCGTGCCACCATCCGCTTGCAGGACATCACAATCGACAATGATTTGTTTTTCATTCAGTGCTTTCAGATCAACACAAGATCGCAAGCTTCGTCCAATCAAACGAGAAATTTCCTGCGTGCGACCACCAGACATTGTTTTTTCGCGTTTCATGCGAGTGTGTGTCGAACGTGGTAACATTCCATACTCTGCTGTCACCCAACCAGAGCCTGTGTTTTGTAACCACGAAGGACCCTTAGATTCAAAAGTGGCTGTGCACATCACTTTTGTTTTACCAAATTCGACGAGGGCAGAGCCTTCGGCGTATTCTGTGACATTGGCCGTGATCTTTATTTCACGGAGTTGGTGTGGGGTGCGTAGATCAGAACGAATGAGAGAGTTCGATAGATTTTTTTCCATATTTGTATTTTCAATGCTTCCGAGGAAATTGTCATTATATTACTCAAGATTACGGGGTCGAATTTTTATAATCGACGATCGATTTGACAATCGTTTCAGCAACTAAGCTTTGATAAGCGGCAGATTTTAATTTTTCAGCTTCTTCGGGATTTGATAAAAAACCAAGTTCCACAAGAACCGAAGGGTAATCGGTTTTTTCAACAACAAAAAAAGATGATCTGCGAATCACCGAATGACTCAGTTTCCAACTTGCCTGCAGATTTTGTGCAAAGCTTAAACTGTTTTTTGATTTTCCGATAGACTCAAGATCTTCGACAATTGTTTGGGTGATCGTATCTGATTTTTTTTTCTGATCAGGTTGAAAGTAAACTTCCATACCTTGAACTGTCGTGGATACCGAAGAGTTGGCATGAAGGCTGACGAATAAATCGATGTCTGGTTTACTCTCATTTTTTTTGATTCGATCTTCAAGAGAAATGAATTTATTTTCAGCACGGGTCAGAGAGACATTCATTTCGGGCTGTTTTTGCTCGAGAATTTGGAGAATTTTTTTTGAAATTTGTAAAACCACATCTGATTCTTTGATTTTATTTTGAATGGCTCCTGAGTCACTACCGCCATGACCTGGGTCGATGACGACATTGAATTTTTTTTCACTCGAAAAAACCACGCAAGATAAAAATAAAATGCTGAGTCCAAGTGATACAGAATGTCTCATAGGACTATAATGACTTACTTTTGACGTAGAGGGAAAAAAAAAGACGGCTAGGCTTGGGGGGGGAGCACCTAACCGCCAT
>JBPOIE010000085.1:0-1537 GCA_052034855.1 Bdellovibrionota bacterium | reverse complement strand
ATTTCACTGGTACGCATACCCGTAAAAAAGCGAATGGTGTAATAGGGGCGGAAGTCTTCACGCACTGTGGTAAGAATTTTATGCACCTCTTCCAGAGAAAAAGGTGTGACTTCAATCTTGCTTTCCTTCAGATTGTTAATATTTTTATAAGGCGACTCAAACTCGTATCGTTCAGCCGCATCATTGAGTATCATACGTAAAGGCGTCATGATTTGATTGATTCTCGATGCTTTCAGACTTGTTTGATCTTTTCCGTGTGTCACTTTGGCGAGGGAAGCACGGAAGTTCAGCAAGTCTGACTTCTTGATTTTCGAGAGAACTTGATTACCAAAAGCAGGAATCAAATAGTTTTTGATCACAATTGAAACCTTTTGTTGATAAGAAGTTCTCCATTCAACTTGTTTTTGCTTAAACCACACTTCAGTAAACTCTTTAAAAAGAGGAACCCTAGTTTGTACAGCGATTTGCTGACTTCTTTTTTCCTTAAAATCATCGACACGTTTACTTTTTGGAAAGTACTTTTCGTATTCAAAAGTGCCCAGTGTGATTTCTGCCTCAAGCTGTTCGAGACGTTTTTTCAAAATGCGACGGTTATAGGCATTGTCTTCAAGATTGGTTGTTTCTCTGCAACGAATGCCCATGTAGCGAAAGTCGGCAATCAGTTTGCCACTTCGTTCCCGGATGGTAGCCATCAGTTAAACCTCCTAAGCCTTATTGCAGGGCATCCATGCTTAAACCAGTGAATTTAAGAATTTCAGTTTCAATGCGTTCCCAAACAAAAAGAATTTTGCGGCCACCAAAAGGACGGATGTAGTGAACACCTTCAATAAAGACACTGTCCTTCAGCTGGTTGCGAATGGTACGAGCGTCGTACTGGATTTTTTCAGCCAGTTGCTGGGCTGTGAGATAGGTATATGACATAATTGTATTCCTAGCGTAATTCATCGGATGTAAGGAATTTTTCATCCTTAGACCTAAAATAACCTCAAATTTAATTAAATGCAATTAAATTTTCATTGTATTAGAGGAAAAATTAATGGTTATTTGTAAGCTACCAATATTGTTGGCTGAAAGAAAAATGCGTGTAGCTGACTTAATTCGTGGTACAGGCATTAATAAGACAACTTTGCATAAGCTTTATAATGGCGAATTGACTCGAATTGATTTGGAGACCATCGATCGAATTTGTGATTATTTGGATGTACAGGTAGGGGATTTATTTGTTTTTGAAAAAGACAATAAAGAACAATCTGTTAGTAAGTAGTTTGGTCACAAATGGTCACATCAAAAAGTGAAATGGTCACAAATTATTGATCATTTGGTAAAAAATACCTTGTTTGGAAGAGAACAGGGTGATTTTTTGCCTTCAAAAAAGCTCTGAAAGTGGTGATCGATTGAGGACATTTAAGGTCAATTAAGACCATTTTTATTGTCGTGGGCACGCCATGGTCACATCTTGGTCACAAAATACAAATTACATTAAGAATATTTTTTATTGAATTGAATCACAAAGGAAGGCGGAATTTTCAAAAATATA
>JBPOIE010000032.1:0-13478 GCA_052034855.1 Bdellovibrionota bacterium | reverse complement strand
ATGATTGACGAAAAGACAGCAAACGAAGAATCAGAAGCCACAGAGAACTTGACGGCAGCCGAAAAAGTCAAAATTGAGTTCCCTTACAGTGAAGTCTTACGAGATCGAGTTCCTAAAGCTTTTGAGGTCGCAGAAACTGTTGCCACGCAGTGGAAGAACAATGAAAAATTTGAAAACATTGGCTTTTCACATCCATTGGCAGAAATAGCAGCTGTTAAGACTTTGGAAAAAGCGAAAGAAGTTGAAAAAAAATTAGAAGAAAAAGGAGTTTTTGCGATCACTAAAATGGGCGCAGAGCTTGCGAAGTCTAAAATTAATCAATTATTAAAGAAATCATGAATCGAGAACAAAGAATTTTAGAAAAATTAAAAACTCTAGAACCCACTTTTTTAGAACTAAAAAATGATAGCGCTAAACACGCCGGTCATACAGAACACTTGGGCGGAGCTGGATTTACAGGTGAAACTCATTACAAATTAACTTTAGTTTCGGACGTTTTTCAGGGGCTAAGCCGCATCGTACGTCAGCGTAAAGTGAATGATCTACTTGTGGAAGAATTTAAAACCGGTCTTCATGCATTTGAAATGAAGACCCTGACCATCGATGAATATAAAAAGAATTAAGCGGCGTTTTCGATTCGAAATTTTTTATCTAAATGCTGGCAAATTTCATCGATCGATAAGACTTCATCAATACAACCAGTTTGAATAGCAGCTTTTGGCATCCCAAATACGACGCATGAAGCCTCTGATTCAGCCATCGTATGCGCGCCATTTTTCTTTAAGTAAGCAATTCCTTCGGCACCGTCTTTCCCCATACCACTTAAAACAACTGCCGTTGAATGCTTGGCTAATTCCACAGGGAAGCTTAAAAATGTAATGTCTGCAGCAGGCCGAACACTGTGCATGTGAGGCTTTTGATTTGATTCAATCATAATTTTAGTTCGATCCTGTTTGATGACTTCAATATGAAAATTTCCTGGAGCTATGTAAGCTGTTCCTGCGACAACGGAATCATTATTCTCTGCTTCTTTAACAATATACTCGCTCAATTTATCAAGAGACTCTGCAAAAGTTTTTGTAAATTTAGCCGCCATATGTTGAATGATAATCACAGCCACATCTGGATTGTAGGGGAGGCTTGTCAGAATTTTTTTAACACCTTCAGTGCCACCTGTCGAAGCCGCGATCAGTAAAAATTCTTTTGGTGCGTGTGCTGTCTTACTACCGACGGAGTGTTTCGTGGCATGACTTGATGTTGTTCGAATAGAGGTCTTGAGTAAATCAAAAGTCGTGGTGCTGAATCCATTGGGTTTAGCAAAGACAGAGTGCGCACCAAATTTGATTAAACTATCAACCAGCGCGGGATTTGTTTCAACTGCACCAGATAAAATAATTATTTTCAGTGGATGAGTTTGCATGAGCTTTTTTAAAAAAGTCATCCCATCCATTTTAGGCATTTCAAGATCTAATATCATGCAATCGACTTCGCCATTTAAGATGTATTCTTTGGCTTCAAATGGATCGCTGCAAACGCCGACAATTTCAAAATCTGGTTCCTTAGAAAGAGTCACGAACAGAAGTTTTTGGATCACTGTAGAATCGTCAACGATAAGAATTTTTTTCTTTGAAGTCATGATTGCACTCGTCTGTAAGTAGAGTTTGATTGTAATTTTAATTCGGGTATTTGCACACTGCCGGTTTCAGATAAACCTAATATAAGGCATCCGGTAGGCTGAAGGTATTTGGACAAATTTCTACACACTTTTTCACGATCTGAGGGAGTAAAATAGATCAAAACGTTTCGACAAAAAATCACGTCGAAGTACTTTGTAATAGAATAAGGATAGTTAAATAAATTCATTTGTGAAAAGTGAACTTTAGCTTTGATTTTAGGGTCAATTTGATAGAGTCCTGCAAGTTCTTCAAAGTATTTACTTTTCAAAATTGGATTTAAACCAGCCATCTGTTGTTCGTTGTAAAAACCCTCAGTCGCTGAATTTAGGCAAGCGACATCGATGTCTGTTGCAAGAATCTTTATACGATCGAATTCGTTTGGAGCAAGATTTTCTTTTAAGTGTATGGCCATCGTATAAGGTTCTGCACCGATGCTACATGCCGACGACCAAATGCAAACTTCATTTCTTGTTTTCAGTGCAGCTTTGACTTCGCTGAGTAAAATTTCAAAATGAACTTCTTCGCGAAAAAAATCAGTTTTATTTGTAGTTAAGGCACTGATAAAATCATTTTTGACATTTAAATTATGTATTTCTTTTTTCAAAAAAACGGCCAACTCTGAATAGTCTGCAAAGTTATACTTTCGAATCAGTTTCAACAACCTGTTTTGAACAAGTGAAAAGTTCTTTTCATTTGGCAAAAGATGAATACCCGCAAGTTGAAATACGAGGTCTGCAAAGTATTTGAAATCCTCATCGTTGACTTTTTCGACTTCAAATGAAAATGTTTTTTTTAGGGCTGAGCTCATGATGCCATCTGTTCTTTTTTGTCTTGAATCTCTTGCGCTTGTGACGCAGATAATTTCGTTTTAAAGTAATTCTTATAAATTGAGGAAAGATCTAAAATTAATTGCACATGTCCCTCATCATTGATCGCACTTCCAATAAAATCAGGGGATTGATTGCCAGAAGGTAAAGGTTTAACCACCACCTGACACTGGCTGAGAACTTTATCAAATAAAAAACAAACTGTTTGATTGTTCATTACACTTCGTACACAAACCTTATCTGTTGTAAACGATGATGTATCTGAATTTGTAACTTGACTGTAATAATTTGATAAATCAATGCAAAGTAATGGTTTATCAAAGCAATTTGCGATCATTTGATGATCACCAGATAAACTGATATGTTGTTTTTTAAGAGTATCAATCGACAAAATTGCATTATTGGGAATTATAAATTTCAAGTTATTTGCTTGAAAAGTGATACCGTCAATCAACGATGTGGTTAATGGCAAGCAAAGTTTAAAACAGCTGCCGACTCCTTTTTGACTTGTAATTTGAATTTGACCATGAAATTTTTCAATCGTGGTTTTAACAACATCTAATCCAACGCCGCGACCTGAAAGATCACTCACTTGTGCCGCCGTCGAAAACCCAGGTAAAAAGATAAAATTATTAATTTGTTCATTTGTAAAGTCAGTGATTTTCGATTGCGATGAAATTAAATTTTTTTGTAAAGCTTTTTCAAAGACTTTATTTTGATCAATACCTCGTCCATCGTCTTTGATTTCAATAATCACTTGGCCTGATTCATAGTAGGAATTAATATGAATTGTCGCTTGGGCAGGTTTTAAACTTGCTACGCGTTCTGCTTTAGTTTCAATCCCATGATCAATCGCATTTCGTATTAAATGAATTAACGGATCTGGAAGTTGCTCAAATAAATTACGATCAATTTCAGTTTCTTCGCCAGATGTTTTAACAAGTACATTTTTGTCTAATTGTAAGGATAAATCTCGTAAAGTTCTTTGCATTCTTTGGAAAAGCGGTTGCAACGTCGTCATCCGAAGCCCTAAGGCTTTGTCATAAAGATCCTTAATGACCAGCTCCATTTGGTCAAAAACTGCCGTCGCTTCGCCATTTTGATCCGATTTTTTAAGGAGACCTTTAATTTGGTTTTTGAAAATAACAACTTCTCCGATTGTATCGAAAATTGACTCCAATCGATTCAAATCAACTTTGACTTGCTCTGTAGATTTTTTATTTTTTTGATCATTCGTTTTCAGCTGAACAACATTCGAATTTGATTCAGTTTCAAGAACGACATTTTCAGTTGCAATCGCAGAGAATTGATTGTCGACTTGATTGGTTTCTTTCAATTTTGAAAGTAACTTTTCGGGCGCCCAAACATTTTCAACACCGGCGACTTTGGCTAAAAATTCATTTCTGAGCATATCACTAAATTCCAGAAGCAAAGTGACAACAGATTTGTTGAGCTTTGTACTGTCACTTCGAAATTGTGATAAATAATCTTCGAATTCATGTGTGAATTTCGAGATCTCTGATAGACCTACGGCGGCCGCGCCACCTTTGATCGAGTGAGCTATTCGAAATAGTTCATCAATCAGGTCTTTCGAATAATCGTTGTTATTGAGAAGCACAGACTCGAATCTTTCGATCAGAGACAATGACTCACGTAAGAAGTCTTCTTGAAGTTCTTTGTAAAATGCATCATTCATGTCAATTACTTCGGCAAATTGTGCATTTTTGATAAGGCTAGTTTTGTTTACAGATCAAAAAGTCATTCCAATCTACAAACTAGACCAAGGGCCAGACCGCGTTTTGATTTTTTAGACTCAAGAATATTTTTTTTATGTCGATAAACAATTATCGAATTTTATAAACAACAAAGGATATAGTCTATGAAAAAAGTTCTAACATTTCAAATTAACGCCGAAACATATTGTTTCGATGTGATGAATGTTGTCAGTATCGATCAGAAAAGTCATGTTACGGAAAGCCCATTAGCGCCTCAGCATGTTTTAGGGGTCATCAATTTGCGTGGTCAAATTATTCCAGTGATTGATTTGCGCAAATTATTTCAAATGACAAAAGCGGCAGAAAATCGCGAATCCTGCAGTATCTTTATAGAGACCGAAGCAGGTCGATTAGGATGTGTTGTTGATTCAGTTTGTGATGTCATTGAATTGACCGAAGGACAATATGAAGCGGTGTCTGCTGATTCAATGAGTTCACAATCGGTGAACTATATAGATCAAATTTTAAAAATTAAAGACAAAATAAATTTCTTATTAAATACAAACCGTTTGTATGACTCGATTTCAAGTGTGAACACATCAACTACAGATAAGGCAGCCTAATTATGAATAAAGTAAATTTAACAAAACAAATTTGGATGTCGATGGGTTTTCTGTGTGTAGCCATTTTAGCAATCAGTGGCTTCGGTTTTTTTGAACTGAAGTACGTTTTTGACAAACTTGAAAGAGTGACCAAAGTAAATACGCCTGTCAGTCGTGCCATGTCAGATACAAATATGATGCATGATAATATTAAAGGTAACGTCTATGCCGCATTATTTTATTTCAGTCAAAATAATCAAGAGGGTTTAAAACAAGCCGCTGATGATAATAAAGAAGCTGAAAAAATCATTAAATCAAATGTTGATTTAGTGTCAAAAATTGATCTTTCACCGAAAACCAAAGAATTAATTTTAGCGAGTTCAACTGAGGTTGATTCGTATGTGGTTTTTTCCAACTCTATCATTGAAAAACTATTGAACAAAAATCAGCAAGGTATCGTGACCGATGTTCAAAAATTTGAAGAGCAATTCGGAGTACTCGAGGAAAAATTAGAAGCATTAGACAACGCGATTCAAGCGGAAACTCAATTGGTGTCTGATGATGCAGCATGGATCGAAACTTTATTTGTTGGTACTGCTGTTGCCATTTTTGTTGCAGGTTTATGCATCGCTTACTATACAATTCGTCGTTTGAGTGTAAATTTAAAAAAATACACGTCTGATCTCGATCAATCTTCAAATCTTGTGAAATCGATTTCTGAAAGTCTCTCAGCAGCCAATGTGCAGTTGTCTTCAAGCGCTACTGAATCGGCCAGTTCTTTAGAAGAAACAGTGGCTTCATTGGAAGAACTTTCGAGCATGATTAGTTTGAATACAGAAAATTCTAAAAAAGCATTCCAAGTTTCAGAGCTTGCAAAAAAAGCGACCGATACCGGTGATCAAAATATACGTGATCTTTCAACTGCGATGGTTGCAATCAAATCTGATTCTAAAAAAATGGAAGACATTGTGAACGTGATTGATGATATTTCGTTTCAAACAAATTTATTAGCTTTGAATGCTGCCGTAGAAGCCGCTCGTGCCGGTGAACAGGGTAAAGGCTTTGCGGTTGTTGCGGATGCGGTCCGCTCATTAGCTCAGCGAAGTTCAGCTTCCGCTAAAGAAATCAATCAAATGATTAAGGACAGTATTAGTAAAATCGAAAAGGGCAGTCAATTGGCTAACGAGTGCAATCAATCTCTTAAAAACATTTCTGAACACGTTAAAAGTGTGACGGAATTATCAGGTCAAATTGCACAAGCCAGTGCGGAGCAAACAACAGGTTTAAAGCAAATCAATCAAGCTATGATCCAACTGGATTCAGCTTCACAAGAGAATGCTTCCACAGCGGAACAAGTCTCAAAATCGGCGTCAGAAGCTAATTTTCAATCCGACCAAATGAATCAAGTCGTGAACGAATTGACATCATTTATCTTTGGAGACGGGGCGACGACCGCTCCACTAGCTACGGCGGCAAAAGTAGTCAAGCCGATGTCTTCAAAAGAGCACAAGTCGAATGTTGTACCAATGAAAAAAACCATTGCGAAAAAAGCGATGGATTTAGACATGGGGCCTGAGCCACAAAATAAAGATATTAAAAAAGTCGAAAATTTTTAAAGTCCTGATTCAATTGATAAGTAAAAAGCGAAGGTCAAACCTTCGCTTTTTTTCGTTTTGAGAGCTAAAATTGGTTTAATTTATCCTTGATGTTTTCGATCATACTTTTGACTTTATCTAATTGCAGCTCTTCGGGAGTTTTTTGAGGATCTTTTTGTTCTGATTCTGACCATTCTGACAATGCAGATTTTAAGTCAGTTTGAATAGACTTCCATTTCAAATGTTTTAAATTTGTTTTTGGTGGTATTTTGTTGTCGGAATCAAAGTTGCTCATTCTATAAGGTAATGCTATAGATAATTATCTTAAATTCAAAGGAAAAAATCATGTCTCAAGAAATTATTTATACAATGAAGGGCGTTTCAAAAGTATATCCGCCGAATCGATTTGTTTTAAAAAATATATATTTATCCTATTTTTATGGCGCAAAAATTGGAGTTCTCGGTTTGAATGGCTCTGGAAAATCATCTTTGCTAAAAATTATGGCGGGTGTGGATACTGAATTTTTAGGCGAAGCTTTCCCTGCTAAAAAAATGAAAGTCGGCTACCTAGAACAAGAACCTCATCTCGATGAAACCTTAAGTGTTCGTGATAATATCTTTTCGCAAATGGGTGATTTGCCTAAATTATTAAAAGATTATAATGCGATTAATGATAAATTTTCTGACCCTGATTTAGATCCTGATGAAATGACCAAACTCATAGATAAGCAAGGCGAGCTTCAAGAAAAAATCGAAGCCCTTGGCGGTTGGGAAGTGGATCAAAAAATTGAAATCGTGATCGATGCTTTACGATGCCCAGATGCAGACCAAATGGTCACTCATCTATCAGGCGGTGAAAAGCGTCGTGTGGCCTTAGCTCGTTTAATCATGAGCAGTCCAGATATTTTATTATTGGATGAGCCAACGAATCACTTGGATGCAGAATCTGTCGCATGGCTTGAGCAGTACTTAGCGAAATTTCCAGGCACTGTGATCGCTGTGACCCATGATCGTTATTTCTTAGATAATGTGGCAGGGTGGATTTTGGAACTTGATCGTGGTGAAGGAATTCCTTGGAAAGGGAATTATTCGTCATGGCTTGAGCAAAAAGACAAACGTTTAGCGAATGAAGAAAAAGAACAGTCGAAAAAAGCAAAAACTTTAGAACGCGAATTGGAATGGATCCGACAAGGCGCCAAAGCTCGGCAATCGAAATCCAAAGCACGTATTTCAGCGTATGAAAACCTCATGAAAGAGCCATCGGCTGAAAAATTACAAGAAATGTCGATTTACATTCCACCAGGACCTCGTTTGGGTGATATCGTGATTGAGGCCACAGGAGTTACAAAAGGTTATGGCAAAAAATTACTTTTGGATAAAGTTGATTTTACAATTCCTAAAGGAGCTATCGTCGGTGTTATCGGACCGAATGGTGTCGGTAAATCGACATTATTCCGAATGATCACAGGTAAAGAAACAGCCGACAGTGGAACATTCAAGGTCGGTCAAACAGTGAAAATTGCCTATGTCGATCAAACGCGAGAAACGCTAGATCCCAATAAATCAGTTTACGAAGAATTATCGGGCGGGAGTGATTTGATTAAACTTGGCGCTCGTGAATTGAATGCGCGTCAGTACGTCAGTTGGTTTAATTTCTCAGGAAGCGATCAACAGAAAAAAGTGGGAACTCTTTCGGGCGGTGAAAGAAACCGCGTGAATTTGGCAAAAATTCTTAAAGAAGGGGCCAACCTATTATTGTTGGATGAGCCGACAAATGATTTGGATGTGAACACGATGCGTGCGCTCGAAGAAGCTCTTCTCGAGTTCGGCGGTAGCGTTGTTGTTATTTCCCATGATCGTTGGTTTTTAGATCGTATTTGTACTCATATCATGGCGTTTGAGGGTGATTCAAAAGTTTACTTCTATCCAGGAAACTTTAGCGAATACGAAGAAGATCGTAAAAAACGTTTCGGCGAAGATTCAGCTCCGAAACGAGTTAAATTCAGAATGATCGATTAGTCTCAACTCGGAATTTAAAATGACAAAAATAAAAAAGCTCTTTCAAGATTTTGAAAGAGCTTTTTTATATCGAAAAATTAAATAATAAACTTAGAAGAGATGTCTTCGGTAGGCGACGGAAGACACAAGTCCGAGCCCAATCATTGTGGTCAGCATCCCTGAGCCTCCGTAACTGAGCAGCGGTAATGGAACTCCCACGATAGGTAACAGACCGATCACCATTCCCATGTTCACGAACATATGCCAAAACAAATAGGCAGTGACTCCGACGACCAGCAGTGCACCGTTTTTATCTCGAGCCCTGGATGCAATTTCAAAACAGACGAAAAATAAAATCACAAAAGTTGTCATAACAACAACGCTTCCGATAAAACCCCACTCTTCAGAGAGAACCGAGAAAATAAAATCTGTGTGACGCTCGGGCAAGAACTCAAGTTGGGATTGTGTTCCTTGGCGAAAGCCTTTACCTAAAAATTGACCTGATCCCACGGCGATACGCGATTGGATCGAGTTATAACCTTTTCCTTGGGGATCTGAATCGGGAGAGATAAATGTCAGGATTCGATTTTTTTGATAATCTTTCATCCCAAAGTTCCATGCAGTGGGAATAGCAATCAATCCTAAGATAACGAGTGTTGCGAGGATACCTTTTCTGATTTTGACAAAAAACAAAAGTGTTCCTCCAATCAGAGCCAGCGTGAGTCCTGTTCCCAAATCCGGCTGTTTTACTGTCAGAATAAATGGAATTAAAACAAGTAAGGACGGAAGCAAAATTTCACGCAGTCCCATGCCTCGACCTTGTGGGTTTTTGTGAATCAAAATCTTTGCTAAGATGAGAATTAATGCCAGCTTCATGGTTTCCGAGGGTTGATATCTGAAAAAATGCATATCAATCCACCTTTGTCCACCAAGAACAACTTTACCGTGTAAATCTGTGTAGACCAAGGCTCCGACATTCAGAACGTAAGCGATCCAGATGAAATGATTCACCCAAATATAATCTACGAATGTCAGAATAAAAAACAAAGTCCAGCCCGCAGTCAGCCAAATAATTTGTTGCAAAAATAAAGAAGCAACGCCCTCCGAATGAGGTCCATGTGTCGCGCTATAAAGATTGATAAGGCCAGCAACATTTAATGCAAAAATCAAAGCGATCAGTCGCACATCAAGACGGTTTAAAAAATTTCTTTCGGATACAATCATCTTATTCTCCGTCTATGACTGTAGGTTTTTCAGTCACTTTCTTGATTCCCATTTTCAAACCTTGTTCAATGACCTCAGGATGATATTTTTTAAAGTAAGCTTCGATCACATCGCGAACAATCGGAGCAGCGCCGGGGTTTCCGTGGCAACTGTGCTGCGCAAGAGCAGCGACAGTGATTTCCGGTTTATCCCAAGGGGCCCACGCGACATACCAGCCGTGATGGCGCATATGAATTGGGCGTGATTCACAAGATGCGTAAATTTGATCGGCTGAGAAACTCATAACTTGAGCCGTTCCTGTTTTTCCTGCCATCTGAACACCAGGAATTTTTAATGATCTCGCAGTTCCGCGTTCACCGTTGGCCACACGTCTCATCGCTTCTTTGACGACTTTAAAAGTTTCTGGATCAATTTTATAACCATTGGGCTGCGGCAGTGTGATATCGCGAATTTCGGTTGGGAATCTTTCAAATAAAATTTTACCTTCATGGTCTGTCACTTTTTTTACAATGAATGGTTTGACCACTTTTCCTTCAGTGGCGATGGTATTGTATGCAATGGCCATTTGCAGTGGTGAAACTGTAACGTAACCTTGACCTATCGCTGTACTTAAAGTTTCGCCCGGTTGCCATGGTTCACCACGCGCAGCCAGTTTCCACTCTGAATTCGGTAGGCGTCCTGAAACTTCACGGGCCATCTCGATTCCGGTTTTAGACCCTAATCCCAGAAGACTGATGTAGTTATACATTTTGTCGATTCCAAGTTTAATTCCCAATTGATACATGAAGACGTTACTACTCCGTTCAATGGCATCATACACAGTAATGTAGCCCTCACCATTTTTATTATGGTTGTGATACCAACGGCCACCGAAAAAGAATTTTCCAGGGGCATAAAGAACGGTTTTGTCTGTGATTGCTTTATCTTGAAGAGCAGCTAAGGCAACAAACGGTTTAAAGGTTGACCCCGGAGAAAAATGATCTTGAATCGCTTTATTTCTTAAGGGCTTAAATGGATCGTTCACCAGTTTAGACCAAACTTTTGAAGAAATTTCTGTGGCGAAATCATTGGGATCAAAAGACGGCGCATTCACCCATGCGAGAACTTCACCATTCGGCTTCATTGCCACAAGAGAGCCTATGCGGTTCAGTTTTGTAAATGAATCGTAGGCCGCGGCTTGAATATCTTTATCAATAGTTAAAGTCGCACTGTGACCATGGATTGGTTCAAGATCTTTGATTTGCTCACCGTAAATGTTAGGAATTTCTGTGATCGTTTCACGGCCATGAGCATCGACTTGAATAAAGCTTTGACCATCGGATCCGCGGATCTTTTTTTCAAGAAATTCTTCAAGTCCACTTTTTCCGATAATGTCGCCTTGTTCGAGGACGATATTGTCAGCTAAATATTTTTGATTCAATTTGTCGAGTTCTTTTTTTGAAATCTCGCCGACGTAACCAAACAGTTGAGCGCCATTTTCTCGAAGTGGGTAGTACCGAACAATGGATTCGCGAATTTCAAGCCCTGGAACATCCATACGGAGTCTTTTCAAGCGAAACACTTCTTCACGTGATAAATTGTCTTTTAAGCGGATATTCGAAAATGGGCCGTTCACACGTTTACTTTTTTGAATTTTATCAGTGACTTTTTCAGCATCACTGCCAATGACGGGGCCAATGTTTTCAGCTAGCTTTTGAACATTATCAATATACTGTGGACTGATGATGGCCTCAAATCCAGGAAGATTTTCAACAAGTGCTTTGCCTTCGCGATCTAAAATCAGTCCTCGCGGGGCCATAATCTTATTTTGTTTGACTCGGTTCTTCTCAGAAAACTGGCGCAGTTCACGTCCACTGATGACTTGGAGCCAAACCAAACGCATCACAAAAACAAAAAAAGTAAAAAAAACGAAATAATAGAAAATTTTATAGCGGCTCAGATAATCGCGTGCTTCTTCGGGATTTGAAATATATTCGCTGCGCATATTAAACATCACCTAAATGAGAATTAAGATCTTTCGAGTCTGAAGCCCATGTTTCTTGGGTCACAAAAAGGCGATCAAGTGAGTCTAATGCAGAATATACAATCAGGCTGACTAAAAAAGTAATTCCGGCTTGCAAAATGCGATCAAAAAACAAAAACGATGTTTTATTCGCTTCTAAGTACGAACTGATCGCGATGTAAAGGACTGAATAAAACAAACTGCAAGCGCCGCACAGAATTGCAAATAAAAATAAACTCGACGAGTGGATGCGGTTTTTAAAAATCCATACAAATCCAAAGATTCCCAATACGCTCAGCCACGACATCTTCAGTGGCATCATCGAAAATAAAGTTAAAATATAACCCAGTAAATAGGCATAGAAAATGGCAGAGTAGTTGGGCCATTTGAGGAAAATAAAGACGAGGAAAATCAACCACAACTGAGGCGCAGGTAAGAAATCAATCAAAACGGTCCAGAAACTAGTTTGGAATGCGCAAAGCATGAAAAAGATCAGGGTAAAGAAAAAATATTTTAAGATAAATCGAAGTGTTTTCTTGCTGATCATTTGATTTCAATTTCTTTCGCATTTTCAGCTTCATTTTTTTCAAAGAAGCTTTCATTAGCTGCATTTTGTACAACAAAGACTTCTTCAATTTTATCTGATTCAATGACAGGTCTAATTTGAATGATGAGTGAGGCACTTTTTGTTTTTCGTTCAACTTCAGTGACGACTCCTAAAGGAAAGCCTTTGGGGAAAATATTATCAAGACCACCAGTGACGATCAAATCTCCTGGTTTAACATCATCAGTTCGATCCACGAATTGTAAGACGCCATTGTTTTTACCTTGTCCTTCGACAATGCCATGTGATCTTGTTTTTTGAATCAAAGCATCAACGACCGAATATCTGTCTGTCATAAGCATGACGTGGCTCGTAAACTGTTCCGGTCTAAAAATATAACCAACGGCACCGGATACGGTCAAAACAGCTTGCCCGCTTTTTAGGCCGTGACGGAGTCCCTTATTGATCGTTATCGTTTTATGATCAGGAACCAGATCTCGTCCGATAACTTGTGCTGGGACAAGCTCCATTTTAGTATTTTTTTGGAAATCAATCAGGTTTTTGAGGCGTTCAAGCTCAATTTCATTTTCTTTGAGCAAGTTCAAACGGGTCGTGAGCTCGCTCATTTTATTTTTAAGATCTTTGTTTTCAGATTTGATTCTCAGGAGATTCAAATATTCAGAGACAGTTCCTCGAACACCTAAGCTCATTGACGAAAAAAAAGTTTGCAAAGCTTCAGAAGTAAAGAACAAGGCTTGTGCAAACCACTGAGTTGTTGTTCTTTTTTGCTCCATGTTAATTGAAATTAACGGCAAAATGAAAATAACCAGTAATAAAAATGTTTTTTTGAAATTAAAATTTAAAAAATTCAAAGATGAAACCTCGTTTTTCAGAAGATGTCTTCTAACGGTAACAAAAGAAAACAAAAGATCAAGATGATAAATTCGCTTGAATTTTTTTTTGAAACATGAGGACATAGTCGACATTGAAGGAGCACTCTCACATGTCAAAACAAGATAAGAGTTTATTTTTGTCTCAGATTAAAAAATCATTTTCAGGTTCGTTGAATGCCAAAACAATCGTGGCAGTTCTTGTCTTTGGGATGATTATTGCGGTTTTTGTACTTTCTGACTTATCAAGTCGTGGAGGCGGCGGCGGAATGGGGATGGGCGCTGCAGCGACTGTGAATGGCCAGATGATCTCTTTGAAGGAGTTCCAAGAGCAAGATTCACGGATCTCATATTTATATGCTCTGCTTTTTGTGGGGGAATTTGTTAAAATGTTCCTAAAACTAC
>JBPOIE010000067.1:0-23600 GCA_052034855.1 Bdellovibrionota bacterium | reverse complement strand
GTTCTTTTTTAAAACACAGACGAAAGTGTATGTTTTTTGGACCATTTTTTCCATTTCAAGAAAGAGTTAATTTATTAAAATTATTTTACAAACGACATTAAAGCTTACATTAGCTCTAGGTTTAGCTACAGGATTGGCTACCTCTGCGAAGGCTTCAGTTGCTGCTAAAAATAGATACCTTGTGATCTATAAAAGTCAGCAAGGACACATGGCCATGGAAAGCTTTATGCAAAATGAATGGGGACGTGTTTACGGCCTAAAAAGTTCATTAAAAAATATTAACGGAATGGTCATTCAAACTCCAAACCAAAAAGTGATCGATCAATTAAGAAATCATCCAGAAGTTGCAGTTGTTGAAGCTGAGTTTTTTACTCCTTCACCAAAACCAACGAACGGTTACAAAATTTCAACTGTACCTGAAGAAGTTCCAGCAACTGAAGTTCCAGTTGTAACTCCTGCATCACCAATCTTTCAAGCTGGTGAAAAAACACCGTGGGGAATTTTAACTGTTAAAGCACCTGAGGCATGGGCTTTATCTGATGCTGGTGCGAATGCACGAGTTCTTGTTTTAGATACAGGTATTGATAAAGAACACCCTGCGATCAAAGATAATTTCGAAAAAGGACAAAACTTTTTTGAAAGCGATACTGGTCCAAATCCAGAAGATTATTTAGATAAAGAAGGCCATGGAACTCATTGCTCGGGAACAATTGCAGGTGCTTATAACGCTGCAACTGGTTTCACAGGTGTTGCTCCAAAAGCGAAGTTACTCATGGGCCGTGTTTGCGGTGACTTAGGTTGCAGTAATATCGCAGTCGCACAAGGTATCAACTGGGGTATTCAACAAAAAGTTGACGTCATCAGTATGTCTTTAGGTGGTCCAATGACATCTTCTGCGGAACGCATGGCTGTTCAAAACGCTGAAAAAGCGGGAGTTGTTGTTGTTGCCGCTTCTGGTAACGATGGAACACCAAAAGTCAGCTACCCTGCAGCTTTACCAACAGCTGTAGCAGTTGGTGCGATTGGTTCTGATTTAAAGAAAACATCTTTCTCTCAATGGGGTCCTGAACTTGATGTTGTTGCTCCAGGAGCGTCAGTATTATCTTCGATTCCTCGTGGTTCAGGTCGTGATTCTTTAGTTGATCTTATTACATCTGCTGGAAAAATTCGTGTGAATTCTTCTGCTTTCGGTGGAACAAAAGAAATCACAGTTCCTAAATCAGGACTACTTGTTCCAGCTGGTTTAGGTAAACCAGAAGATTTCGCAAAAGTTGACGTTAAAGGTAAGTTTGCATTGATCAGCCGCGGAGAAATCCGTTTCTCTGAAAAAGTAGCTAATGCCATGGCTGCTCAAGCCACGGGAGTTGTTATTTACAATAATACTTCTGGTTTAATGCAAGGTTCTTTAACTGAAGACGGTTCTGAGTTAGACATTGCAGTAGCAATGATCGAACAAACTGAAGGTTTAAAGTTAATCGATTTAATCACTAAAGGTGAAACAGCTTCTGCTGAGTTATCTACTGTGAGATCTGATTATGCTTTGTTTGACGGAACTTCAATGGCAACTCCGCATGTTGCTGGTGTTGTTGCTTTGATCAAATCTGCAAATAAAAAATTAACTCCTGCTCAAGTTCGTACAATTTTGGCAACAACGGCTATGCCATTGGGTCCAAATACAGCGAATGAATATGGTAAAGGATTAGTTCAAGCTGACAAAGCTGTTAAAGCCGCTCTTCAGTAATCATTTATAAATTAATATTAAAATAAAAAAAAGGTGATGTGGAAACATCACCTTTTTTATTATCTAAAATTGAAATCAAATTTATTTAAAATAGAATTGATAAGCTGGCAGAAATATCTTGAACATCGATTTTCTCAAAATAATTTTTTATTTCCGTTCCGTTTGTATAATTTGTACCAGTGATTTCATTAAATTGATGTACGTTATACTGAAGTCCAAGGCCAACTCGTGGAAATGGAAAAGTCATGAGACCTGCTTGATACCCAGGTCCTTTCATTTTAAATCCTTCAGCAGAAGGAGTACTTTTAATTTCAAGTTGGCTTGAGAAAATATAACCAAGATAAATTTTTAGAATTCCCATTGCACTGACGCCCACTTGAGCAGAGCCAATGGTGTGTGTAAATTCTGGTTCATCATTAACAGCAGGTTCGGAGGCTGCTTTTCCTGATGTTTGTTGCCCGGAAATATCAAAGCTGATTCCAATAGGTGATGCAAATCCTAGTTTTAATCCAAATGTTGGAGCATTCAACTTAAGTTGTGAGTCGACTTGGGAAAGCGTTGTAGTTTTCAAAGTTTCCTGACGAATTCCCACGGAAGGTTCAATCATAAAAATGGCTTTTGAATTTGAGCAAAATAAAAGAATAATAAGGGGCGTAGATAATTTACGTAACATAATCATTATTTTACAGTCAGTTTCATTGAACAGCTAGAAATTAGAAGTCGTGCGAACGACTTCTAGACTTTGGTTTTGTTAATTTCCCAAAGTGATTGATAACGTATGCTGAAAATCATTTTTTGACATGTCCTTGGTGTCTTTAATAATTGCTGTTGCACCAACGCTGACCGAAATAGGTCCTAATTTAAGGCCAATATGGGCTCCAGCATAAGGGTGATAGACGGGATCATCTTTGATGGTGGTAGAAATACCACCAGAAGTTTCGGTTCTTTCAGACTGTGTCGCTTGACCACCAAGGCGGGCTGTTGTGAAGATCGCATCGTTCAAACGGTATGTTGAGCGAAGACCCAGTTTTAATTTGTCATCATTCGTGACAACTTTTTCAGGAGCCACTAAAAAGTTTTCCGTATCAGATGATTTTGTATACTCAAGTTCTCCAGAGATCGCATCAGAGCCCACTGTTAAGCGTGCTCCGTACATCGCGTGTGTTGCCGTGTGAGGAGTAGGAGTGGCTCTGAAGACTGTTTCGTAACCAAACAGCGGGGAAATTGTGTATTTCATATCTTTAGGGGCTGACATCGCTTTTGAATAAGCAGTTACGGATAAAGAACAAATGAAGGATGCTAGGAGTATTTTTGAATTCATTTTTTGAACCCTCTTTTTCTTAATCTTAGGTTAAGGTCCTTTCGCGAGAGGGTCAAATCAGTGCCACGACGTTGGATCAGAATAAGACGAAAAAATGGACTGTGTGTTGCTAAAAAGTCGAGTTGCGTTGGTAATATTCGTATGACGGTCTCAGAGTATAAACAAAATAAAATTCAATTTCAAAATCAGCTTCCTCAATACAGAACGGTTTGCCGGAACTGTTCACAACCAAATTTTAGTTGTTTTTGTTCTCATGTGAAATCATTTGATCCTCAAATCAACTTTGTGATTTTGATTCACCCGATCGAAGCCGCAAGAAGAATTGCAACAGGAAGAATGTCGCACCTCTGTTTGCAGAATTCTTATTTGATCAAAGGACAAGATTATTCAAACGACCAACTTGTCAATCAGCTGATCGAAGACACTGAATATGAATCTATGATTTTATACCCAGGTCAAAAATCAAAAGATATTTCACAAATTTCAAAGCCTGAGAAACAGAATTTATTTAGTCCTCAAAAAAAGTTACGAATTTTTGTGATTGATGGCACCTGGGCCACAGCAAAAAAAATGGTCAGACAAAGCACGAATTTACATTCGCTTCCAAGAATTTGTTTTTCGTCGGATAAGCCCTCGACATTTCGCGTTCGTAAGCAGCCGCGAGCAGGTTGTTTTTCAACGATCGAAGCTATTCACCATACGATTGAACTATTAGGAGAACTCAAAGGATTTCAATTACAATCACGTGTTCATGATAATTTATTAACAGTCTTTGATTCAATGGTCGAAACACAGCTGCGGTTTATACACGAAGCAAACCTGAATTTAAGAACTGCATCGTACAGACGTGAATCCCAAAAAAAATCAGCTTAAGTTTTTTCCGTAGGACGAAGACTTAAGCTGATATTATGTAGTCTTTTGATATTTTAAAAAACAGAACCCAAACATCGTGTCCGAGTCCCGTAAATAGAATTTTTAAATTATGCTTTTTTAGCTTGAGCTGCTAATGCAGAAGCTTTTTTCTTTGCTGCGATTTCTTCAGGACTTGCGCCCCATGGAGAAGATTTCGGAGCGCCAGAGGCTTTCCCGCCACCACGTTGTCCACCGCCACGACCAAAACCTTTTCCTGCAGGAGCTGCTGCAGCTGTCATAGGTTTGAACATATCCATAGTTTCTACTAAGTAATAATTGTCTTCAACTTTTGTGTATTTTGCAGGGGCTGCTTCGCCTTCAGCGATGCTTGCTACTAAAACGCGGCGGAAAGCTTTTTGTTCAACAACGAGATCAGCTGCTGCGAAGATAAATTTTAATTTGTCACCTTCCATTTTGAAAGACTCGCCAATTGCAGTCATGATCTCTTCAGGATTTTTACCTTCAGCTGTTAAAGTTGCTTTTGCAGCTAAAAATTTTTGTAAAGTGGGTTGAGAAAATTCTGTAATTGATTTCATGTGTGACCTTTCAGGTAAGAAGTATTTGAAGGGTATTCATACCCTAACGGGGGATAAAAAGACAAGGAAGGAATCAGTTTTAAGGCTAAAATATTCATGAGAACGTGTTTATTGAGTTTGGGGCACGATTTCTTCCATCATTTTACGAAGGATATATGAAGAGAAATGAGTTCGAAAATGACAATTTTTGATTTTAGTCAAATGAATCAACAGGATATTTTGTTCAAATAGGTCATAGGAGGCTTAAATTTGGCATATTCTTCGCTGAGGATTCCCGTGGAGCTCAATATTCGATGTTGGGCTCAAATAGAATATTTAATTGAAAATGAACAATATAGAAAGGTTTTCGTTTATGAATAAAACTATGGCTCTTTTGGCTTTCGTGGTCGGTTTTTCAGCTCAGGCAGGTACGATCAATAAACTTACCTGTGCGGCGGCTACTTATGATGTTGAGACTGTAAAATCACTCAATATCATAGATCTTATGGAGAATAATCTGCATGAATTAGTGCTTGTTAAAGGCGAAAATGAAATCGAATTTAAAGATAATAAGGGTATAAATCAAATATTGAGTGTGTATACAGAAAATGAAAATCTGATTTCTCTGGGTTATCAAATTGAAAATAGTGCTACTTCACAACGAGATGCCTATGAAGTTTTTTACACAAGATCTGAAGGTAATGAAGTTGCAATTAATACTGAAAGCAACGGTATTGGAATGTATTTAACAAGAGAATTTTCAGCAGCATTAAAAAAATACGAGAAGCTCAATACTCCAAATACTATTCAAGAAGCCATTGAATTTGGAAAATTGATCGAGCGTTATAGTAAAAGTCGATTATCAAATGCGGATAACATTGAAATTGCAGACCTATCTGAGAAAATGATGAAGCTAGGATTACTTAAAAAAGAATCATCAGTTTTGTTGGTTTTAGGTTCGACTTGTCAATTTGAAGAAAAATAATTATTTGAGAGCGGATATGATCTCGTCGGTCGTCATAACTTTGGCACTGAATGCATTGATATTTACTAAAGTTAGCCGATGAATTCTGTCCGCTTTAAAAAGTTTTCCATTTGAATCTCGCAAATCAAAAGTGGCAGTGGCATCGCTAGAAACAAAAGTATCGAAACCTAGGGCAGTTGCATCTTTGGCTGTGGCATCGATGCATTCATTTGCTGTAAATCCAACCAATATGACTTCAGAACAAGACTCTTGATTTAAAATTTCTAATAAATTTGTATTTGCAAAGGCACTGGATTTCGATTTCTCGATAACAATTTCATCGTTCATTGGTTCAGCAATTTTCAAAAAATGACTTCCTGAAGAATTCTTAAAGAAAATAGAGTTCGGATTGTCAGAGACATGTTTAACATGAATCACATTTCGTTTTTGAGATCGCCAAACATTTAATAAACGAGCAATATTTTCTTCAGCTTCTGAGTTATTCCGATTCTCTTGAGTTCCGTCAAAGAGGCCATTTTGCGCATTAATGATGATCAAGGTTGAGCGGTCATCAAAAGCAATTGCATTTGTTTTTTTCTGTACTCTTGCTGTGGAAATTAATTTTTCTTGGCCTTCAAGATAATTGCGGGTTTGTTGATTGATTTGCAGTCCAAGCGGGGTAATCTCCCAGCGTCCTTTAATTTTTATTAACACAGGGAAATCTTCGGCTATTCTTTGTAAATTTCGAGATACAACAGAGGGATCTTTCGCCATCACTTCAGCCAAATGCCCTAAGCCTTTTGCATTTTCAAAAGCAAGCAGCAGTTCTAATTGATCTGAATTTAAAGAAAATTGAAGTCGATTCACGGGATCAATCTACAGTTTCTTCGGTATAATTTCAATGAAATGTGAAACCCTAGACATGCGTTTATTGCATGATTCGACTTGCAATCTTTGCTGTGGCGGCTGTGAGATTCTTTCGCTAATTTCTGATTTCACAAGGAGTAATTATGAAAAAAAGAACTGTTATAAAAAAAGAAATTCTAGCTGTAGTTTTTGCTTTGATAGGGTTAGGCTCTCAAGCACAGGCCCAACATGCAGAACACTCAATGTCTCATGGGATGCAACATGGTTTCGTCTTGGCAACCGATGATCAATTTGCCAGTCACCTCGTGGCCAACGGACATCATAGTCGGCAAGCTGAAGTTACAGGAAAACTTTCCATTGATGATCAAGAGGAACTCGCGATCTATCAAGAGCGAAAAAAACTGAGTGCTGGAACAACTTACTTTTTATTTCAAGCACAGAGCTTGGATCTTCCTTCCTTAATCGATGGGCAAGTCCTTACGGGTCATATTGTAGAATCGAAAATCGGGGATTATGAACCAAAAAATATCATTGTTAAAAAAGCGACGTATACGATTAAAAAAGTCCTATTGAATATTCCAAATCCGTTTTTTGGAGAAGAGTGATTAAACAGCAGCTTCAAAGAAGGATTCGACAAAAAACGAATCCTCCTTTGAAGCTGGGCTGGTGGCTCTGTTAGTAAGTGCAAATAACTTGATCGTCTCCAACTTCGAGTCCTTGGCCAATTGCTAGTTCGTACTGCGCTCCAGAACCGTAAGTGTTGCAAGAAATACTGATGCCACTCGTAAAAGTGACAATTTGTCCAGAAACGATATAATGTGTCGTTGCCCATGCTGATGAAACAACACCGATCGTTGTAAGAACTGTTAAAAATAATGCTTTCATTTGATTCTCCTTTTGTTTGTTTTGTAGTTGGAGATTATCAACCTCTTGCCTTATTCTCTAGTAACATCAGTTAACATTTTTTGTATTAAATTTTGACATTGAGTTTAAGTGTTATTGTTGTCATTGGAATGATTTGTAAATCATGTATTCAGTGCAGACCCTGTTACATCTGGTGCCCGAGAATCCGAAGTAGACGAACCGGGTTGTGGTCTTGGTAATCAATTAAACAGAACTGAGCCTGTTTTGTTTATAGAGTTTGAGGCCTATCCTGAAGCCAAGCTGCTAAATCCTGTAAATTTGAACAATTTGAAAGAAAAATACGGCTCATACACGGCTGTTGCTCGAATGATTGGTGCATCAGAGGCCTTTGTAAGGCAGCAGTGCTTCAGAAATTCCGAAGGTTAAATTTTTATAAAATAACTTGATTTCTACCAAAATATTGTGTACACATATAAGTACACAATGAGGTGTTTTATGGACTCAACTTCGCCAAGGTCATTTAGAGCAAATTTAAAAGAATACATGGAAATGGCTAGCGACAAGCCTATCCGAATCCAAAAAAGAGAAGGCAACGCCTGTGTGCTTATGAGCGAAGAGTATTATGAAGGTTTATTGAATGAGATTTCCTCACTTCAAAGCAGTCTGTTATCTTCAAATCAGGCGCTTAAAGGCGAAGTCACCGAATACAAAGTCGGAGATAAGTCGCGCTTGAAAAGATTCAAAAAATGAAAATTGTCAAAACACGACAATTTGATGACGACCAAACTCATATCGAAGATCACATCTACAGCTCTACTGAGGATGTTAAATTCGTCGATAGCTTTTTAGAAGAGCTCGACAATGCTGTAACCAGGATTCAGGCCAATGTGACAACTCCCAAAGAAGATAACGTTGGTGATCGGTCGTGGCCATTTTATCGTGATGGAAAAGGCAAGCTAAGATATCGTCTGAAATATTTGTTTGTGGATTCAAAACCGCAAACGATTTTTTTGAAACGGATTATTGATAATCGAGAACAGAATTTAGATATTTATCCTGTACATAAGCTTGATAGCTATTCTGACGATGATGAGTAGTCTAAATAATTCAGTTTTATAAAATTTATATAGCGCACTTTCCATTTAGATCGAAAATGCGCGTTTCGCTCAGCAAATTTGAAATCCTTGGCTCGCCGTGCTATAAGCCCATAGCATTACAAATGGGGATATAAGCAATGAAAAAATGTTTTAAAATTACGAACTTTATATATGCGGCTTTACTCGTTTTTTCTTTTTCAGTCCGAGCAAATGCTACAGCTGATGTCGGAATGAAAATCACAAGTGTTACAATTGGGATATCGGCCGATAAATTTGAAGAAGCGGTTTCTTGGTATAAAAAAATTCTTGGTCCTAGAGAGACAATTCAACCGGTTCCAGGTATTGCTGAGTTTGAGCTTTCATCAGGTGCGTGGCTTCAAGTTTTTCAAACTAAAAAGGTACTTGCCGGCGACAGTGTTGTTCGTCTTGGAGTTGAAAATATTGATGTCGAATCTACTCGCTTAAAGAATTTAGGAATTACCGTTAGCGATATCGAACGAATAGAAGGCGTCATTGCGATGTTTGACTTTGTAGACCCCTTTGGAAACAAACTAAGCCTTTATCAAGTTTTGCAGTAAACATAAAAAATATTTAACAAGGACTACGAGATGCTAAAAATTTGCGTGAATCAAATAAATGTACATAATATGGACGTAGCTCTTGCCTTTTATAGTGGTAAATTAGGTTTTCAAATTGAGACTAAAGATTTTTATCCCAACCTAGTTCCGCTTAAGCACGATGGTATCCACTTGGTATTATGTCAGGTTGAAAAGCCGTCACTAACCGAATATGGAAAAACAGCTCAGTCATTAATTAACTTTCAAACTCCTGACTTGGCATTAGCTATGACAAATCTTAAATCAAGCGGTGTGGAATTCGTTCATAATACTCCGCAGCCTTGTCCTGTAGGTTTGTATGCAGCTTTTAAGGACCCAAGCGGAAATGTTCATGAACTGTTAGAATTTTCAAAATAACTTGAAAAATACTGAACGTACTTACGAACGCCCTCAAATTTCACGAACAGCTTTAACTGAATAAAATATTTCAGCAATTCAAAATCAGCTGTTCGCAATCACGTTCAAATCATAAATTTACAAAAATACTAAATCAAATTTTAACCTTAGATTTACCAGAATAATTCTGCAGAATTTTATTCTGGTAAAAATTCTGGTCATCATCACCTATCATTTTTATTAAGTCCTTGAATCAAATCAGAATTTTCGCGAGGACCACCAAACCCAACCCCCTCCTGCTTTTCGTGACAACTCCCCATAAACGATTTTCGGGAAAGTGGTCACGAAGCGGGGGTTAGGTTTGGTGGTATGGGTATTGAAATAGTAAGGGGTAAATAGAATAAAGGGGGTCAGTGATGATGATAAAAAATAGAGATTGAGTAAAAAACAGGAAAATGAAAGTAGAATCGAAGTTGATCAGATCAAAATTAATAGAACTGAGTATGAAAAGCGTATTGTGCGGCTGATCGAGTGCCTGCTAGAAATTGACGAAGTTAGTTCAGAAGCTGAGACTGGCAGTCAAAGGCAGGCAGCATGAGACGAGTTGGAATTTATTTACGAGTATCGACAGAAGAGCAAGCTCGAATTCAAGAGGGGTCGCTGGTATCGCAAAAAAATCGCATTATTGAATATGTTGAACACCAAAACAAAATGAATTCCAACTGGGGTTCAATCATTGAATTCTATTGCGACGAAGGAAAGTCTGCCAAAGATATGAATCGTCCTGAATTTAGAAGACTGCTTTCAGACGTTCAAGCTGGCCGAATCAATCTGATTATATCGACTGAGCTTTCTAGGCTATCACGAAGTATCAGAGATTTCTGTGAGATCTGGGATCTTTTAAAAAAGCATAGCTGTAACTTTATAACTCTGCGTGAACACTTTGACACAACAAGCGCTGCAGGCGAAATGATGGTTTTCAATCTTATTAATTTCGCGCAGTACGAAAGAAAACAAACAGCTGAACGAATTTCTGCAAACTGGGAATCTCGTGCTAAGCGCGGTTTATTTAATGGCGGCACAATTCCACTGGGCTACGACCGCAACATCAAAAATAAAGGTGAACTACTGATTAACGAACAAGAAGCTGTGGAAGTTCAAAAAATATTTGAAATTTTCTTATCTGAAGGCAGCGTTCGGAAAGCTCAAATGAAACTAACTGAGCTTGGGATTAGAAACAAATCTTATATAAATAAACATGGAATCGCCAAAGGCGGAATCTTTTTCTCGGTTGATACGTTACAATCAGTTTTAACAAACAAAACCTATATCGCAAAACGTGAAGTTAAAGATAAGTCAGGCGAAGTAACATTAATTCAAGCCGCATGGAAGCCGATTATTGACGAGGTGGTATTCAGTCAAGTTCAAGATAGGCTTACGAAAAATAAAAACAAGTACAAACCTGACGAATGGAAGAATCACCCCTTTTCATTAACTGAGTTACTTGTCTGTGGTGAATGCCGTAAACCTATGGGCGGCAAAAGTGGAACTGGCCGAAGCAAAGAAAAGCATTTTTATTATGGCCATGCTCAGATTAAAAATCCGTTCACAAAAGAAATGGCTCATGAATGTCAGATCAAAAACGTTCGCGCGCCACGGATCGAAGAAATTGTACTCAATTCTTTAAAGCAACTATTGAATGACCCGCATTTAATCGAAAAATGGGTTTCTATATACAGATCAAAAGTAAATCAGGAATTACCTGAAGTTCAATCACGACAAAAACAAATTGAATCTGAAATTTTAGCGTCATCTAAAAAAGTCAGTAATTTAGTTCAGCGAGTGTCAGAGCTTCCGACCGATTTACCTGCTGATTTGTTCTATGAACAAATCAGGCAGGGACAATTGAAAATACAAGAATTGAAATTGGCTAAAGAAAAATTAGAAAAAGATATTCATGAAGCAATGAAGCATGAAATTGATCAAAAGGGATTGGTTGAACGAATAAGAAGAACGATAGAGCGACTAGATACCGCTCCGGTTGAAAAACAAAGACCGATTTTTAGTAATTTAATAAAATTTGTAGAAATCCACCCGATGAAGATTAAAATTGGAATGTATGCTCCAAAAAAAGAAGCACTCAACGCGACAGGCACTGATGGATTTTGTGTTGAAGGAATGGAAACTCAAGAAAAAGAAGGAAAACTGATTCCGTTTAACCCGACCCAGCGTGTGGGTTCGAGTACTGACGGAACTGGTGCGCGATGGGGGACTTGAACCCCCACACCTTTCGGCACAGGCACCTCAAACTTATGTGTCTACCAAAGAATGGCAAAAAGGTGGCGTTAAAGTCAAAAGGGATTTTTTTTGGAATGTGCTGTGCTTTTAAAGGCTAGGAATGAGCGGTCGCTCTGCCTTTGGCACTTCGCCCCATTTTTTAAAGTATATGAAATAAAAGCACGACTTTTAGAGGAACCCCCGAAGGACGCAACTCGACCACCTTCGGGGGTTCGATTGATCGGAGGATCTAGGATTGTTATGATTTTATTATGAGCTTAATTATTGAATTAGAAAAAGAAGTCATTACCCCTGAAGAATTGGACAACGGTGAATACGACAAGACGACTAAAGACGGTCAGTTCTTTTCTTATTTTAGTCGCTGGGGGATACCATATGAAGCCTATGCAAACATTGAAGTCATTTTTAGACAGTTAATAATGCTACCCAAAACCAATACGGGCTTTAGGTATCGCGAAGAGCAATTCTGTCCTGAAGTTTTTTGTAAAAATATGAGTGCGAAAAATCGCGCGACTGCGATCAACAAGTTTTTAAGTGATTTGCCTAGAGAAAAACGATTGCATTACGGTTTAAAAAAATTAACTTTCGAGAAAAAAAATGAAGTTGAAAAATTGAAAATTGATTTAAAAAAAGCACTTGCTAACGTGGACGATTATTATAAAAACAGCGAAGACATACAAATCGGTCCGCTCCTTGTAGATTTAAAAGAAGAAATTAAACATCACAAGCAGTCGCTCATTAAAATAAAAAATAAGACGCTGGATGCTTCTTCGCCTTGGAAAAAAAGTTTTCTTAAAATTAATTCTAGCGGCGAGCTGGTTGTAGACGTTCAAAAGTTTCATTTCTTAAGATTTTATATAGTCATTTATTTCGAACTCTTCTCGCCATATCTTATGGGTAAAAGAGATAAAAATGAAAAGCTAGGGGCTATGGGATTTATTGCCAGCAAAATGAATTATGAGTTTGACGGTCGTCTTGGCTTTAAAGTGGACTCCGATTTCGTTTCGAGACGATTGGCTACCGCAAAAAGTTTGAACAATGTCCGTGAGGCAATGGACAAATCCAATATTATTGACGGCGACTTTTACGATTATTTAGACGATCTATAATTAAATTACCCCCGAGCACCTCCTTGAAGTGCGTATCGGGGGTCTTCAAAAAAGACGAAATTGAAACGGCTATCCTGAGTTTGTTGATTGAACAAATGTTCATAACAAACAAAGGAGAACTATATGGCAAAAGCGATTAGGAAGAAGCCCCGTAATCAAAGCGGAACCCAATACATTTACCGTGGAAAATTGATTTATGTAGATTGGGACAATTTAAAAGATCTTATCGAAAAGTTTTGTAAAACAAAAAAAGTTTCTCATCAATTCAATGATTTTAATTCTTGGTCTGTGGCAGATACATTGAAGCGTATTCGTCGTGGCAATGAGCTTTATAAAACTGATCCTAGCAATAAGAGATATTGTAAAAAGCCGTGGTTAAATAAAATTAAATGGCTTTATTCAAATTATATCAATGAGACTTATGGTTTAAAAGCTTTTCTAAAAGAGCAAAAAAATCCTAGTAAAAAGAAATACAAATCAAAAAAATCTGACAAATGGCTAGCTGCCACTAAGACCGTTCACGGCTTAGACACGGTTGTATTAGCCAATTTATGTCCCGACCCAAGCTTAAATGCTGAAGAGGCAATGATTGCCCGTGAAGAACAGGCTGAGAAGATTGAAAAAATTAAATGCCATTTAAAAATGGTCACTGACCCAAAAGAAATGAAAGTTGTCTTGAAATTATTAAAAAACGAAAGGGAAAACTATGAAACTATTTAAGGCGTTCTGCGATTTTAAAAATAATAACAATTTGGAGTATAGAAAAGCATTTGGCATTTTTTTGGATTTGCTAAAGGGTGGTATTACAAAAAAGTCACTAAGAGAAAATGAGAAATATGCTAATAACTGCCTGCCACTTATTTTAGAATATCTTTTGGAGCAAAAAGAGCACCCATATAGGGACAATTTAGGATTGCTGTATGAAAAATGCGTTAGCGAGTTTGGCAAAGTTATTCACGCTCAACATTTTACGCCTGAAGGTATTTCTGATTTATTGGGGAGTCTAGCAACGTGTAATGCTACGAAAGTAAAAGTTGTTAGATTAAATGATATGTGTTGTGGATTTGGTTCTATACCTCTGTCATTTGTAAAACAATACAAACAAAAAAAGACGCTGCATCTGTTTATCAATGACATTGATCCAGTGTGTGTGACGGCTTGTTTTATTCAATGCTATTTTGCTCTGATAAAGAAAAATATTGATTTTAAAATTACCGCAACTCAAGGCAATATTCTCACCCACCCGAATGGCGAAAAGTTTATGTACGCGGTCAATTTAGATTTTAATGAAATTATGAATACCTATCATTTAATAGGCTTTGATTGATTGAGTGAGGGGCTTTGAAAGTAAAAAATTAGTTCTCGGCGGAGTCTCTTTGTCTAATTTTTTTCGCTTCTGCTTTTAGTTCGACTGAGATTTCGTCTCCAGTCAATCCTTTCGCTTCAAGATTAGTAGCTAGATTTGAAAGTGTGCGAGCCATAATATTTTTTGGGTTGTTGCTAACCTCAAAAAACATTGCCTCTAATCTCGCTAAGTATTTTTTTTCGTATGCGTCAACCTCCGCTTGATTTTTTAATTTTGTATTTTCAATTTTATTTTTTTGTTTATAATAATCTGCGATAATTTTTGTTTCGCCGATATGAGGGCTATTTAGAAAATCCAACCAATCGAAATATTGTCGTTGTTCTGGTGTTAGATTTTCTACTACAAATGTGTCTTTAGTCTTTTGGATTTCTCCAGTGATTTCGGAGGTGGTGGACTTGATTTTTATTTGGTGCTTTGGGAACGATTTATTAAACTGCGTTTTAAAATCCAATTCATCTAAGAATTGTTCATTTTTTAAGATAAGTTCTCCAAACCCGAGTTTGGCGTAGTCGGCGGCAATTTCGTCACTTAGTGGCTTAGGAAGTCTCCAAAGGCTTGGGTTATTAACAAAAGTGTAGGTGTTTGGAAACTTGCGGTTAGGGCGTGTCTTTTTTCCTCTCTGAAAAACGATTAGACCTAAAAATTGAAGTTTGTAAACCGAGCGGTAAAATGATTTTTCACCGCAACCTAGGATTACCTCCGTCAAGTAGTCCACTGACAAAAAGCACGGATTCGGATAAAAGTTGGCGATTTTAGCCAATAGCCCTCTGTCGTTGTTGTCCAGCAATGTGTCGGCATTTAAAATCTTTGATGGCAGTCGTTTAAAATAGAACTTACTTTTTTCTTCCATTTTCTGACCTCCTCCTGTGGGTCTATTTTTTAAATGGAAGATTTTAAAAGTGGGTTTAAAAATGAGTTTCACCCACTGGGGACGGTTATTTGACCCACCTGTAGGGGCGTATACAGAATGTATAAAATATATTAGGGGATTTGGCTTCGCCTCAAGCGGCGAACCCCAACCCATTCAAAAATTAGTCCCAGTTATAAAAATACATTTTTTGTAAAAATAGATCGCAAGCCGCAAGGATCTTAAGGCGTTCGGTATAAGTAAGAGAAACATCTCGGGTGATTTCAAAGACGTCGTAGTCTTTGTTTTCAAATACAGCTATGGCAATCGCTTGAGTTCGATCAGTTGCTCGGTAGATCTTGTAGGTTTTTGGCTTTTCAGCTAGATCAGGAACTACCCAGAAGATATATTCGTCAGTTGTCATCATAAAGAAACTTTCTCCTTATAAATCATAAATGGAAAAAGACCGAATAAATCCTAAAGCAAAAATCACTGGAAACCTTAAAATATAAGGCACTTAAAAAAATCATAAAAATTAAAAAAATCTAAATGCTCTATTCTGTATATGATCTACAATATTATTTAGCGTCAGTTTGTGCGGAATCAGGCTCAGTAGTTGCGGACTCGCTATCGTGGTCTATGAGTTTGGCGAGAGCTTCGTGGTTGAACTTGTCAGGTGTATTGACCTGCCAAAGGCTTGGTCGTTCGGACTTTAAAACAACAAGCCCTAGATCCAGAAGCTCGGCAATTGCCGCCTTTAGGCTATTCTCAGATAGCCCTGTAAAACCGCTTAAAATCCCCCGTGTTGCTTTTATAGGGGACGGTTGGGCTTGTACTGCGTCTATGTCCAAGAATAGACGATATAGGCGAAAGGCTCCGTGACTGAGTACCTTTTTGTTGTAGAGGTGAAAAAGCTGAAACTTGGTCTCCATTCTTGAATAAATGGAAAAAATATAAATAATCCATTTATTCAAGTTATGAGACGAAAAAACTTTAAAACGCATATATCACAGATCTGCTATTTTGCGTTCTTAATATCAATCTTGGGCGCTGTGATCGCACCGCCGTTTTTAACCAAGATTTTCTTTTTTGTAGCGATGCTGTCGTGGGTTTTAATGGAGAGTTTGTGAAGCCGCCGAAAAAACGGAAAAAATCTAAGTTTGAAAAGACACTAGAGGAAGGCGACCTGCTTTTTAATTTCGTGCTTGCGACGTGGTTCTTTATTTTAGGACTAGTTTTTGGCAATGTATTCAAACTTTTTCTCCCTTGTAAAAATGCGCTCGTGGCATTTTATTTTTTGATCTCGGCGCTTTTGATTAACGTAATATTTAAGATCGTCGACATTTATATGATATACACCAAAGAGTCGGTCAGCGAAAAAATCCAACGAGAAATCGCAGAGAAAAAACTTAAGCAGAAGCCTTTGTAGGAGCGTCAGACTCAAAATCTGTGGCTGCTTGTTGCGCCTGCTCATCAAAGTAATCACGCTTTTTAACAAACTGCTTCGGCAATATCTTGCGCCAGAAAACTTCCATTGCTGGCGACCAATTCTTATGAATGATGAATTGGTCGCGATAGATGCTCATTTCTTGAAATAACATAAAAGCAAGGTGCCGTGAGTCGTCGGGCGAATATCGTTGCGGATTTTCAACACGGTGCCAGCCCCATTGCCATTTAATATCTTCGTAGCCCTTAAACAGAGTAGCTCGATCTTCTTCGATAAAACCAACATTGAACCAAACGCCTTGATATTTTCTATGAAGTTCAAGTGCCTCTTGATGATTTTTTTCTTTACGGTCTTTCTCGTCAATGATCATTTGCTTTTTCTCTTGAATGCGTCGCTGGATGACCGACTTCGGCGTGAGCTTATGAATTAGAGTATTTAAAAAGTTTGAGGTCGCTACAAGTTTAACGGCTTGGTAGATCCATTTAAAAACTTGATAGTTGGCGTACAAAACAAACGCCGCATAAATCAATTGTGATCCATTGAAAAAAGGAGCGCCTCCATGCTTAATCACTTCACTACACCGCCGTGGCTTTCGCAGATTTGCCCTGCTAAATAAGCGTCGTCACAAAAACTTGTGATCCAGATTTCAGATCCCGACGACCCCACGGTGCGATCAAAACCGCCTGACAGTCTTCGCCATAGAGCTTCGACAGCTTGATTAGCTGCCTCGGGGTTTTTAAACTTATAGATTGAAACGATTTGCATAGGCACCTCCAAAAATATGATCTGTTGACCTTATTTTCGCGTGTTCTTGGACAAGAGCCCAGAAAAAAGAAAATGTGCCCCTGTTTGGAGCGCGAAGGTTGAATTGATTTTATTTATGAAATACCATAAAATTAAGCCTATTTAAAAACGCTGCTCTTTGGTCCAGTAAATAAGCGACATAGCTAATCTTTTCAATTATTTATGCCGAAAGGAAATTGTGAAAAATTGTTTTTTAATTATTTTTTTTAGCTTTCCTTTTTTGCTGTTTGCCGGTGAGCAAAATGAAATCCATATATCACCAACTTTTTCTATAAAGATACCATTTAAGCTTTCAACTAAAGTTGAATTGCCATCCTTAAACTCTAAACTTTATCGCGTTTCAGATGAGAAGTTATCAAATCCCCAAGTCTTAGTTTTGCATAATAAACCAAAAACATTTGCAAATAAGTTTAGCGCAGAACGATATTGGAAAAAAAGCCGTGAACAAACAATGTCGGCTGATAAAAAAGAAACTAACCGAGGCTGTCTTCAAAGCAAGGCAAGAACCTATGAATGCTCTAGGGATGTAGGGCAAGATGGGAAGTTTATTGCGGAGTCTTTGTTTTGGAATGCAAAAAATGATCTTGTTCTTATTCGAGTCACTTCATTAAAATCTTTTTCTAATGCTAGAAACATTTTGGAAAAAATTGAAATCAACCAAAATACAAGGCTGCCCGCAGGAGGTTCAAAGTGAAAACAGCCTTCTGTGTTTTAGTAACACTATTTTATTTTAGTTATGCTCATGCGCAAAGCTATGATCCAACAAATGATTTATTTTTTGCATTTGGTAGCAAATGCAAAGGCAAAGGTCCGATTAATAGCGCAGCCCTGAATGATGGGGCTGGATTAAAATACATTATTGAAAATATTCGAGATGATAATGCATGTAAAGGCATATCAGGGGCGCTATCTGATATTGAAGCTTTAAACATTCCACAGCTTTTAAAAGAACGTGTTGCTGAAAATGATCTTGAATATATGTCAATGCAGTCTAATGATTTGGAACTTGCGATCCAAGCTGAGTCAAGAGCGGCAACGCCTGATGCTGCATACATTACTGCGCTAAAAACTGAATTGGTGACTACAAAAGTAAATATCGCAAAGTCTCAAAAGCTTTCTAATCAAGAAAAAACAAGACGACGACTTGAGACAATTGATAATTTCCAAAAATACTCCAATGTTTTATTTTCTAGGTTAAAGCAAAGCGACCAGTGCTTAACTAAAAATCCTAATTTGTCTGCACAAATTGGCGCTCAAGTTTTAGGTTTAGGTTCTACGCTCGCATCTGGTTTAGTTGGTTCGTTGATGCTTGCAACAGGAAACTTGATTGATAATTTTGTATCTTTTTTTCGTGAGCGTAGCCTTGGCAGTAAAATGAAAGGAATCACGAACAATCGCTTGGGTGAAGCGATTGGTTGCTCATTTGAAGGACTAGGCTATACATATTGCCAAGCGCGCGATGTGGAGACCGTAATCAACTTTAATAAAAATAAAAGCGAAGGTAAAGCAACAAATACAAGTTGGCTTGATGGAATTGGAATAATTGGTCAGGACGTTCAATCGTATATTGATTGGGTGACGCAAGTAGATTCGGGTGCTCCCGCTGGAACAACTGGGCGAGCTTCAGATAAAAAGTCTGCACTATCGCTTCAAAATGATCTGCGATCTGCAAAAATTGATTTGGACGGTATATTAAATACTGCAAAGAGAACTGTTGCGCAAAGCACGAATAAAGCAGACGCAACAAGAAAAGCACTTAATGATATGGCTGCAAAAATGCAACCTAAGAACACTTGCGACGGGTCAGGGACTTGTACGCAGGGAGGTCCGTTCATTGGATCATTTACTTCAGATAGTAGTTGTGGTCCTTATGTTTATTTATATTCAAAGGGTGCTGATAGAGTTAGAAAAGACGCGGGAACTATTCCTTGCACGACTTACGTTACTAATCAATATCCCAATCCACCTGATATTAACACCGAGGTAGGACCAACTATTGACGGCTTAGTCACTGAAGCCACCCAAAATGTTAATATTCAGTTGTCGCAAGTAAATGAAAGCAACCCTAATTTAGTTTTATCAAAAGTAGACTCTAGGGTGCAAAATCGCCGATCTGCGAGGGAGTTTTTAAACTCGGCAGTGGCATATTTGGATAATCTTTTAAACGATCCAAATAGTATTGCTAAAAGAAAAAATCAAAAAGATTTAATAGAAAAAACAAAATTACAAATATTGACCTCATTGGCAATTATAGAAAAAATTGAAGAGCCAGTAGATCCTAACTTACCAAATGGACCGAAGCAGCCTGCTGACCCTTCCAAAAAAATTGCTGACCTTTCTAAAGAACTTATTCCGCAAGGTGATACATTTGCAATTCCCAAAGCTCTTAGTGAAATCATAAATCAAGACATAGATCAAAAAATTAGCCAAGGTCAGATAGATGACAATTTAGCTGCATTAATGCAATTGTCTTCAAACGACAGTCTTGGCGAGTTAATAAAATATTATATAGGGTTAGAAGCAGCCAAAACACAGGCGAGATCTGCGAAAGAGTTATCGCGATCTAATCTGACTGCATTAGGTGCAATTTTTTCAGAGAACCTTGAAGGTAGGATGGAAAAGCTAAGTAAAGATGCTAAAGACGAACCAGACGCAAATGAGTCGCTCGCTTTACTGTGTATGCAGTCGCTAGCTGTTCCTGATTCACCTAAAATTGGTGACGTTGATGTTGGAAAATATTGTTCAGGAAAAACTTATCAAAGTATTTATGAAAAATCGGGAATTAAAATGGACTATAATGAGTTATCAAAAAAACCCTATTCTGATAGAGCCTGTGCCGTTTATGATTTTTATAGAAAATCTTATTTATACGGTTTGAAAACAAATCGAGGTACAACTTCGCCAGCATCAGGGCAAAATAGTACCAATGGTGTACGTTAATTTTTTAAATTAATTTTGCCCAATGACCTTTTTCACAATGTCTACTTCATTGTCGCTCATAACAAAGCCTGTGTAGTATTCTTCTGTGGTCTTAATCGAGTCACCAATCAGTTTTGCGACCTTATCCAAAGAAACACCAAGATCAATCAAGTGAATACAATAGGAATGGCGTAGTGAATGCGGAGACACCTGTTTTTTATGCTCTTTAAAAACATTTCGAGCGGCGTTGATGAGCGGATGCTGGCAGCATTTTCTCCACTCTTCTTTATTTTCAACCGCAGCCCAGTCTTCGTAGCCTTTTTTACAAATATCCAAAAGGATTGTGTGGTGAGGCTTACTATTTTTAATGCCCGTTATTTTTAGGTTTTTGGTGAGCTGTTTATCAACGTAGATCGTGCCGTTTTTCTTTAGTGATCTATCATTGATCGCAAACGCCTCGCCCAAGCGCATTCCAGTGCCAAATAATGTTAAGTAAAGGGCTTTCAATTCTGGGGCTTCAATTCGATCAAGTATTTTTTGAAGTTCTTTAAAAGTAATGAACTTAATTTCTTGATGTGGTCTTCTTTTTCTATGCAAAATAAAAGGACGACCTAAAAACTTTAGAAGTCCGTTAATTCTGCCAGTGTACCGCTTGTGTTGTATTTCATTAAACTTTTCGTCGACTCTTTTTTGAAGTGCAATTTTTGAGGCTGATGCAAGCGGCAAAGGATCAATGGCTTTTAATGCCACTAAAAACTCACGTTCGGCAGTTTCAGGCGATACAATATCGCGCCCGACATAATTCTGCTCCCAGAGTTTTTCAAAAACCTTTTTATTGGCTTTTAAAATCTCATTTCTAATATTGGCTCGTTCGCGGGATAAGCCTGCTTCGGATTTTAAATCACCAACTAATTTTTTGACTTGGATAAGGGCTTGTTCTTCGGTGAGAAGCTCAGACAAAAAGTTTTTATTTATTGATTGAAGGCGCTCGTCTTCAACTTGGGGTTGAAGGGGTTTTTGGTGCTTGCGGTATATTTTCTTGTGAACCGCAAATGTCCTGCGACCGTGTGTCGGTCTCTTGATTGTGAATCCTAAGCTCATTGACTAACTCCGAGGTGCTTGCGCGTCTACCATTGACCTGCAATATGATTTCGGCAAAGTCGCGCGCATCCTTTAATTCGTCAATACTAACTACATTGGACATAAGTTTAGGTTGGGGCTTTTTTGGTGCGTCAGGAGGGACTCGAACCCTCAATCCGTTAGGAACACGCCCCTCAAACGTGCGCGTATACCAATTCCGCCACTGACGCATTTAATTTTCTAGCGGTAGACGGTCTACCAAAGAGGGGTCTTTTTCGTCTACCAATACCAGTATAAGCCTTTAATTTCCTTTCATAAATAAAAAATACTAACAAGTCCCTCAAGCCTGCGTGTCTACCAATTCCACCAACCGCGCTCATAACATAAAGTCTGAATCATTGTACTGAGGTTTTATTGTTCTCGTATTTAATCTTAAATTAATGTGACAATCAAGGGCACTTATAACCTATCTGCAGCGCGCACGCTCCAGTGCCTGAACTATAAGCCCAGACTATAGTCGCTATTTCTTTCTTTTTTTGCTTTCATTTAACCCAGAATTTAATTCTGCCTGTCTTACTTACAAGAGCACGGAAGCTCTGAACAAAGACAGTAAGGACAGCTGCTACGGATGGCGGCCCAAACTGTCAACATAGAAAAGCAGCATTGAAATGGATTTTTTGACTGCTCACTCTCAACTGGACGACACGAAAAAAAGGAGTTTTTCATGGAGTTAACAGACGTATTTTTGTTTTGCGGTTTTTACTCAAGCCTTGTGATCTACTCCCTCTGGATCACTGTGGCTGACAGATTTAACGCTGTTGAATCTGATAGAGTTAAAAATTAAAAAGGATCTAGATATTGGGTTAGTGAAAGAATTTGGTGGGTTTAGGTGGTTCCCCAATCAAATTTTTCAGCGGAAGTTAAAAGCTTCCGCTTTTTTTTTGTAAGCAACACTTGCAGAACATGTCTTGGAACGGCATATTCGTCACCGATGAAATTATCTGATTTGAAATATGACTATCCCGAAGATTTAATTGCATTAGAGCCTTCGCGACCAACGCGAGTGATGTGGGTTAATTCAGCCGGTGAACCTCAGGAAATGACAATTCCAGATGTCATTTCAAAAATTCCGCAAGGCGATGTTGTTGTCATCAATGATACTAAGGTTTTAAAACGTCGTGTGTTTGCGGGCGATCCAGAAAATCCTATAGAAATCCTCTTCTTAGATCAAAATCCTGATGGAACATGGAAAGTTTTATTTCCCTCTAAAAAATTTGCGGTCGGAAATTCTATAGAGCTTCCGAACGGTTCAAAAATGACTTTGCTTGAAAAAGGTCTGCCACAAATTGTTTCAGTTACGCCAGCATTGAACGCAATGGATTTTGAAAAAATGGCAGAGTTACCATTGCCGCCTTACATTCAAAAAGCTCGCAAAGAACGGCATAATGCGGCCAGTGATGAGTCTTGGTATCAAACAGCTTGGGCTAAAAAAGAGGGTAGTTTTGCAGCACCGACAGCAAGTTTGCATTTTTCAGAAGCGGATTTACAGGCTTTGCGCGACAAGGGTGTTTTAGTTTTAAAAATTACGCTGCATGTGGGGTTAGGAACATTTCTACCAGTTAAAGTTGAAGATCTTGATCAACATCAAATGCACGGCGAATTTTATGAGGTCTCTAAAGAAGTTTGGACTCAAATTACTCAAGCTCAGGCTGAGAAAAAAGGCATTTGGGCTTTGGGAACAACAGTGACAAGGACGATTGAAACAATCGATCGTACAAATGAACTTTCAGGGGAATCAAAAATATTACTTCAGGTCGGAAGTGATTTTAAAATCGTCAATCGCTTGATGACGAACTTTCATCAGCCCGAATCAACGCTTTTGGCATTAGTTTCAGGATTCTCAAATTTAGAAACTGTCAAAAAAAATTACGAATGGGCGATTGAGCGAAAATTCAAACTTTTTAGCTATGGCGATTTTTCAGTCTGGCTGAAGTAAATTATCGCGGTTTATAGACAGTGATTTCGATTTTAGAGTTGGATTTTAATTCATAAGTGTTTTTATGAGTAACTGAATTTGAAGAAAACTGAGTTGCTATTTTTGAGTCTGGATAAAATTTCTTGTTGAAATAACACACAACATTTTCTTGCGAGCAGTAATTTTGTAAAGACTTGCTTGTTCCATTGTTGTACTCGTTGATTGCTGAGTCTATTTTCTTTGTTTCTTCAATGTTAGAATAATGAGCTAATTGCGCCCCTTTTCCATCTTTGATATTCATAGATTCTGGTATGTGAATTTCGCACTTAAATTTTGTTTCAGTTGAAGAATCTTCTTTGCATATGATCACAGAACATTCTGTGGAGCTCGTTATTGCAGAGGGCTTACAGTTCCTAATTCTTCCTGGACTCAGAGGGACTTCATTGTGGTTTTGGTCAGTTATTCTCATCGATGAAATCTCTTCTTGTGTTAACTCAATTGGTTTATGATATTTCGTTGAA
>JBPOIE010000079.1:0-8372 GCA_052034855.1 Bdellovibrionota bacterium | reverse complement strand
GTCACTGTGACAGCTAAAGGCTTTGACTACCTGGGCGAAGCCGAAATGACCGTTTTCTCAAAAATTTTCAATCAGGTATCCTATTGTTGAATTCATAACGGCATGTCTTTTTTCTCTTGTGTACTTTTACTACGGAGATAGTTTTTTAACCGCCGAGTATTTGATTTTAGTTCTCGGATTGGTGATCGGCAGTTTCATAGATTGGGACCACATGATATTGCCAGATACGATCACACTCGGAGGCTGTGTACTAGGTCTCTTAGGAGCTTTTTTGAATCCGGAAAGATCATTTTTGGATGCTTTCTTTGGAGTGCTATTTGGCGGTGGTATACTTTGGCTTGTGGCTTATGTTTATTATGTTTTTACAGGACGAGAAGGCCTTGGCGGGGGAGATATCAAATTAATGGCTTGGCTGGGTAGTCTTCTGGGTTGGAAAGCTATCCCATTTATTATTTTATCCTCTTCAATTTTAGGAAGTGTCGTTGGCCTATTGATGACATATCAACAAAACAAAAATATCCAATCTGTGACTGCAGAAAACAATATTAAAGAAAAAATGCAAATGATGATTCCTTTCGGACCCTTTATTGCGATAGGAGCTTTGCTTTATTTGTTCGGACTAAAGTCGGTAGGACTTTGGTATATTGATTTATTTTTTCCTGCACTGACACAGTAAACATTTTTAAAAAGAGCATATTTTTCCTAGACTTATATCTTCGGTTCTTTGACAGGACTCGTCCAAAGCGCAGATAATCTTGGTTGGGAGATTAACTAACAAAATTATGCTTTTTTTAAAATCTAAGAAAACTATTGGGCTCGATTTGGGCTCAAGTTCAATTAAACTTGCAGAGGTCAGTGTGACTAAGGGAATAGCTACCTTAGAAAATTTTGCATTTGTCCAAACGCCTCAGGCCGGTTTAGTTAACGGAGACATCACAGATACATTTCTTATCGGTGAGTCTGTCAAAAGCTTGTATAAAGAACAAAAGTTTTCTCGTAAAAATGCTTGTATTGGAATGTGGGGATCCACAACGATTGTAAAAAAGATTACAATGCCAAAAACAGATTCTAAATCTCTTAAAGACCAAATCAAATACGAAGCTCAGCAATATCTTCCGTTTGATATTTCACAAGTCACCCTTGAGTATCACGTGCTTCCTTTTTCAAGTAGTAGTGATCAAATGGATATTCTCATTGTCGCTGGGCAAAATGACTCAATCACAAAGTACATCGAAGTCGCAGCATATGCAGAGTTAAAAAGTTCGATCATCGATGTCAGCTCGTTGGCACTGGCAAATATCTTTGAGTTTAACTATGGAAAATTTAGTGAGCCAATTGGCTTGTTTAATTTTGGTTCGAACTCGACTCAATTCGTTGTCGTTTTCCAGGGTGAAGTTATTTTTGCGCGTGATATCCCTGTGGGAGGATTTCATTTTACGAATGAAATTGCAAAAAATATGGGAGTCACACAAGAAGAAGCTGAAGGGCTAAAGCTTGCGCAGAGTGCACAGGCTGAAGTTCCAGAAAATACTCGAACTTTTATGAATAAGGCTTTAGATTTTGTGACTGAAGAGATTCGCAATAGTATTGATTTTTATTCTGCATCAAGTTCGGATCTTTATTTGTCCAGAGTTTATTACACCGGTGGAGCTAGTTTAACAGCAGGACTTATCGAGCACTTAAGTGAAACATTGAAAATGAGTTTTGAGGCCCTAAACCCACTTATAAATGTTAAACCAGGAAATAAAAAATTAAATCCGCATTATTTATCCCAAATTACGCCGTTTATTGCAGTTTCATTGGGCCTGGCTCTTCGTGAAGTTGGTGACTCATGATACGGATAAACTTTTTAAATTCTTTCGGTACGAACAGTTCCGAGATCCTACAGCAAATTGATGAGGAAAAAAGCGTTCAAGTTGCTTTTTTTAAGAATTTTATAATTTCGATATTGGGAGTTCTCGGGTTAGTTATTTATGAGCAGTACAATTTACCAAATTTGAATAGTGAAAAAGTCGCGCTACAAGCTCAGCACGCTGAACTGTTGACATTTAATCAACAAAAAGAGGCCTTAAAAGTTGAAATTGAAAAATATGATAAAGACCAGATACGACTTAATCGACAAACAGATTTTTTACAAAAAATTCAAAGAGAAAGAGTTGTGTCGGTTGTTTTTTTGAAGAGAATTCAAGAGCTTTTGCCAAAGAGTGTGTGGTTAACCGCTCTCAAAGTTCAAGGATCCGAAGTCGAAATTAAAGGTGAAGCCGAATCTGAAAAAGAAATTAATGAGTTTAATATTAAATTATCTGGAGTCAGTTTTTTAAAAGAAGTTATTGTTATTTCAATTGATCTAAAACCGATTGAGCAAAACATGCAGGTTCAATTGAAAACCTTCTCTATGAAGGCATTTATATCAGATCAAATTGATCAAGCATCAGTTGTCGGAGTTCAAAAATGAATACGACAAGTTTTCTGAATAAATTCATGGCAAAAGTAGCAGATTTTTCAGCTGTTCGCGTGGCTATGTTCGGTGTTTTTTTTGCGGGCATATATTATGCGACTTTATTTAATAGCGGTAGCCAAATTCAAACTGAAATTGAGGCAGTTAAAGTTCAAATCGAGGAAGAGAAAGTAAAGCAATCAGAAACAAAGCGTATTTTACAAAAAGAAGAACAGATGAGAGCTGACATTACAATGTTGGTCAAAAAATATGAAGAAGTTAAATCTAAAATTCCGATTGAATTTTTAGAGTCGGAATTACGTATCATCATTGATCAGTTTGCCAGTCAGTTCGAGCTTAAAACAATTCGAAATGTTCGAGCTACTAAAGGAAAAGATTTTGGTGCCTCCGAAGATGCGAATCTTGTGGAGCAAGTTGTTCTTGAATATTCGTTTGTCGGACACTTCTATAGTTTAGAGAAATTGATTAACCAAATTTCAAAAACAGATAAGCTTGTTAAAATTGAACACTTTGAGCTTGTCAGTACGGCCAAAAGAACTGAGCCAGGTGTGCCTAAAGAGCTTATTTTGAACGCGACGATTATTGGCTTTAAACAATCGTCGGTAGCACTAAATCAGAATAAAACTGGTGGGACAAAATGAAGCTGATTTGTCTTGCTTTATTTGTTTATATGTATGCAACCTTCGTTTTTGCACAAGATGACGCGGCCAATTCGAATCCTTCTGGTTCAACGGTGACGGCAGCAGATCCAAGCGTCGATTATATCCTCGGAGAAAGAGATCCATTTTCACCTCCCAAATACATTCGAGAAATGGAATTCGAGAGGACGAGAGAGCCAGTGCCAGTCGTTCGGAATGTTCGTCCTGAGGATATCATCGATACTCAAATGGAGGCCATTCGAAGGTGGCCGTTAACTGACTACAGATTGGTGGCTGTTATTTGGGATGTTGCAAATCCGAAAGCAATGATTTTAGATAAGGCAAATACGATGCACCTTTTAAAGAAAAATTATCGAATCGGCAATAGAGAAGGTGTAATTACAGAAATTAACGAAAGCGAAATTGTAGTTTTACAAAATGGAACTCCAGTGGTTATTCAAATACAAAGAAATCGCGGAGGGGGCCGCCCATCTCCTTCAGGCATGAGTTCGTCTTTCGGTCTGTCTCCGGGGGGCTCTGGTAATTCAGGTCAGAACTCAAATTCAGGTCAGAACTCAAATTCAGGACAGAATTCAAATCAAGGTCAGAACTCAAATCAAGGACAAAACTCAAATTCAGGTCAAAACCCAAGCGCAAACCCAAATATGAATACGGGTGCGAAATGATGAATTACCTTATCGGAGGCCGTATGCTAAAAAAAATTCAAATATACTCTCTCGTTTTTTTTCTTGCTCTTTCTGCATGTACAACAAAAAAGAAAGTTGTCGAAGACGAGTTTGCTACTGAAGAACAAGCCACAGACAGTTTGGCGTTAGATGGTGGTTCAGATGAATCTATGAGTGATGACCTTAGCTTGGATGAGAGCTCAGATTCTTCATCAGAAAAAACGACTCAAGCTGCAGAGGCTACGCCGTCAACGGATACTAATTCTGATGAGCTAAGTCTTGAAAATGAACTTCAGTCTGCAACAGCAGAATCTAAAAGTGATTCTACTCAACAAACAAACCCTGCAGACGAGCTCAGTTTGGACACAAAACCTGCTCAATCAGAGTCTGCGATGGATGCGAAGTCTTCAACAGAACCAGTCGCACAGCCCGAAGTAGCAAAAACTGAGGCTGTAACTCCAGAACCAACTCCAGTTGCACCGGTCGAACCTCCGGCTCCAGTCGTTGCTCAAGCAGAACCACCGTCACCAGCTGTGAATGAAACTCCTGTTGCTACTGCAACCGAAGTTCAGCCACCAGCGCAAATGGCTGCTCAAGTGAGTGAAGTTCAATTTAAGTCGAATGATAGTGGCGGTGCTCTAATCATCCAAGCCGATCGTCCGCTCGAATATACGACGCGGTTGAATACGACAAATAATCAAGTTGTTATTGAAGTACTGAATGTAAAAGTTCCTACCAAACTGAAGCGACCTCTTGCTACGAAGGACATGTCATCTTCAATTGGTCATATTGATATTTATCAGAAAGAAAAATCCAGTACAGCACGTTTTGTCATTCAGCTCAGACCCAATTCAGATCAGCCTTTAATACAGCCAGAAGGAAGTTCTTTAATGGTTATCGGTGCTTTAGTTCCCGGAGCAGTGGTCGCACAAAATTCTGAAGCTAAGGGCGCAGAGCAAACAGTCAACGCTACTGAGACGCCGTCGAATGCAAATTCAACTTCGACGACAGCGACTTCGAGTGAATCAGATCAGTTTGCAAAATTAGATCCAGGTTCGTCTGATGTGAATACGGATCTATCGAATGAAAACCTGCTGAATACAACTGATATGGATGAATTTCTTGCGAACAATACAAAGTTTTACGGAAAGAAAATTTCCATAGAGACGACAGATATGGACGTCAGAGATGTTCTTAAATTTATCGCTGAAGAGAGCGGCGTTAATATGCTTTTTGATGACAATATCACGGGTACCATTTCTTTGAAACTGAGAAAAGTTCCTTGGGATCAGGCGTTTGTCTTGGTCTTAAAATCAAAAGGTCTCAGTTATCGTCGTCAGGGAACAGTTTTAAGAGTGGCCAGTGCTGAACGTTTAGTTCTTGAGGAGCGAGCTGCGATTCAGCTCAAAGAATCTAAAACAGCAGTTGAGCCAATGATTGTTAAAAATTTTTCGATCAACTATGCCGATATCACTGAGCTCGAAAAAAAATTGATTGATTACATCGCGAGTGATGTCAGAGACGTTCGAACGAAAGGACGAATTACATCTGACAAGAGAACTAACACTATGATCGTTACAGAGACGGCGACAAAGTTAAAACAGGTCGAGGAGTTGATTCGAGCATTGGATACGCAGCCACAGCAGGTCATGATTGAAGCCCGCGTGATTGAAGCCAGTGAAACATTTGGTAAGGCGATGGGAGTTAATTGGGGCTTAAACCGAGGTACTGCATTTAGTAACAGTCCGCGAGTATCAACTGATATTGGTCAGCCATGGTCGGATCCAGCTCCGATTAAAATTAGCCCAGCTTTAAGCTATACTTCGCCTCAGTCAACTTCAGGAAGTTTCCAAACCAGTTTATGGTTTGGAAAATTGGGTGCCCTAGGAGACTTGGATGTTCAATTGGCGTTACAAGAAACTGAAGACAAAGTTAAAATTCTATCTACGCCAAGAGTGACTGTTCTTACAAATACTCAAGCCACTATTAATCAGTCTTTTAAACTGGCTCAAGGTACGAAAACTGCGACAAACAATGGAGTTCAAATTACCGAAACCAATTTTGTGGATGTTGGAGTTCGACTTGGCGTCACTCCTCAGATTTCGAACTTGGGAACAGTTCGAATGACAATTGATGTGGCTCGGACTGGTCTTCAGCCTGGCGGAACTACAAATGCTCGTTCTATGCAAACAGAAGTTATTGTAAAATCTGGTGATACGACTGTTATCGGTGGCGTTTTCCAGTCCGATGTCGTCCTACAGAGAAACGGTATTCCTGGGCTAAAGGATATTCCAATACTTGGGACATTATTTCGTGGACAAAATGACAGTCAGACTAAAACTGAGCTCATGGTATTTGTAACGCCAAAGATTCTGAGCCCTATATCAGTTAATGCACTAAGTTCTGCAAGTCCAGCTGATAAGCCTAAGGCCACTGAGGTTAAATAATATTTAGGTAAAGTTGAGATATACTGACCAACCAAATGAAAATTGTATAAGGGCGTGGAGGTTAAACTCTAAGCCCTGTTAAAAAAGTACTACTTTCGCTTTTCATGTTACTGTAAGAGTATTGTGTGTTTGCGGCCATTTCCAATCTATCACCTACGCGAAGTGCGAATTGTGTTCCTGATAAATTAAAAATAATCTCACCCTGAACAACTTGAATGATTTCAGTCATACGAGTGCGACAGTGACTTACTTTTAAACCTGCGGGCACGTTGACTTCCTGTGGATCCAGTCCTTCAGATGTTAAAAGATGCTTAATCATATTTTCGGTCGGAATAATTTCAGCTGTCCAGCGACTAATTTTCATTTTATATCATCTCCTTGCAAAACACTAAGCTCTTTCGTTTTCGATGGCAAATCTGATTTGCTGTTTTTTGCTCATAAAGTTAAAATGATTTATTTGGACCTAAAAATTGGATTTGATGTCTAAAGTGATACGAAGATTCTGTGCTCAAATCAGAAATAAACTCGAAACTGCATATTTGTTCCTTGTTTCTCACGATGAGACAAAGTTTTACTTAAAGTATCAAAGAGTATTGTACGATAGTAATTATGCTGGAGGCCACTTTGAAGAAGCCAAACGATTTAAATACAGATACGACACTTAATCAGATTATTAATTTCTTAGATCAGCATGCATCTTTCAAATATGTGATGGTCGACAACCAAATCGTCATCCAGCAAACAGAGGATCAAAAGAAAATATCCCTTAATATCACTGAAGTTGAAAAGGTGTTGAGTCGAGTTGATTATGATGGATCGCAATTTTTACAGGTTAATTTTAGCAGTCAGCTTAAAATCTTGATCACAAAAAATTTAATAGGATTTAAGCCAATAGAGACTGTGGGTTTTGATTCGCAAAAAATTCCCAAGGTAGTTACAACGATTGATCTCGTCAGTATAGTGACAGCGATAGAAGATTTATACGACTCTGAAGACAGTCAGCAAACATTGACTGAAATTGAAGTTTTAAAGAAAGTTTTTCAAAGTATTTTATCGGGCGCAGAGGCTGTAGGCTTCGATATGCGTGCTGAAAAAATATGGTTTTCAAGAAATTTGCTAAACCAATCAGCAGCGTCAGCTTAACTTATTAACATTTTCTAATTATTTTCACATTATTTCTAAAATAATAAAAATAGTTGTTGCACTTTCTCGGAAGTTGAGAGAAAAACTCCCCACAGCAAAACAAGATATTGGGGGCATAGCTCAGCTGGGAGAGCATCTGATTTGCATTCAGAAGGTCGCAGGTTCGATCCCTGTTGCCTCCACCAGCTCGTAGGCTTAAATATCGTACAGACTTTGGTATTTATTTTTAAATTATTTTAAAAATAAATAAAAAAGTTCTTGACGACGTTTAAAACCTCCATTAGAACTGTCTTCCTTGTTGTGGTTCTTTGAAAACTAAATAGCTAAAAGATTTTGGATAAACGTCGAGTTTACTATAAGAAATTATAAGAAATTCGGACGTTTCAAACACCGAAAAGCCCATGTGGCTTTTCAAAAACAAAAATAAGCAATTATTAAATTTTACAGTTTATAACTGGAGAGTTTGATTCTGGCTCAGAACAAACGCTGGCGGCGTGCCTAATACATGCAAGTCTAACGGGTAGCAATATCAGTGGCGCACGGGTGAGGAATATATGGGTAATCTGCCCTCGAGTCGGGGATAACCAGTCGAAAGACTGGCTAATACCGGATAAGACCACAGGATCTGCGGATCTAGGGGTTAAAGGTTTTTCGCTTGAGGATGAGCCCATACGGGATTAGCTAGTTGGTGAGGTAATGGCTCACCAAGGCTACGATCCCTAACTGGTCTTAGAGGATGATCAGTCACACTGGAACTGAGACACGGTCCAGACTCCTACGGGAGGCAGCAGTAGGGAATATTGCACAATGGGGGAAACCCTGATGCAGCGACGCCGCGTGAGTGATGAAGGCCTTCGGGTCGTAAAGCTCTGTCGTATGGGACTAACACAATGAAGGTACCATGCAAGAAAGGATCGGCTAACTTCGTGCCAGCAGCCGCGGTAAGACGAGGGATCCTAGCGTTGTTCGGAATTATTGGGCGTAAAGCGGGTGTAGGCGG
>JBPOIE010000041.1:0-2923 GCA_052034855.1 Bdellovibrionota bacterium | reverse complement strand
CACTTCGCCACCTTCAAATCCATCGTTAGTCCTACGAACCAATTCCTATAGAGCATCGTTAGATTCTTTCTGAATCACGACTCGATACTGATCATCTTCAGCAGACTTCATTTTCTTTGTTTTCGTTTCTTGTTTTCCTGTCTTCTTTCCGTCTTCTCTCTCTTCTTCTTTATTAAATTCATTCATAATAATTATTCCTATTCTTACATATTACCCCCGCCGTTACTGTCTAGTCCTAGTTACTGACCACCTTCAATCGTAGAGTGGGGGTGGTCAGTAACGGCTCGAGGACGCCGACAGGAGCGGCGGGGGTGTTTTTGTTAGCAGTTCTCAGTCTTTGATCACTTTATCAAAATCACTTAGGTCAAAAATAAGTGAGCCATCGAATCGATAACGAATCGCTTATTTTGCATTTTGAATCTGAACGTTCTCTCGGCCATCAATCCATGTTCCCAAAGAACTTACTGTTTTCTGACCTCGAAGGTCTCCAAGCACTGGGTCCGTTAGCCAATCCGTTTTTGACATGATTCCTAACTCTGCCCCTGCCGAAGGATAGAAGAATTTTGATGCCGTGCCGATTATCGCGTTCTCAATTTGCTTGTTCGCACAGACAAAAACAATGAGATCTAAATTTTGTGCGAAGGAGTAAGCATTTAAAATTCGCTCGTATCGTCGCTTTTCTTTTTGTGTAAGCTCAATTTCAATCGCAACCCGAATAGGTTTTTGGGGTGCCTTGAAATTTAAAATTGCGTCTGGAAACTTTGGATTTTGGCTGTTTGATTCAAGTTGAATGGCTCCCTGTCTTGTCTTCTTGAATTCAGATTCTACCTTCCAAGTCTCCAGGAACCCGCGATCTTCAATCAATAGAATGCCTCGAAGTGCAATTTCATCATGCCTGATTATTCCTGTGTATGGGGGAGGTACTGGCTGCTGAGTTAGTAATTCTTGAAGCTCTTTCTTACGCTTATTCAGCAAGTAGACATCGGCCATCCGATCATCTGAATGTCTGTTGAAGAATCCAGAATTGATAAGGTCACTCCATCTTCGGTTGACTGAACTCTTAGGCCGATTCCCTAAAATGAATTCTTTGAACAAAGCCTTTGTGATAAAGCCTGTGCGTGAGGTAAGGTTGATTGCTTCCATCGGAATAATTTTTGGACGAGGCATTACTCCTCCCAGCGAGCTGGTTCTGAAATAATGTATTCATAGTGTCCCTCAATGTACTTGTTTCCTGAGATCCGACCTTCCACCCAACGAGATTCTACTTTGGGATTTTTCAGTGTTGGCATCGCACCATCCCTAGCTTGAGGTGCTGAAGCCTTCCCTTTAATAAAGGCATCTCGCTTCTGAGATTCAAGTTCTTTGTAACTTAGATCTCCAGCAATTGATCCTGCCATGGCACCAACTGCTGTACCAAGTATGACATTTCGGGTTCGATACTCTCCATTTTTTCCTGGGTCGGCGATGTGACCGATCAGCGCGCCAGTTCCCCCGCCAATGGCTGCGCCAAGTCCAGCAGATTTTCCTTGGGTTGCGCAACCTGATGCAAGTAACAGGGTCCCTAGGTAGATGAGTGCTATCAGAAGATATCTATTTTTTAATTTATTCATGGATTGTCCTTTTGAGTTTGTAGTTTCTGTTTTTCAGAAGGACGCGCAAGTGAAAGTGGTTGAGCAATTGTTTTAATAGCAGGCTCAAGAGGTATTGGTGGTAAGTCATCCCACTTTTTGAATTTCATATGTATGGTCTTGCTTCCTCGTTCGTGCGGCACGATCATAATTCCTTCACCGACTCCGAGGTCTTTTTTAAATTTGTTTGGATGAATGATAAACTCATCCACTTCTCGAAGACTTTGATCTCCTGTTGTTTCAGTTTTTAAGAGTCCTTTTTTCGCTCTCTCTGTTGATTTAAAAGCCTTAACAGTGCCGATGACACTTGAGAAATATTCCGCAGATTCTGGGTCATTACCACGCATGAACACTTTTAGATTTGCATTTGTTAGAATTGAATTGGCCACAGCATCCCCCAATGCTTTGATGTCTCCTAATGCTTGATGGGCGAACACAATACCTACATTTGCACTTCGAGATTTATTTAGAATCGTCACAAATCCTGGATACAAATACTCAGAAAAATCATCGAGAAAGACTGAAAAAAACTTTGGATTTCCTTTCTGACTTCGGTGGCGATTTGCCACAGAACTTTGAAGTGATTGTAGAATCATCTTTCCCGAGGCTGTGCCTAAAAATGGAGAAAGCAAAACAGGCAGCTGAAAGTATACGATCAAGTTATTGCTGAGTGCCTTTTCCAAAGTAATTTCTGGATTCTCAGTATTAAATAGCTGAGCGGTCTCTCCGAATGCAAAGTGACTGAGAGCTGTCGTAAGACCGCTTGTTCTAGTTAGGCGCTCATTCAATGGAAGTGATGCAAAGTTCTGAGCCCATTCTTTTTGTTCGCTAACCGAGGTTCCCTGTACAACAACCTTCAAATATTGCGGGTCTGAAATTGCCTGATGCAGTCGCTGAAACGTCGGGATCACATTTGCTGATATGAAGATTCTCATAACCTGCACAAAGATCTCATACTGCAAGCTTCTGTAGTTCTGATTTTCAAAATCAAATGCATTGAAAACTCGCTCAGAAATTTCCTCTGGAGAACCTCCAATCAAGGGATTAAATTGATGTGAGCTTTCGATGTTCCCTAATGAAAACAATCTGAAATCTTTTTGGCGTCCGGCTTTTACGGTGTATGACCAAAGTTTATCTAACAGTGAGCGATCTGCTTTCCCATCAATCAGAATTAAACCTCGACCTGCTTCAATGTCCTGGATTGCCCATGGCAAAATCACAGATTCAGTTTTTCCAGCGTTCGTCGTTCCGATGACTTGTGTATGCATAGCTCTTTGCTTGGTCTTTATGTAAAC
>JBPOIE010000054.1:0-3566 GCA_052034855.1 Bdellovibrionota bacterium | reverse complement strand
GCTTCTTCATATGCAGGGTTTGAATTTGCCCCAAAACACGATGTAGTTAAGCTTAATATAAGTAGAAATGTTTTCACGAAAAATTTCATAGAGTATTCTCCTTAAAATCAATTCTACCTACCCCCTTCAAAATTCATAGTCCAGTTAGCGTGGTCCAGATGTAATGTTTTTTTGCCACTTGCTATCTAATCCTGCCAAAGGCATCAGCGTCAAAATCCCAGAATCATCCAAAGTCGATCGTTGACCATAAAAAAAAGAAAAAGCCGCAGTTCCAAAATACTCAGCAGCATTCAGTTCTGTGACTAAAATAAGAAGTGATTCTGAACTAGTTTTCGAAATTGGTAAGAATACCAAAAGTAAAAAGCTCACCAGAATCATCAGACTGAGTTACTTTGGCGTGCTTGCCGACAAGAGTTTGAATTGAAGTTTTACTCAGAGTTGTAACAACTCCTGAAGGAGCTACCTCCTCAATAACGGCAGAAACTAAGATGAAACTCTCCGAAGTTATTTGGGTAGAAGCTTTGAGGAAAATACGATTCTCGCCACTGGTACCCTCACAAAGCAAATTTAAATCCCCATGATTAACAATTTGAGTGGTATCGCAAATAGATTTTCCAAATCTTGTGAAATTGAACTTAAGGATAATTTTGGAGTTCAAATCTGCAAAAGTATTCACAGAAGATAGGAGCCCAACTGATAAAATCAAGGCTTTGATTTTAAAACTCATATGGCCTCCTACAGATAAGCTCAGCGGTGATAAATAACTCAAGCTGAAAAAAAATTACAATATCATTCCTCGTCTAAAGAATCAGATACGCTGTATAAGGCCTTTAAAGCCAAAGCCTGTAATGCATCCGACTTTTCCCTAAAGGCGTCGATCTGAGATTTCGAAGGCTTCGGAGATAGACTGCCGACATAAACAGTATTTTCTGCTTCCGCTTTTTGATATTCAATGAGGTCAGGGTTTGTAATTGGACCCTGGTAATTACCTTTATATTTATTGATGGCTAAACTCACTTTGTAAATGGCTTTCGCCCATTTTCCATGTTCTGAGTCACTCAATTCCTTGGGATTTACCATCATGGATGCTTCTCTTGCGGCATAGAGAGTGGTTATATTATGTCGATCAGAAGCAGCTTGCGCAACGCCTCTTTCGGCATGAGTCGAATCCATATGTGTACAGCCAGTAAAAGCAATTACAATTGAAAATAGTAAAAAATATTTCATAGTACCTCTTTTCTTATATATATCTCAAAATAAACCCGCTGTGCTTGTCAACACAAATTCGTTTGGTCAATGTATATAACCAAATTATTAATTGCCACCAGCACTATATTAAATCTGAGCTTTTCTGATCTGTTCTAGGGAAATATAAAGCTACTGACGTTGAATAACAACCGTACGGTCGAGAGAGTCTGTTACAATTCCATCAAAAGTTCTAATTTTCATTCGTACAAGATAAGTTCCATCATGTGATGGAGCACCTAATTTAACTTTAAAAGCGAATTTTTTATTTTTACAAATGGGTTCAATTTGAAAACCATCATGGGAGTATGAATAATCTTTTTCTAGAACTAAACATTCGCCCTTGATATCAACTTCAGTTACTTCACAAGATTGACCGATTTGACTATCCACATAGGGATTTAAAGACGTATCTGAACCTTTCCACGCTTTAACGATGATCAGATTTCTTCGGCCTTCATCGTTACAGGCTCCGTGTATAGCTACAGAGTCCGCATCTGTCATATTTACTGTAATGGCGGAAAATCCAGGGTGAATGTCAATAGGTGCTGCAAATACATTTAACGACAAAAGAACTGTTATTAAAAAAATATGAGTCATGACTGCTCCTTAATGTTTATCTTAAAATCAAAACACGCTTGGTTACCCCCGTCAATCCCCCATTCGTGATCTAACAATGAAGGATTGTCTTTATTGGGCTCAATATAAATCATCCAAAAACAAAAAATCCGCTGCCAATAAGGGTCAGCGGAGAGTGACTTGAAGAATTTATATCTAGGTAGTTTGGGTTAGGCGATTTAAAACTGACCGTTTCTAATTGCAATTTTTTTTCAGTGACATTGAAAATGTTGTGCCCTGCGCTGGAACGACTTGTTCGCGTAATTCTTTAAGAAGCAAAGTAATCACGTTTTCCAATTTTGTTCCATGAAAGGCGCTATTGATCTCTAAGCAGTAAAACTTGCCACCTTCGTCGCCATAACCAGTTACTTTGAACTGGTCTAGCAATTGATTTGAAATTTGAGTGCCGACATAGTTGTAAAAGGCCTTCTCAGCGGCTGCATCAAAAGATGCCCCGTTGCTCGTCAAATTGATAACAATTCCTCGTGTTTCATTTGCTGAAGGCAATGACGAGGCGACACATTGAACAACCGTATCTTGATCAACATAAATATTTGCAACTCGTACTTCCTTCAGATTGGAAGAATAGACAAGATTCGAATTTGAAGTAGGCGCAACTCCAGATAATGCATAGGAACCTAAAAAGGGTTTAAAAAAAACCTCTGGTCCAAATGAATCGCTTGCCGAAACTTCTTGACCGTCGACTGTCTTCTTTACAGTCACGATAAGTTTTTCAAGAGAGTTATCCACCTCATAAGTGGCTGAGCAATTTTCGCCCGTTAGGAGTAACCCCTGTTTTCCGAGGAGTTCCATATTGCTTAAAGCAACTTTGAGCGGAATCGACTGATTCACGGAAGCAGTCGCTAGAGAAGCATTCATGATAAAGGATAAAAAAAGTACTCCAAATTTCATATCATATCTCCAAATAAGATTTCTTTAATTCGAGAAATATTTTTACCATAAAAAGATTTAAGAATGTTAATTTAATGTCCACATTGTAAAAATTGGAGACACGGCAAAAACTTGGTCAACTAACAATTGGTTTTTTTTGGAGATGCATTATTTTTATTCTGAGCTTTCTGCTCGAAGTACATCAGTTTCAAATTTGACTCACGCAAAACCAACTGCTATTGACCGCAGTCCCCGTCAGAGATGCTTTTAACAGTAACCACAGAGTCTTTTGCGATATTTCCTTTTAAGGTCACTGAACATATGTTTTCAAGCGATGTAAACTTGACTATAGCTTCAAAATGACCACCTTTGCTAACCACTTCAATTGAATGAAAATCGGAAGCACTTGCTTTATAGGAAGCCTCGGCCAAAACATCTTTGTTGTTAATAATTTTTTGCGCGATAATCAGATTTGACGCGAACACTGTTGAAGAAATTGACATAATACTAAAAATTGCGATCATTGATTTCATAGAATCCTCTGTAGTTAGCTTTAGTAGGTTTCAATGATCATGCTTGAAAGAGTTGTGCCAAGACGTTCTCTCAGTTTTTAAATTGAGCGACTTCAATCCAATTACCATCAAAATCACGAGCTGTCTGATACGAGTGAACTGGAGTTTCAACAACTTCTCCAAAAAGTTCAACTTTATGGGATTTTAATTTTTCTCTCATTGCTCTAACATCCGACACGCGAAATATAGGAACAATTCTGCAGTCTTCACGTTTGATATGAGTTGGTTGAAACCCCTCAT
>JBPOIE010000075.1:0-2159 GCA_052034855.1 Bdellovibrionota bacterium | reverse complement strand
AACCTTTCATCATTATAATTTTGTTCATGACTTCCATATGATCTATTGTGATTTATTCTTTGAATTTCGGAAATCCGATACGAATCAGACTCATCAAAGTGATAACCATCGCGAAACCCGAGAAAATTGCACCCGCAACAAAGTACGGAGGAAAAATCGTCGTATGCCATCCTGGTAATCCAGAAACCGCGAAGTCAAAAGAGACGATCGTATGAACCGAAAGAACCAGCGGCGTTGATAAACCAGCTAATACTAAGTAAATCATCTCGAAGTGTGACCAGTTTTTCGCTGTGCCTCTCCAACCTAATGATAAAGCACCGTAGATTTTTTTACGCCATACGTTTTTAGCACGATGAGCAACAGTTGCTAAATCTGGAATAAGACCTACAAACCAAAACACACTTGATACTGTCGCATATGTTGAAATGGCGAAAACGTCCCATAATAATGGAGATCGAAAATTCACCCACAATGGCCCACGTTGATTTGGATATGGAAATAACCAAAAGTCGAGCCACGGACGACCTGTATGAATTAAAGGAAAAATACCCGCCGTCGCAACGGCAAATACAGTCATGGCTTCAGCCGTACGAGCCACCGAAGTTCTCCATTTTTGACGGAACAAAAATAAAATCGCTGAAATCAACGTTCCCGCATGACCAATACCAACCCAAAATACGAAGGTAATAATCATCGTTCCCCAAGCCACTGGATGATTCACACCAAGTAATCCCATACCTGTTGAAACCACGATTGCGATTGTCAGAATGTAAAATATAAATAAACCTTTTGCTGTTAAGAAAAGACCCATCCATTCTTTTGATGGAACTCGCTCGATCGGAGCACAGATATCATCTGTAACATCCTTTAAAGATTTATTTCCTAAAACGAGTTGATTACGCTTAAGCATGTTCAGCCTCCGACTTGTGAGGAGTTTCTAGATCGTTATTTCTAATTTTTGACATATATCGAACTGACGGCTTTGCATACCATTCTTCAAGGAGAGCGTATGAACGTTCTTCTGTTTTGAAGGCCTTTGCCACTCGAGAATTTTCATCATTCAAGTCACCAAAAGAGATCGCTTGCGTAGGACAAGCCGATTCACAAGCCACTTTAATGTCGCCATCTTTTAATGGGCGGTTTTCAGTTTTTGCTTTGTTTTTACCTTCTTTAATTCTTTGAACACAGAAAGTACATTTTTCCATCACACCACGAGTACGAACACCAACTTCTGGGTTTAAAGCCATATGCATTGGTTTTTCAATTAATTTTGCATAATTGAACCAGTTAAAACGACGTACTTTATATGGACAGTTATTTGAGCAATAACGTGTTCCAATACAACGGTTGTAAACCATTTCGTTTAAACCTTCTGAACTGTGAACAGTCGCTGCCGCAGGACATACAACTTCGCACGGAGCATTGTCACAGTGTTGGCACATCACTGGCTGGAACACGGCCTGAGCATTTTCAACATCACCGACGTAATAACGGTCGATACGGATCCAATCCATCTCGCGACCTTGCATAATATATTTCTTACCAACAACATGAATGTTGTTTTCAGAACGACACGCTGTCATACATGCAGAACAACCAGTACATGTATTTAAATCGATCGCCATACCCCATTTATGTCCGTTGTACTGGTGTCCAGACCAAATAGACCATGTGTGGTGACGATGAATATTTGCACCTTTTGATTTTTCGTAATCTTTATTCGTGGCTTGAACTACAATTTGTCGCCCTTCCATTGAATCGTGACCTTGTGTCGTCACAAGATCATATTTTTTACCTAATTTTTTAATTTCTACAGCCGCACCTGAAAACAGAACGTTTCCAGCAGCATCTGCAGTTGCAAACACGTAGGCATTTTGTCCGATATCATTTCCAACTTTTCCAGCTTTTGTGCGTCCGTATCCGACAGATACTGCGACAACACCATCATGTAAACCTGGCTGAATATGAGTCGGTAATGTCACAGTGACGCCATTTGCAGTTACATCAATTAAATCACCTTGTTTTAATTTGAGTGCTTCAGCTGTTTTCATAGAAACAGACGCATAGTTATCCCAAACGATTTTACTGACTGGATTTGGAAGCTCTTGAAGCCATGCTACGTTTGCTAATGTTCCATCACCGATATGCGATGTTGGATA
>JBPOIE010000031.1:0-23841 GCA_052034855.1 Bdellovibrionota bacterium | reverse complement strand
AATCGCAGCTTTTTCTAATTCTTGAAGCGTACGATTTTTGCGATATTCAGAATATGATTTTTCAGATAAAATCTTTAATCCTGTCAGCCCCGCCTCTTTATACGTTTTTAAGCATAGACTCACAATTTGAGATGTCACAGGTGGAGGTAATTTTTTACTTTCAAAAAATGGCTTTACATATATAAACCCAATTTTAACAAATAGAACTATGACTAGAAGAGGAAATAGATTTTTTCTAAATCTATTTAGGTAATCTTTAGCGAGCTTCATTAGATATCTCCAAATTTCCTTCCAACTATAAACGATGAAATCCGCGACGATTAATGTTTGGATTTCGCAAGTACGCCTCTTCGGCTTGTATTTTCTCGATTCTCGCTTGATCTTTTTTTAATTGACGATCTTTTTGTAACAAATCAACCGCCGAATTGGTCGTAGAGCAATAGTCAAGAAAATCAGAAAAAATATCTTCTGAAAAATTAACACTAGGTTGATTCATTCGAATAAATTCTTGCCGAGAAAGTTCAAGGACAACTGATTGAAATTCAGGTTTTCTTGGAAGAAGACACCAGAGAACTTGTTGCTCTAAAAAATCGAAGATCACCGGTACTGAATCATTGCTCCAATCCCTTAAAAGAGCGCTCTTGTTATCAGTGATTACATCGCAAACCCTCCTAACTAATTGATTATCCAAACCTCCAACCACCTTGATAGCACTAAAAAATTGGTCAGAATCGCGTTTACGCCTAAGTCCATTAACTACCCAAACTATCTTTCCATAAAATTCATTTCGTGACTGTTGTTCATTTGAGCTGATTGCTGAGTACTGAAACTCAATAATCCTATTTTTATCAGTTTTTACATCTGCTCGATGAAATTCACCATTGGCCGATCTATGTAGCACTTCTTGAAATTCTTTTGGAAACTGATTTTTCCAATCACGATGCCATTCAGTTTCATTTTCCCACCAAGAATCACAATCTTGAATTTTGTGATGAGACCAATGTTTTATTTTAATGTTTCCGCATTTAGCAATAACACTCCCACCACAGCCCGAACATGTTCCTTTAAGCCCAGGCTCCGCTTCATTAACTTCACCATTTACTAACGCATATTTCATAAAAATTACTCGTCATCTACTGGACTTGGCAGCTCAAGCAACTCAACTTTTGGCAATGCTTTCCCTACTACCCCTTCAAGCTCACCATATAGATTAATCATTTGTAGCTCGAAATTTTCTACTTCTTGTTCGCGTTTTTTCCAACCTTTAGTGATTGACCGTTTTTCAGAAAGTATGGTTTGTTTCATTGAAATTGTGGCTTCAAACATCGCTTGAATTTTCTGTGAAAACTTTGGGCTCGTCATATATTTAAATAGCAAATCTTTTTGATCCTGTGGAGTGGCTGCAGCAAGTTCTGCCCGAGCAGCCTTAATAAGCCCATCTCGTAAGAGCATTGATAGTGATTTGACCATTGAAGGATGAGTTACCCAAATACCTTCATGAAGACCCATAAGCTTAACTTCTTTTGGCAAGGCGATACTCACAATAACGCCAATATTGGAATTTGACTCTCTCATATCTTCTTTTAACTTACTAACCCACTGATTTCCCCATTCATTAGTTTGTTTACACTCATAAATAATTGATCCAGCCTTGCGGCCAGATTGAAAATAGACTTCTTGAATAATATCCGCACCACGAGCACCTTTTTTGACTTCAGTAATATTGTCATCTGGAAAAACCTCACGCAGAGTATTCTCGATTTGCAATTCTAAAACCTCGCCTTGAAGCTGTTGTGATGTAACACTACTTTTTCTTTGTAGCTCTGAGATTGTCTTTTGAAGGTCGCCTAACTGCTTGTCCTTTTCGGCTAATTTTAAATTCATCGCTGAGTCCGCATTTTCCTTTGCCTCTAGTTCTATAAGAGCACGTCCTTCACTCAGTTTTCTAGCTACATCTAGTTCAAGTTGTTTTTTTTGCGCTTCGATTTCACGTTGTTTCTTTAATAAATCTAATTCGTTTTTCTGTGATTCTTCAGCTATTTTCTTTTGCTCGTCTAATTGTGTCTTAAGGTCTATATTTTCTAGTTCAAATTGGCCCCGCATCTTATTCTTAAGTTCGTTTTCAATTTTTACTTTCTCTACTTCAATTCTTTTGGCCAAATCTATCTCAAGTTCACTTCTTTGTGATTCGATTTCTCGTTGAAGTTTGAAGAGCTGCAATTCTTTTTGCTGAGCAGCTTGTGTTTTTGACTTTTGTTCATCGAGTTGTGTTTTTAGATCTTTATTCTCTAATTCAAATTGCTCCCGAAATTTATTTTTAAGATCATTTTCAATTTTATCCTTCAAGGCTTTTACATCTTCTTCAACTTTTTGTGAAAGATCTGACTTTTCCTTTTCAAGGGATTTCAACTTTCTATTAAACTCAGATTCTTTCTTGTTTAATTCTGTACTTAATTGCGATTGATATTTAGATTCAAGGTCATGCGAGATCGCCTCCGTAAGCTCAAAATGATTCTTACAGTGTGGACAAGTTATTTGGTTAGATAAATTCATCTTTAGCCTCCAAGGGGGTTATTTCCCGAGTTTAGTTATTAAAAGAAATTTTCAGGATGCTAAATCAAAGATGGTTATGTGCTGCAATATAACCACTATACATCTATAAATAGCCTGTGTCAATTACTTGTAGTAATATTTAAGTACATATAGTGAAAATTATATATTCTTTTAATAGTAAATTATTATATTTAGTATATAATCGAATATATCAGATTAGGAGCGCATCATGGCAAAGATCAGCATATCTACGTATCAACTTAATGAAAGAATCGCTTACTTAAGAAAACGACGTGAAATGACACAGTCTGCACTGGCCAAAGCTTCAGCATTAAGCCAATCAACGATTGCTCAAATTGAATCCGGCTCTAAAGACCCTTCAGTAAAAACATTAGAGAAAATTGCAAAAGCCCTTGATGTCGCTATACCTATTTTATTCGCCACTGATGATATTCTGATATTTGATATGCAGAAATTGAAAAGAAAATATAAAAAAGTCGATGATTTAAATGCGACCGTTGAACAAGCACTTGGTCGCGTTGTTCGATATGCAAAAGAAATTGGTTATTTGATTTAAATCTAGGATATGAGGGATAATGCAAAAAACTGTTTTAATAACTGGCGCAGGTTTTAGTATGCCGTATGGTTATCCCAGCGGTAAAAGTCTGGTAACCAACATTATCAAAGAATACAAAAAAGAACATCATCTTAATCTTTTAGCTGAGCAACTCAAAGATTCTAGCATGGAATCGATAGATAAGTTTATAAACGAACAAAACAAGCTAGAACAAAAAGATATCGCAAAGGCTGCTATAGAAGCTATTACTTATCAAATTTTAAAGGCAGAAGAAGATAGTCTAAGTAAGGAAGCTGAAAGCTCTCAGGATATCGTTAAATTTCTTTTAAACAAATTAGATGAGTCTGACTATCACAACATAACTATAATCACATTTAATTACGATCGTTACCTAGAGTATAGATTATACAAAATGCTTTTTCTTCGTCATAAAGATAATTCTAAGGCAATGACCGCTCTCAAAAAATTAAAAATAATTCATATGCATGGACGAATGATCCCGTTCTGTGAAAATGATCTTGATGAATACGATGAACTAAAAATTGTTCCGTATGGAATTGAAACCCATTGCAACAGTCGTAATTTAATTCCAGAAGCCTTAGCTCAGTTCAAAAAAATGTGTGTCGATTTTGCACAAAAGGATTTTAAGACTGTGGATAGCGATGCTGACGAAAGAACAGTTGAAGCAAAAAATGCGATTAAATCAGCACAAAGAGTTTTCTTTTTAGGATTTGGTTTTGATAAAAAGAATATGGAAAAACTAGAAATAACTCCAGAAAATTGTCATCATTGGTCACCTTACGACTGGACTAACAAAGTAGTCGCTGCCACTGCTCTAGATATCAAACAAGTACAGCTAAATGAAATCTACACTAATTATCCATTTTTAGCTAAAAACAATTTAATGGCAACCACCGTAAAAGATTTTTTTGAATCTCATTTTGATCTATTAAATTCCGATTATGACCGAATAAAAAGCAATATAAAATCTTGTTGCGAAATGCATTCTAGGCAAGAATTTACAAAGCCTGAATCAGTTTCACGATTTGACGAAATTGATGGTTTACAAAAAGATATGGACTGCGCCACCTGTGGCAAAAAAATAAGATCTATCTTCGAATGGACAAGAGGAGGGACTTGGCAATTTCAAAAAACATTTCCAGTTACTTAGTTTGCCCGTTAAAAAACTACACTTTTGTTTTGTCGAACGACTACTATTATAGCTTTTGCTTTTCTAAACTACCGCATCTAAGGAATATCTAAATTTCCTTTTATTAATCCTTTTGTAATTTGAATCTATACAATAACGAAAACTAGTTTATCTGCGAAAATATTAGCTGTACCCAATTTTTTCTACTTAATGGTGTTCTCTGGCTAATGTTCTATAGATACCTTAAGCTTGCAGCTGCCAAAGCCTAATTCACGGCCCTTGCAACACATAAATTGGGCAGTTTTTTTCATTGGTTTTTCAGAATGGTTAGAAATACTTTGTGCCTCATTCTATAAAATCAGATTTACAAAAACTCATGATATTCAAAAATTATTGGATTTGGTTGCATCAAAAGATCCAGTATTAGCAAGCGAACGTAGATAATTTCTTAGTCCACAAGAGACATGGACGAAAACTTTATTTGTCTACCGTCTTTTAGCTTCAAATAAGATCCGTCATTCCTTACGAAAACACGGCCGCCACTCATGTCTTGCATATCAATTCGAGCATTCTGCAGTTCGAGTCCCAATTCTCTCGTAAACTTACATTCACGTATGAGAATTCTGTCTTCGGATTTGTTGAATCCTAAATTTGACGGAATGAATGGGCGATATTTTTTGTCAAATGAAAGCACAATTTCTCTATTTGCTGGATCAGAAAAGCGAATTATTGGAGTTTCGCCAGCAGCAACAGCTCGTTGAAGTCTATCGACATATAAATTTAGAAATTCGTTAAGATGAGACATTTTTCGATTATATCAGAATAAGTATACATTTCTAGGAGTCGTGAAATTATTCTATGCCGATTTGTTGAGTTCAATTGGTTGTTTGCTATAGCGCGTATGGGATAATTGGCACGATTTTGAGAGTAAGAATGTGGACTGAGTTTTTAGTCTGCTCCATCGAATAGGTTTTAAGAAATACAAGATGGGCTAACTATCGCTCCCTTTCCATCTTCCGCATCTTGCGAACTCGAAATAGTGAGCCGCAAGATTTCGAGCACCACTTAACATTTTAACGTGTCGTATCGACGACACGGCTATTTGAAACTCATTCAAGAAATTTTGATTTAACAAACTTCCGAACACTTTTTTCCTGAAAGTGTTCGGAAGTAAACAACGAACCAAAATCTAATATAAACATCGCTCCAATAGAGGCGTTAGCACCCCAAATACAGTTTCACTCCCGATCCACCTTAACCAAATAAGCCCGCGCTTTTGGATACTTCTTCACAACAACGCACTTCCCGACACCCAAGGACTTAATCACATTCGGATGAATGCAGAACTCTTCGACCTCACGCAAAGACTTCCCCCCCGTCTGATGTTCAAACAGCCAAGTTCGATTGACCTGTACTGTTTCTTTCCAGGCCTTTTTAGTACCGCCCATTTTTGAAATCATTTCAGCGCTTTCAGGTCGTTTTTGTAAAAACGCATACAAGGTTGATGTATTTCCCATAAGCCGTCCTGCAAACTCAGGACTGATCCTTTGTAAATCACAAATTTCTTGGTGCGCTACGATGATACTGATTTTTGAACTTCTTGCCCTGTCTAAGAAACCAATAAAGTCTTCCTGTGCTAGATCTGCAAACTCATCTATAATCACGCAGAAGGGCTTGCGGTTAACTTTTTGCACTTCTGCATCTATACGGCTAGAGACCATTTTTAAATCTTGCAGGATGAACTTACCAACTGCTAGGGCGGTCTCGCCATACCGTCTGGAATCTAAAAACATAAATACTAATTTATTATTTTGTATCGCCTCAAATAAGTTAATGCCTTTTTCTGTGGAAGAAATCAGCTCACCAAAATCAGACAATATAAGACTTTCTAACTGAGTTCTTAAACCTTGTAGGGACTTAAAATTTTCTGAAGATTCCAAAAAGAAATAACATTCTTCGATCATATTCTTATATTTAATTTCTGATTCTGGTATCATATCCGATAGCGCAGTTAAAAAATCAGGTTTCTGTGTACAACTTAAAACAGTGTTCAGTGTTAATTTAAATTTTTTATGATCACGAAGCCAACAAATACCTATTAATAGTTTTAATAAATAGCTACCTGCTTGGTTTTTATAGAACTCTTCAGACCAATTCAAAGACACCATAATCTTGTCCCGAATTTGTGTGGCAGTGCCTTCTGAAATTAAATTATAGGGCTTAGATATATTAAAATCTGAAATTGAAAATATCTCGACATCGTTTTCTCGGTTGTTTGCTCTAGCATAGGACATAAACTTTTCTATCGTATCGATATCACCCTTGAGGTCGATAAAAAGTAACCCTTTATCTTTAGCGATACGATCTTTCACAATATGACTTAATAAAACAGTTTTTCCAAAACCGCTGGCCCCGACGATGTGAACGTGGTGATTCAGTTGTCCTTCGGTCAAAGTTTCTTTGCTCCATAATGAACCTGAGACTTGACCCAAGGTTATTTTGTCTTCGTTTGAAGTTAACCCTAAGGCTGAGATTTGATTTGCGATATTCATACTAAAACTCCGTTTGTTGATAAAAATTCAGATAAAGTTTCGATTTTAAAAAATGCACCATAGATTCTGGTTTCTTTGATTAAATAGGATTTTAATGTATCTTTGGCGCAAACATAATGAACACGGTCAAAAAGCTTTGCTTCTGCTTTTTCAGATCTGATGATGTTGATATATTTTTTGATCTTGTCTTTATATCGAGATTTAGCCTTCATTGCGATCTCTAGCTCAAAAGCTACTTTTTGACCTGAGATAGATGTATAAACCCCGTCTGGAATATACAGTTGGGTCAAATTTTTTAAAACCTGTGGATCAGATTTTAGCTTTCTTTCCGATATCCAATCTAATCCTGATTTGGATTCCTCAAGTTGAAGTCTGCAATTTAGAACTTGTTGATCGTGACTGAAAACTCGCTGATCAAAACCCAAATGAGGCTTAACTATAAATTCTAAGGGTTTAATCTGTACTAAGGCATAATAGCCTCGATAGGTCCCGACGTATAACCTTGTCGATTCAGAAAAGCTGTACATGGATTTTAAAAAGCGTGCTTTTTCAAGTTGCTGAAGTCGCTTTTTAGCCCAGGCCTGAGATTTTGCAGGCTCTGAGTTAAGTTTTGTTTTAAAAAATTTTTGAAATACTTCGTCCACTGACGAAAACTTCATTTCTATAATAAATTGTATAATTTCAAAATCACGCCGAGTTAGCTCGACGTTCTTGGTTTGTTTATTTTCTGTCGTCGCAATCTGCTTTATTTCATTTCTATTTGTATGACTTTGAAAAAAATCAAAGTTATCCATCACTTCAATTTTTGTATTCATTTTGTGTTTCCTTGGTTGTTATTTTAATTTTCATAGTTTGTATTTCTTCTTCCTCTTTCTTCTTCATCCTGGTTTGTATATTTTGGTTCTCAGCCCCACCCCTTTCTATTTAGTAGATATTTTTGACTCTTAGCCTTGTGCTGCTACTGACCACCTACCCGAGTTCGTCGAGGGTGGGTGGTCAGTAGCAAAAAAGCACAAGGCTATCGCCATAATTTAAGTCATTTTGAGTACTTAGCCCGTGGGGCTGAGAACCAAAATGTCTTTGATCAGAGATGGTTTGAGAGATGAGTTGGCTCATCCAGCGAGTCAGAAACTGTTAGACTAATGATAGACTATGTTAGACTACTGGAAGACCTTAGCGGACCACGAGCGACCAAGTCGCTCGGAAGCCCCGAGATAAGCCATTGAAAGTACTTGTAAGAGATTTCGTGTATTTGCGTTTTATTAGACTTGAGTTAAAAATTCCGGTTACGGAATTTGGGGTGACCAACGGGGCTTGAACCCGCGACAACCGGAATCACAATCCGGTGCTCTACCAACTGAGCTATGGCCACCACACTCGTTAAAAACGTTCGTTCTTTATATAAAAAAGGCAAAAAAAAAGCAAGTTCATATTTCAGACTTGCTTTTAAACTTGCTTAGATATCAGTCACAAACGACAGAATTAAAATTTAATTTGTTCAATAATTTCGTCGATTTGACCCGTATGAGAACAACCTTCATGTTTCACAGCTCGGGTTCCTCCACGAATAGAATTTCTTGAGTTCGATGATTCTAAACTGTGTTTATTGATGTAGTCACGAGCAGGCAATTCTAAGGTCTGAAGCTCAGCAAAAAGTTTGTTATAACTATTTAAATCAGACGACAAAACTTGAACTAACTGAATTGCAGCCGTATCCGTTGACGTTTTTAAAATATCCATCACGCGCTTTGACTCATCTGAAAGTGTCGTCATAGGCTCACGTGCTTTTTTGGCTGAAGATACAATATAGTAGGCGCCATTTTCACGCTGACTTTCAGCCACTAAAGTAAACTGAGATTGGTCATATTTTTTTGCTAAAAGTGTTTCGATCGTCATCTCTTCCAAAGAAAAACGGCGCATCAACTCTTGAAATGCGACATTCACACGGTTCAACGACTGTCCGGCCTTTGTATAGGCTTTAATATCTGTCGTAGACGCATTATTTACAGCTTCTTGGTAAGACTTGATATTTACATCAATCGCCGCTTTGAGATCATCATCCGATACCCCTGATTGATTTGCTATAGTGCTAAACAAGTGATGCATAAACTCATGTGTTAAAGTCCAACGGTCTGAATCGATGCGCACTTGAATGGCCGCTTCATTTTCAACTGTTTGAAAGTTGGAATATTTTTTTGGCAAATACAGACCCAGAACATTGGCTCCGCCCTTATCAAAAACTTGGCGGATATCACTCGGTGCATTCGGTAAAGAGATTGTGTATGAACACGATTTTTGTGCGAAGTAATTCGTTTTATAAAAGCGAACTCCAGTGAGCTCTGCAAAACGCACAGTTTCAGCACCACTCACATCTAATAATGGAATCAACTTATTTTCATCAAAACGCTTACCGAAATATGATGTCACAATTCGTTCTGACAATAAGCCTGACGGAGCGCTTGCGCCTTGAGTGTATCCATACAAACATGAAGGGTCTGTACCGCGTGGTTTTTCTGGATTTTGTTCTAATGGTGTATCTTTAGAACCCGACCCACTCTCAGCGCATCCAACAACAAACAACAACGAACTCAAAACCAAAACCAAAAACTGAACAGTCAACTTCATAATGCTCCCCCAGCAAATTTATATTTTTTGAATTCGAGGACACTACATGATTTAAACTGGATTGTACAGCCAGCGCACCAAATCAACTAAAACAGCGGTATCCTTTTTACAGTAGTGTAAAAGATTTCGTCGAATGAGCTCTTTTTCTGACATTGGCGTGTCTATTTTCATGACTTTTAAATATGCTCGCTGGGCAGCACCGCCATCACCAACAGCAAGTCCTCGGTAACTGGCCGCTTCTCCTAAGATCGCAGGTGCTACGCTTTTTAAACTAAAACTGTCTTTGAATTGATAATCGTAGATCCATTCTCTAAAAATAGGAAGTGGATCAACAAGTCTTTTTTGAATTTGCAAGAGTCTATCGGCATATTCAGGAAAATAATCGATCAAATCCTGCAAACAACCCGATTCAAATTTTGAATAATAAGCCACAATCGAAGAGGCCTGAGGTAGTTGACTAAATATTTCAATCAGTTTTTCCGCCACTCTTTTTCTGGGATCAAATTCATCGGTCACGAGACATTCAAAATGTTCTGTTTTATTTGAATCCAATTGAGGTAGGAAATGAACACTGAATTGGAACGGCACTTGTTGAAATGGTCGTGTCCCATCAAATTTGGGAATCGCAAAAGAAATCGTTTCGAAATCTAAAAAAATAAGCGGCTTTGTCCATAATTGAAGTGCGAGTTCAACCTCTGTTTTATTGATTCGTCGTGATTTATTCTTGAGAACTTCTAAAAAAAGTTTTTGTTTTTCATCAAGATCATCAGTTTCTAAAAGTCGTGAATCAAACAAATCAATCATTCTTTTCTGGTACAGATCCCACTTCTTGTCTTTCAGCGTAGGAATGTCAAAAATACTGTCTTCCGGAATATTTTTTTCTTGATAGCACTGCTCATAAAAAACACATGGATTTGGCTTCATACAATGGGCACCAATATCAACTTCAGGAATAGATTCAGATTTCAAATGCGGAAATATTTGATTCAACTTCACTGATATTTGAGGGTAATTTTCACGCAATCTTTCAGTCACATCAACTTCAATGAATAATTGTTCTAAGTTGGGAGACGTGCACAAATTGTTAATATGAATCAAAGATAATTTTTCTATCGGTAATCCGGCGTTTGCTAAAATCCAAGATTGTAGACCGAGATCTTCCAAATGCTCATCTTTCACTTTCGTTGCAGATTTCACTTCGCATACATGCCAACGCTCTGTTTGCTCATTATAAATAATCATATCCACACGAGCAAAACACCCTTTGTATTCAAATGCGGCTTCAAAGATCACTTGTGATTTTAAATTTAAAAGGTCTTTCGTTTTTTTCAACGCTCCTGAAAAATCCCAAGGAGTATTGTCGACCAATATAGCACCTGAATATTTTTTTGAATACTGCTGCCGCGCAAACTCTGTCACTTGATTTCCCTGGTCAAACAAGGCTTGCAGTTCAGGTCCGGGCTTTGGCTCACGCTCTTTATTGTGAATCGACAAATAAAATGATTTTACACACTGATAGCCGCGCATGATTTTTGTTTTACTGATCAGTTTAGGGATTGTTTTCACTTTGTAACTGTATCAAACTACACTCATGTCTAAAACAGAAAAAATCGTAAAAACTAAAATGATGCTGGCCAAAATTAAATCAGCTAATAAACAAGGCTTAAAAGTCGATTCAACAATTCTGGGCTCTGGCGAAACAAATCGCGACGGTGTCCCACGCCTTCCGCCAGATCAAAAGGTTGTAAAAAATTGGCCTGTTTTAGACCTTGGAATTTTACCTGATATCAAACCAGAGGATTGGTCCCTGACGGTCAATGGTTTGTGTTCAAATCCAAAAACATATACACTGAATGATCTGAAAAAACTCGGTGAGACAACAGACACATCCGATTTTCACTGTGTGACAGGATGGTCACAATTTGATCTCGAGTGGACAGGTGTTTTGTTTTCCAAAATCGCCTCAGACTGCCAAATTTCGAATGATGCTAAATATGTATGGATTACGGCTTACGATAACTATACGACGAACCTGAGCCTGGAAGAAGCTCTTAAATACGACGTCTTAATTTCATATACTGTCGATAAAAAACCTTTAGCCAAAGAGCACGGTGGCCCTGTTCGTATGATCACACCCCAACTCTGGGCTTGGAAAGGCGCTAAATGGATCAAAAGCATTACATTTATGAAAGAAGATCGTCGCGGATTTTGGGAAGAACGAGGGTATTCAAATAGTGCAATCCCGTGGCTCAACGACCGCTACACGCAAGACGAACCCGCAGAGTAATTTAAAATAGTTTTCGACACTGATGACGATTAAATTTCTGCTCAGAAGAGATCGGATTATTTTTAAAATATCGAAACATATCTTTGAAATATGAGTTATACTTTTCGTGAAATAAACCGCCCAACTGGATATTGTATTCCCATGAACTGGGCCCAATTTTCTGAGGTTCCGTCACATAAAACCTGAGTGACTTCGTACGATCAACTATAGGACTTCGAAAAATTCGAAACGTTTTATCCGTTGCCATTCTTTTGTACTGATACACCCAATCGTCCACAAGCATTGGTTTTCCTAAATTTGTGTCTAAAACCCACCATTGGTTTGTCTTCGAATCCTTCACCAATGTTGCAACATGAAATTGCCAAACCATATCGGTCCCCGCCGACATCGGCCCAACAACAAATATTTTCTTGATACTGTCTTTATTAACTCCGTAACGGAGCAATTCTAAATGCAAATACAGCGCACGACCAAAACAAAGACCTAAGTTTCTTTTTGTATCATAATCATGTTCTTCAGAAATGTACATCGGATGATTCAACAATTGATTAATGATGAGCTGACCTTGTTCATAGGAAATACCCTGAACACGTCCTTCGGAATAATCTGGAGCATAGGACTTGAGTGATTGAATGATTTTCTCATTGAGCTCATCAAAATTATGGTTTTGTTCAATTTCGATATTTCGCTCGATGTAAAGATCATACCTTATTGGACGCTCTTTCCACTCAAAATTTTCACTTTGAGCCAATCCATGAGAGGCAAGAATAAAGAAAATGAACACACTTAAAATTCGCATAGAATCTAATATATGCAATTTAACGACTTCATTTGCATCGTTTCTTATCAGCTCAGAAGTCTTATATCGAATTAAAACACCCCCACGTGTCAGTGACTAAAACACAGTGACAAAAAAAGGTTTCAATTTTAAGGTTTTAAGATGCAAAACAACACTCAAAATTCAACTCAAAAGCAGCGTACAATCATTGAACCATTTAAAATTAAAATGGTTGAACCACTTCCCTTTTTAACAAAAAATCAGCGAGCAGAAATATTAACTGAAGCCGGATACAATTTGTTTCTGATTAAAGCCGAACATGTCACTTTTGATTTTTTAACAGACTCTGGAACCACGGCGATGAGTGCAAAACAATGGGGCGCCATGATGGTCGCTGACGAAAGTTATGCCGGATCTCGCAGTTATCATAAGTTTGAAGCTGTCGTGAAAGATTTAACCGGTTATTCGAATATAATCCCAACACATCAAGGACGAGCGTCTGAGAAAATATTTTTCTCAGCTCTTGTAAAACCGGGTCACAAAATACCGTCTAATAATCACTTCGACACAACTCGCGCGAACATTGAACAATTGGGCGCCGAAGCGTGTGATCTTGTGATTGCTGAAGGAAAAGACCCACAAAAAATTCATCCCTTCAAAGGCAATATTGATCTGGTGAAACTTGAAAGTTTCTGTAAAGAATATCAAGGCCAAATCCCTTTCGGAATGTTGACAATTACCAACAACACAGGCGGCGGACAACCTGTCAGCCTTGAAAATATCGAGGGTGCAAGCCGTATTTACAAAAAATATAACATTCCATTTATCATGGATGTGTGCCGCTTCGCAGAGAACAGTTATTTTATCAAAATCCGCGAAGAAAAGTATAAAAACACTTCGATCAAAGAAATCGCACAAACAACTTTTTCATTAGCTGATGGTTGTTTGATGTCCGCTAAAAAAGATGGACTTGTAAATATCGGTGGATTTATAGCATTAAAAAACTCATTACAAAATTCAGAATGGACGCAGAAATTACGAAGTCTTTTAATTTTAATGGAAGGATTCCCGACATACGGAGGACTTGCTGCAAGGGACCTTGAAGCTTTAGCTGTAGGTCTTGAAGAAGTCTTATCAGAAGATTATCTCAGCTACCGTATTGCCGTTTCCAGATATATGGGCGAAGGACTCAATAAAATTGGAATTCCGACAGTTCAACCTGCCGGCGGACATGCCGTTTATATCGACGCGAAAAATTTCTTATCGCACATTCCTCAGCATCAATTCCCAGGTCAATCACTCGCTTGTGAAATGTATTTACAAGAAGGCCTTCGAACATGTGAAATTGGTTCTGTGATGTTCGGAAAAACTGCAGATGGAAAGTTTATCCCTTCTGAAATGGAACTCGTCCGTCTCGCCTTCCCGCGCAGAGTGTACACCCAAAGTCATTTTGATTATATCTTAGAAGGCTTCGAAGAAATCGTGGCTCATAAAAATAAATTGCGTGGATTAGAGATGACGTATGAACCGCCATTCTTACGCCATTTCACGGCCAAATTTAAACCTGTTTAATTTTTAGGTTTTATTTTTACCAGCCCCAAAGCCCGACAAGTTATATAATCAAAATATCTTGTCGGTAACAGACGTGGCAACGTCCAATTGATGAGTTTACGTGGCACCGGTGCATATCTGATTTTTGGACGCAAAGAAAAACTCGCATCTAGAATATCACTGACAACATCTTCTGGACTTAATGCATTATCCTTTTCACTCATCGCAAAAGAAATAAATTTCTGAAAAGAATTTTTATAGATCGTATTGTTATAGAGTGATTTTATTTTTTCAAAACCTTTTTCCCAAATTGGTGTTTTAATCGATCCCGGACCAATCAAAATCACTTTTATCCCGTAGATACTCATTTCTCGTCGCAATGACTCTGAAAAACCTTCGATCGCATGTTTTGAAGCACAATAGCTTGCTAAAAACGGTGTTCCATTTTTTCCGCTCACTGATGACAAATTGATGATTCGTCCTGCATCGGATTTTAAGAGGTACGGAATTAAAACCTGAGTCAGCCGCATGACAGCTATCACATTGATCGTGATCGTTTCCATAATTTCAGAAAAATCCTGAAACTGAAAAGGTGCCGCGATTGCAACACCTGCATTGTTAACAAGGATATCTATCTTTTGAATCGATAGTTTATTTAAAACTTGGGGAATGCCTGAAATTGCAGAAATATCTTTAAGATCTAAATTAACCAATCGAAATAGGTTTGGATATTCATTTTTCAAATCCATCACCGAATTTTCATCACGGACAGTTCCGATCACACAGTCTCCACGTTTTAAAAAAGCAACTGCCGCTGCTTTTCCAATACCAGAACTGATCCCCGTGATAAAAATCGTTTTCATTAATTTATAAACTCACTACTCTAATATAATTCTTTGTGGCGATCTTGAATCACAATGACCAGAAAAATTATGTTGCGTTACCCTCACAGTCGGAGAAGTCTCTAAAAAACGACGAATTCCTGGAGTATTAACGTCGATCATATTTTTAATCGCTTGCGCATCTGGATTATGTGAAAAACCAAGTTCAAATAATAAAGACCAGATACCATGCTTCCAGTATGAGTAATCTTCGAAAGTTCCATCTGCAGGATATAAAATTTCTGTGTTGTTTCCTGTCTGATATTTACTTTCTAACGTTGCTGCTGCGACTAAAGCTTTATATTGATCATCATACGGAGTCGAAAGGTCCGTTGTTGATATACCCCATGGATAAACGACCGCAGGCCAATAGGTATGAAGTGTTGCTGAGATTGAAATATTTTTATCGACTAAAAACTGTGCTAATGATTCCGTTGATTTCAATCGAAATGCAGGATCTTTTTTACAAGGGCTTGGATAATCACGATTTGCATCTGTCACAGAGCCTTGCGCGTTCGTTTCATACCGATCTTTTCGATTATAACCAGAAATATTTAAAACAGGCACGACATAAACGGTTTGTGAAACGATCGGATTTTTAGCCAGATCTTGAACGACGCCTAGTGCAACCGCTGTTGAACCGTATTCATTTCCATGATGAGTTCCAACGATCAGAGAGTTCACCGCCCCGTGACCTATACGAAGTCCTTTGATCGGCTGACCCTGGCTATTCGTCCCCATTGTGAAGACTTGGACATTCGCGGGATTCATTGCCGCGATCTGATCCAAATTCTTTAAAACCTGTTCATAGTTGTTTGCTGACGGCGATTGCAGTAAAAAAAGTGATAATATTGTTTCTAACATTTTTCGTTCTCGTTTCCAACAATCTACAATTTAAAAGTAAGATCGTTCATATGGTTATTTTTGATATTCGCGAGCTTCAATGGACTGTCTGATAAAATAGCTTTTGGATAGTAATGCCTAATGATATCCACATAACTGCGTCCGAGTTTACTTTGTGCAAATGTACCGTACTGACAAAGCCCCGCGCCATGCCCGTAGCCTTGTCCCGATAAAACAATACTCTCACCAGTGATTTCAATCTCCGTTGGTGCGTTTCTGATGACATCAAAACCAAACGTCTCGCGAATTTTTTGAATCGAAAGACCTGCAAGCTCAACAATTTTATTTTTATATTTTTTGATCAACAAAGGTCCTCCATTTTCTAAATCCGCTTTAGACAATGCCATTTGCCAACGATTTTTTTCTCTGAGCGAACACCATGAGTCTTTCGCAGTACCTGTATCTATAGCACCTGGCCACACAAGACTGGCGGGTACAGTTTGACCGCCGCAATCTGAATGATAAAAGGCACGTAAGACTTTTTGATTTTGATCTAATAAAAAAACATTTTGAGTTTCTAAAACTGCCTCATAGGCCTTCTTCGATTCGGTTAAGGAAAAAACTTGATCCATTTGATCTGATTCCACATGAAAAGCTTTATTCATTCTTTGCTGCATTCGCGACAAAACATAAGACCTTGCCACCACAGCTTGCGCTTTCAACGCTTCTTTAGGCCACGACAAAGGCATTTCTTTTGAAACAACACCTGCCAAATAATCATTTAAGGACACAATAGTAATGACATCAAATTTTCCATTTTCCTTTGGCTGTACAATACTTTTTGTTTTTGAATTTTCCGAAATGACAGGTTTTTGCTCTAAGTTTTTCTGAGTCCGAACTCGAACAAATATATTTTGCGCCAGAGCTGACTGAGTTAAAATGAATATGAGAACGATCGTAAAACTTTTCACTTGTTCTAGTTCACCGCAACTGGGGACATAGGACGAGGAAGATTTTGCCTAGGGACTCTATTTTAGACAGAGGTCGGGGTTTGGATGAAAAAAATAATCAGTTTAAGCAAAATTATCTTAAGAATAAGCTTGTATTTTTAACAGGGACTCGGGTGAATCCGAAATTTTTGATAAATTGCAAACCTGAATTTTAAACCCCAATTAATTTTTTTTTAATCTTTAAAAGCATTATATAAAATTTAGTGAAAGTTAAACTTCTGAATGTTAAAAAAATAATAATTTCTTGTTAAGAAAGAATAAGTATAACAAATTCTTAACAAAAAAATGATAAAAAAAAATTCTCAAACTCGTTGTTAAATTTAAAAAAAATGAATAGTTTACGCTCACAGGAAATTTATGAAAGAAACTCGAACTTCGAAAACTGATTTAATACGATTTAAATATTTTTTATCTTCAGTATCAAATGAATACAGTGAACAATACTTTCAGGGGCATCAATCAGCCCTTAAAAAGCACAATATCACAGGCCTTAAAATTCCTAATGACTTTGATACAAACGATTCCATTATCCTTTCTGCTCATGATGCTATGGATGACGTTGTCGTCGGTGGTGCTCGCATTAAAATCAGATCTAAAGAGCACCCCTTGCCGATAGAAAAAACACAGATACGCCATGTCGAAATATTTTCATCTCGAGTCAATCAATTGATGTCTCAAGGTTTAAGTGTCGTCGAAATTTGTGGATTATGGGGAAATCATCAAAACAGGTCCCACTTGAAGTCTATTTGTTTCGGAAGCGAGTTAAGCTTTCAATCCCTCAGACTGAGTTTAGACTTAGGCTACCAAGTTATAACAGCCATAGTGCCTCCTCATACTCTTGTTCATACCAATAAGATTGGATTTATCGCTGATGAGTTGATTCATCAAATACCCTACCCCGACGATCGTTATTTATCTACAGTCATTTGGTATTTTAATCCACAAAAGACCATCAACACTTCATTACTCAATAAACTAAACAACAAAGAGGTCATTGAACATGGATTATGATCTTTGGAAAACTCTAAAGCTACAAAATGATGTCAAAAAAATATCTTTGATCACAATGTCTTTTTTAATATTCGATGTGGGTTTAATTTTATTCTCATGGCAGATGAGTAGAAATGGTATAATCTACTTTATACTCAGCATTCCACTCTTAACGTTCTCTCTCTTACAGCTGTATTTGATACTTCACGAAGCGACTCATTCTGCAGTTTCTGAATTAAAATGGCTCAACAATTTAGTTGGACACATTTGTGGAGTACTCATTTTACTGCCTTACCTACAAAGACAAACCTCTCATTTGCTGCATCATACATGGACGGGCCATCCGGTAAAAGACCCTGCAAACAATAGACTGATCAATAAATTTTCTGTGATTACACAAAAAGAAATCGATTTTCTAGAGCTTGTTTGGAAGCGCTGGATTCCTCTTTTCGTACTCAATGACAGAATTGGTCTATGGAAAGCACCCTACAGTGGATCATACTTGAACGGGGCAATCACTCCTCGAATTTTGCAAGAGAAAAAAATGAATTATATCTACGTGTTCTTTTATATTTCATTATTTTGCGCACTTGTTTATTTGGGCTCGGTGGTTCACTTTTTAACTTGGTACTTTTCTGGTTTTGTATTGGCTTTATTTTTTGAAGAACTCGTCAATCTACCTCACCATGCCGAAACACCATTGTTAAAAGCCGAAGACAAAGCGTTACCCTATTGGCAGCAGCACTTGGTCACTCATTCATGCCAAGAAATTCCTATTTGGTCGAAATATATCCTTATGTATTTTAATTATCACGTGGCACATCACTATTTTCCAAATGCACCTTGGTACAATTTAAAAAGATTGGACCATGTTATCAATAATGAAAAATTAGTTCGTCATTCGACTCAAAATGAATTTCATTGGTCAATTGTTCATCGAAAAAAGCCATTATTGTCGATAATGGGACATTATTTTGATCAGTCCATGAAGAATCTTGAAATGAAGCACCATTTTGATACCGGTCATAAAAATTGTAGCGAAGTCAATTTAGAGTCCTAATTTTTTTAAAAATATATACCGATAGTTCATTTATACCTAAAGGATTTAAATGAACCTGGAAAATTCTAGTGACCAAATCAATTTGATTTTTTTAGTAGCGCCCTGTCTGTATTTGGTCAACCTTTTCGTTTCCAGTTTATTTGCATATAAGTATGAAGACACTATTTACAAAAAGAGCGTCCTTGTTTGGTTTTTCTATTTATCAATTCCAACATTACAAATTATATTAGGTCAAATTTTGGGAATGCCGCCATTGATTACTGCCATCGCGTTTTCTTTTTGTTCATTTTTAGTCATGAGCTTTATATCGAATATTTTGTCTGAGTTCTACGGTGTAGACAACAAACAGAAGTTGAGTATTATTTTTTATATTTTGTGCGCCTTCGCTAGCCTCATTTGTCTCAAGACTTTGGATTCCGAAAACTGGATTCTTTTTCCAATAATTCTAGGAGCTGCATTTCCAGTTTTAAGGTTGTTTTATTTAATTAAATATTTCAAATCGACGTCATTTATCAAGACGGGATTCTTTATTTGTTCTTTTTTAACTGCCATTCATATATTAGATTATGCTTTCGCCTTTAATAAACCTGATCTTGTCGTACCAGGATATTTAGTAGCTCTTGTATTGTCGACTGGAATCTCTTGTTTCTCGTTTGCAGCTTTTATTGAAAGAGCAATTTATGAGGTCGAGGTTAAGGACTTGCTTCACAACACATCAAGACTCGCAGCGATTGGTGGAATGGCCTCAGAGATCGCTCATGAAATAAATAATCCACTGAGTGTTTTAGCTTTAAACAATATTATGCTACGCCAAAAGATTGAATCTGGTACTTTAGACAACAATTTTCTGCTTAAAAAAATCGATATTTCTGATCGAATGACTGAGAGACTGTTAAAAATCGTGAGTGGATTAAAATCAAGCTATCGATCTGCATATCAAGACGATTTTAAATTAGTTCGACTGAATGACATTTTTGAAGAAGCCAAAGTACTTTGTGAAATGAAAGCAAGTAAGCTAGACATCGATCTCATGATCAGTCGCGTACATGAAGATATCAAGATTGAGTGCCGCTCCGTTCAAATTGTCCAAATTATTCAAAATATAGTTTACAATGCGTTCGATGCCCTAGAGGGAAGCTCAAAAAAATGGGTCATGATTTCCTACGAACAAAAAAATGCCGACTATATTCATATTATTATAAAGGATTCCGGGCCCGGAATTTCCCAACAACACAGAGAAAAAATATTTGCTTCATTTTATACGACAAAACCAAATGGAAAAGGTACCGGACTCGGCCTGAGCATTTCGAAAAGATTTTCAGAGGAACACCATGGAAGCCTCTCACTTGACGCTTTGAGCCCAGAGACGACTTTTATCTTAGAGCTTCCATTAACTCAACCGACACATCCCAAACCAATCAAATATCAAAAGGCATCATAAGTCCTCAGTTCAAATCAATATGCCTTCACTACGAGTGAATGAGTCTTGAAAATGAGACGATCATATACTAGACCATTTAAAATTTAATCAAAATTTAATTCAAAACGGTTTAATTTGATAATAAAATAAATTACAATTTAATTATCACTCAATATCACTTATTCTGTATATATACACAGGAGTAGTACGTATGAACCTGAAACCAAACATCGCTATGATCGATGATGAATACGATCTTATTGACACATACAAGGAACTCCTTGGAGCCAAGTACAATGTCACAGAATTTTATGATGCTGAGTCGTACTTAAAGTATCTGGAAAAATTTGAAACAAATCCATTCGAAGTTGTTATTTCTGATTACAGTCTAGGCGCTGGCGCAAACGGTTTAGATATGCTTGAAAAAGCAAATTCACTGAACAAACACGCGGCTTTCATTCTGATGTCAGGATATCTTGATAAAGAAAGTTCGCTTCGCGCCCACAATATGGGAGCGCATCGAATTCTGCCAAAGCCAATTCGTATTGAAACATTAGAAACAGAAATTCAAAACTTAATTTACGAATTCCAAATTGAAAAAATTCGAAAAGAAACTCGTGAGCTGACTTTAAAACTCAAAGAGCTTTGCAGTATTTTTGATGTTTTTTTGGAACAGCACTTTAGCAAAACTCAAATTGATGAATTTTTCATGCGCGTGATTAATCCTGATCAAAATGACAAAAATGTCAGCTTCAGAAATTACGTTTTAAATATCGAAGAAAAACTTTATCGAAATATGAAGATGGATGAGATTTTGATGAAGCAAATTGCTTCTAAAGGTAAACCGAATTCTTAGTTTTTATTTTTGCATTATGAAGACACTTGGCTCATGATTTTTTTTAAGAAATCCCAAGTGTTTTTTTTATTTTCTGGATGAACCAATAAATTTCGAGGCGAATATGTCTGCAAATCACTTGCTGGCTGATTTCTGAACTCGATATTAAATTTAAAATTTATTTGAGAATTATTTATTTCTGAGAGTTCTAAAATCTGAAACTGATTTTCTTTGAGTTTCATGGCTTGGATCATTTTATTTAAAAGATCAATTTCAGCCGCTGAGTATGTTGAGTACTCTTCAATAAAAAATCCTAAATCAACACTCGGTTCAGTCGATAAAGACTGTTCTGAATTTTGATTTAGGATCTGAGAAACTCCCAAAGTTTTTTGTAAATATTCACTCAGGTACTGAGATCTATTTTCATTTAAACTTTGGGCTGACATTATACTAAACTTTTCTCGAGTTATAACTTAAACGTGGTTAGACTTTATGTCTAAACATGATCAGTCCGTGAGAACTGTCATAAGGCGAAAAAGCCACTGTCACGCGGTCTCCAGGGACAATACGGATACTGAATTTCTTCATTTTACCGCAAAGTTTGGCAGCCACACTGACTCCGTTTTCAAGCATGACGGTATAACTACCGCCACCTTTAATATCTACAACTTTTCCGTCTACACTTACTAAATCGTCTTTAGCCATTTAAGTCACCAATCCGATTTCGTAATTTAGTAACGTCCGCCGCCACCGCCGCGTCCGCCGCCGAAACCACCACGACCACCGCCGCCGCCGCCACCAGTGCGAGGCTCTTGAGGTTTAGCGATAGTTACGTTAACTGGACGACCGTTTAATTCTTGGCCGTTTAATTTGTTGATTGCAGCTTGAGCTAAATCATCAGTAGCCATTTCAACAAAGCCGAAACCTTTTGAACGACCAGTGTCACGATCAGTGATGATTTTTGCAGATAAAACTTCTCCAACTTGTGCGAAAAACGCGCGAAGTGATTCAGAATCTGCTTGGAAAGAGATTTGTCCTACGTATAACTTATTGTTCATTTTGGCCTCCTTGAAAGTGCCTGTTTTTTTCACCCAGATTAGTTTTAATCTGAGTTTGTTAAGGTCTTTGAAAGAGGTCGATCACGAAAAACATTATTCACTAACGAGAGCTCTAAAGACAGCCCTAATAGACCATATTGCAGTAAAAAAGACAACACTTTAAACACTGTGGTCGACTTGAACTAGGGAGCTTCATCGGATGATGTGCCGCTCGTATCTTCGGTGTTCGTCACTTCAACCTCATTATCATCATCTGAACTGAGATGAAGCAAAATTCGGTCAGCTAAAACACGATTAAACGTTTTTAACTGTGCTATTTCTTCGGGGTCTGCCTCTTTAATAGCCTCGATGGATTCATAATTTTTGAGTAAAATTTGCTTTCGTTTAGCTCCAAGGCCTGAAATTTCATCCAATTCACTGGCCAGGCTTCGATCTTCACGGCGCTTTCGATGAAATGTAATCGCAAAACGATGGGCCTCATCTCGTAATCCCACAAGTATCTGCAGCGCTTCAGAATTTGTTTTAAACGTCACAGGATTCGCTCGTCCAGGCAGAAAAAATCGCTCTTCGCTGGATTCCACATCTGCGGCTTGATAATCAGCTTCAGTGCGGGCTTTTGCTAAACCCACAACAGGGATATGTTCTTTTTTAATTTCTTTGAGAATTTTAACGGCTTGAGATAACTGTCCTTTACCACCATCGACGATAATTAAATCAGGCTCATCGTATTCAGTGTGTTTAAATCTGCGATCCAAAACTTCATACATCGATTTGAAATCATCAATGCCGCTGACTGTTTGGATAATGTATCTGCGGTAATGCTCTTTACTTGGACGTCCGTCTTCAAACACCACTTGGCTGGCGACCGTTTCAGTTCCTTGAAAATGTGAAATATCAAAACATTCTATGCGATTTGGAATTTTAAATAATCCTAACTTTGATTTAATTTCTTCAAGGCCTTTTTGTTTTTGCGCTTCTTTCGAAGCTTGTTTTTCATAATGTGATTTCGCATTCACATTCGCCATCTCGAGCAGACTTGCGCTTTTGGGATCTGTCGGAAACCTGACGATGACATCACGACCCGATCGCTCTTTCAATACCGCTTGCATCAGTTTATTTAAATCCATGCCTAAATCCATCACCGTCAGAACTTCATCAGGGATAAAATTGTCTTCGTAATACTGATTTAAAAATGAAACAAACCAATCTCTGAGGTCCTCAGTTTCAGTGGTTCCCTCATTAAGTAATCCAAGACTTGAGAGCATATGGGACCTTGTCCCGATCACTCGCCCCGATCTGACATGCAGAGTTTCAATCAATGTTCCCTGTTCATCGCCAAAATATGAAATCACGTCTTGATCAATTTCGCTGGAATCATTGACGACAGCTTGACGCTCTAAAATATTTTTCACAGCAAACATGGCATCACGAGCTCGGGCTGCAACTTCAAATTTTTCTTCATTGGCTGCGATTTTCATTTTTGATTCTATATCTTTCAAAAGTTTTCGACTGCGACCTTTTAAAAAATCCCTAGCCCCTTCCATATCTGATCTGTAATCAGTTTTTGAAATATAATCCACACACGGCGCTGTACATCGGCCAATTTGGTGAGTCATACACGGCCGGGTTCTGGTTTTAAATATATGATCTGTACAATCCCTGATTTTAAAT
>JBPOIE010000108.1:0-13798 GCA_052034855.1 Bdellovibrionota bacterium | reverse complement strand
TTTTTTACTGCTTTTGATTCAAGGTGAAAGAAACTTATCCTCTGAATCATGCCAAAAAATTGCCAAGGCCTTTGGATTAGATAAATTAAAGACCCAGTTTTTAGATCTATTGGTAGGTTTTAACCAGGCTTCTACGAGTGAAGAAAAAATGAAGTCTGCACAAAATATATTTAAATTTAAAACTAAAAAAAATATTCAAATTATAAATTCAGAGCAATTTGAATATTACAGCGATTGGATTCACGTGGCCGTTCGAGAAATCCTTTTGGTTTCTCATTCAGTCAATCCAGCTGAAATTTCAAAATTATTAAATCCTCGGCAAAACATAGAGAAAGTGAATAACAGCCTCGAGCTACTTCAGAGGCTTGGATTTATAAAAAAAACTGATTCTGGTTGGGAGATCCGCCAAAGGAACATAGCGACTGGAGATTCATTTTCATCTGCTGCTGTCTTTGATTTTCATCGAAACATGATCCAGCTTGGAAAAGAATCTTTAGATCGATTTCCAAGAGCAGAAAGAAATGTGACATCCACAACTCTGAGTCTTTCTGAAAAATCCTATGCTGAAATTGTTGAAAAAATTTCGGAATTGCGTAAAGAAATTTTGGCTATTGCGGATCTAGATCAAGATAAAAATCAAGTTTTCCAGTTTAATTTTCAAGTCTTTCCATTAACTGATAAAGTTACAAAAACGGAGTCTTTATGAAAAATATTTCAAACTTAGTGATCATATTATTATTAACATTATCTGGCTGCAAAGAATTAGGCACTGACACAGGAAACCCTTTCTCTTCCGGTGATGATCAGGCCCAAACCTGTGGAAAAAATGGAAAAAGTGGACGTTGTATGCCGACTCCATATGTCAGGATGCAAGCAGGAAACATTTGCGAAGTTGTCAATCGATGTTACAGCGTTTCGAAACAAACATGTTACGATGCTGTTTTTAATCAGACAGGATTAAATCTAGTCCAGCAAAGTCTACCATTTGAAAATTACAAAGAATTAACTGAGGCCTATGATCAAAAAATGATAAATGTTAATTCTTCTGCTTTAGGTATCTGCATGAATGCATTTGATCAATTGGATTGCAATTCAGAAACAGTTCATGAAATCTATTCTCTGGATCAACCACAAGACTATTCAAACATCCATAAAATTTTATATGCACATTCAACGTGTTTAGAAATTTACAGCCTGAGATAACCATGAAAACACACATAATTTTATTTACTGTAGCGATTTTTACGTCGTGTTCAGAACCGCAAAGTGCCAAAATTGATGATTATAAACCGCCGAAAATCATTTATCACGGTCAGATTTTAAAATATTCGACAGAATTTCTTTTGCAAAAAACTTATATTTTGAAAGAACAAAAGATTGTCGAATCAGGTTTTATCCCAGATCAATCACTATTATTTCTCTCCTCAGACAGAGGTTTTATGGAAGTGAAGAGTTATGACAATCATCAAAATTTTTGTGTGAAGGATCGGATATTAACAGAGAATGAAATTCAAGAACTGAGGTCCGAGTTGTTCGCAATACCAGTCTGTGAATATATTGTCTCTGATATTTATTCGAGTCCTCTTATTGCTAATGATAGTCTGAATTTAAATTATTGTTTTAATGGAAGTTGTAATAACTTAATTTTATCAGATCTCAAGTTTATTTTTTATCGAACTGGAATGTCTAATTGCTCAGAGGAAAATTATGCATCCTTGAATGATAAATTAACAAAATGGGCCGAAGATCTGGCGCAAATCTGTCCGTGAAATTTAAACTAGATCTTCGTTTTGATCAGACCCAGGATATCGTTTTTTGAAGTAGAATGATCACTTTCTGAAGTATAAATTTCAACTGAACCCGAATTCGGATAATATGCAAATGTTTGCTGGTCAGGTTCACAAACACCTAAACAACCTGAAACCATCACACGCACTTTTGTGTGCGCTTCAATTGATTTTAAATCTCCACGGATTTCTGTTTTTAATTTTTCAGCTTGATCAGGTGCGGGATTTGAAAATCCTTGGCCACACTTTGAACAAATAAATAAACTGCCGACTGAAAATTTAGGATTGAATTTTTGCATAATTATTTTTTTTCTTTCAAAGCTAAAAATGAATTCATGGCAATGACGACTTCGCTTGATTCGTTAATTGTCCTCTGAGCAACGAAGGGGCGATTCATAAAAAATCCGAAGGCACGAACTATATTTGTATGAATTTGCATGGGACTACCATTTCGAATGTCGTTTTCTGAATTGGAATAAATATCGCCAGCCAGTTGTTGATCCAAATTAAACCAGGGGTACTGTTTGATAGCCCATGATTTTGCCGGTTGCGCCACATGGCAACTGACGCAATCAACCGTACCAGGGTTGTGTATTTTGGGATTTTCAAATTGAAACGCAGATCGCGTCGCCTCAACTATATCTGTTTCATTTTCTGGAGACAGTTTTCGTGAGTCTTGGACAAGAATATTCAGATTATCCGATTGTTTTGGTTGTGGAAATATTCCGCCGACAAACCAAAATGGCCGAGGTAATGCGCCATTGCGAAACTCTTGAATGGTCGCTTTATTAAGTCGAGGAATTTGAATCGCTGTCATTTGTTGATTTTGGATATTAAAACCGCCAAAGATCCAGACATCACCTGTTCCTGACAACTGCATAAATGTAACTCGAGTTAATTTTGATTCACCAGTGAATCGTTCAACTATTTGAATGAGTTTTTTAAAGTAGGGTCCCGTCAACCCCTCTTGTTTGAGGATAGGGTTAATGAGTAAATAGGGTTGGTTTTTTGAGCGGTCGGGGTAGTCCTTTGTGATCGCTTTTAATTCATTCACAAGAATTTCAAATTCAGCATCGCTCAATTTATAAAAACTATGAAGTGAGGCATCTGTCGTAGTCACAATAGAGTCAACTATTTTGAGCGGTTGCCACACTAAGCGAATTTGCTTTTCACATTTGATCGGACCTACTTGTTCGTTAAAGCATGGGTCAATTCGAAGTCCAACCACCTTCATTTGACTTTTTAATTCAGAGTTCGGTTGAAAAGCCAAAACGGGTAATCGTAAAAAGAATCTATCTGGAATTAGGTCACCATTTTGTGTTTGGTAATTTAAAGTGAGTGGATTTTCGTTTAAATCTGAAACTGGCAAAGGAAATAAAATCGACACATCATTCATGCCGAATTGGAATGTTTGTTGAGCCATTAAATGAGTTGAAAACAAAATGAGTAAGATAAAAGATTTCATTATTAAGTCCCTATTTTTTTTGAGTTTTCAAAATCTTCGGCCATGACTTTTTCAATTTCATGTTTTGACCATAATGGGCCTTTTCCAACGCCTGGACAAAAGCTTGCAACTTCTGTTTTCCAGCTTTTGGGATTCATCACTTCGGGCCAAAAAGGCCATGTTCGACATTGTGTTGGACGGGCTAAATACACCGAACATTTTTTTTCTTTCAGAAACATGCAGTCAGTATTTTTGGGGTCTTCGATCAGGTGCCAAGCTTCTTGTTTGGTATTGTATTCGCAGTATTTTTTAGTAAATTCAGCCGTTGAAATTTTAAAGTGCTTAGCAAAGCGTCTACGATCTTCAATCGTTAAAAAAACAAAGCCGAATTCTCCGTGAGAAGTGCAGCAGTTGCCCGAACCTTGGCATTCAAAACGGAGTCCGTTTTCATAAAATGGCGTTTTATTTGACATAATCAGAGCCTACTCGAAGGCTGCGTCTTGACTCAAGCGAAACTTCAAGGAAAATTAAGCCATCTTATGAGTATTAAAATATTTAGCCCTTCTGATTTTCCGGCCTATTTACCGAAATTAAATTCGATGTACGATGACTTATTTTCGGGAGGCAAAGGTTTTCGCTCAAAACTTGTTCAAATGATTAGCGAGCCCATCGGTTTATCCATTGAGTTACAAAGTTTGCTCTGTCAAACGATTGAATTTATTCATAATGCTTCATTATTGCACGATGATTTGATCGATCGATCTGTTTTACGACGCGGTAAACCTGCGGCTTGGAATAAATATACCCCTGAATACGCAGTCCTTGCTGGTGATTATTTACTCGCACGAGTCATGGTGAATTTATCTTCGCATGGAAATATTCGGCTTGTGCAATACACGAGTGAAATTATTTCTGATCTTCTTGAAGGTGAATGGCTCCAAGATTCAATTGTCGGAGATTTTTTTGTAACTCCTGAACAATTGGACCGCATTCATAATCTAAAAACAGCCTCATTGTTTAAATGGTGTTTGCGAGCTCCGTTTATTGCAAAAAATAATAATGATGCTGATCTTCATAATACGTTGGAAGAAATGGGAACTTTGTTGGGGCAACTGTTCCAACGGAGCGATGATTTATTGGATTATGATATCAGAAATTCGGAAGGCAAAGCTGTTCTTGGTGATTTAAAGTCAGGTTATTTGAATTCATTTGGCTCTTTTGCGAGCCAAAAAATGGAGCGGTCACAAATTGACCAAATGATCAAATCGCAAACGTTGGACGATTATTACAAATGCTTTTCTCAAACTGATGGAAAAGTTATTTTCAATCAGAAAGTTCAAGAGTTTGATCAGATGAATCAGAAACTGATTGATCTGTATAATCACCATTTAGCGCAGTTACATCTAAAAACATCTTCAGATGCACTCGTGAAGTCACTTAAACCACTCACTGAGATTTTGTATTGGCGTCGAAAACCACAGACAGACTCTTCTCGAACATCTGTATGACGTACAAGACATTAAAAAAATCAGATTCGGAGTTCAAAGCTTTTTTGATGGGCACGTTTTCCCATTCCGATGTGGCATTACCAATCAATTCGTTGAACGTTGGTACGGCAGATGAAATAGTGACTTTTGAAATTGTACCTCGAACGCAAATTCGACGTCCCATGTACTTTGTTTATTTGGCTCATCTGATCAAAGTGCGATCCTATTTGTTGATCATGGTTCCATTATTTTTTGTAGCGGCAAAAAATTTTTTGGATGATCGTTTTTTTGATCCGGTCAGTTTTTTAATGGCTACATTATCGATGTTATTTTTGTACGCCGGACTGAATTTACGTAGTGATTTGAATGATCATGTTTCTGGCTTTGATCGAGTTTTACATTCATCTTCGCCGAAACCGTTGCTCAAGGGTTGGATCACGGGATCTGAAACCAGTTTTTTGAGTTTAGTTCTTATTGGAATCTCAAGTCTGCTTTCTATCCCAGTTTTTATTTTACAGCGTGAAGAAATTCGCGTGGTCTTAGTTGTCTTGATATTATTTATTTTAGGTCAATTTTTTAAAAAGAACTCTTTTAAAAATCAACGCTTTGGCGAAGTTATTTTATTTCTTTTGATGGGGCCGGGGCTTTGCTCGGCTTATCAAGTCGCCCTAGGCTCCGGAATTGACACTGAAATTTTAGCTTTTGGTGTCTTCTGGGGGGCTGCGATTTTATTTTTGGTTCATTTGAACAACTTTTCTCATTTATTGACATCTTCGCAGGCGGGGATTCACAACACCATGAACAAAATGGGTTTTGATGCGTCTAAAAAATTTCTGATGCTTTGGCTTGTACTGGTGAATTTATTATGGATCGTATTTCATGCCTTGTACGCAGGAACTTTTTGGACTTGGTTCAGTGGAATCACTTTAGCCTTTTGGTCTGTTCCTACAGCAATTCAGTTTTCAAGTATTTCCTCTCCGGTGGGGTCAGATCTTGTTCAGGCAAAAAATACAGGACACAAAAACTTTGTTTTAATGATCGCATTATTAGTTCTGGAGCAAATGTGGTACTTAGGAAGTCAGTTGAATTAATGGGATCTATCGAGTTTAAAGTACCCGATCACCAGTTCGCAGATCTTGCACAAGAATGGAAATCTTTTTTAGCACTCTTTCCTGAATTTGAATCAGACTATCAAATCGTTTTTGATTCACAGATTCCAACAATTATTGATTCCGAAAACAGAAAATTGCGTATTGATTTTGAACAAGATTCTGAAAACTATAAAAAGCATAAATTGTCAATCGCCTCAGAACCTTTAAGTCGCGCACTAGGCTCAGGAAAAAAGGGCCTACGTGTTTTGGATTTATCAGCGGGTATGGCTGTGGATTCAGTATTTTTAGCTCAGCTGGGTTATCAAGTAACAGCCATCGAAAGAAATCCGTTATTATACTTAGCAAACAGTAATGCATCAAAAAATTGTTCTTTAGAATGGAAACAAAATTTACAGTTTATTCATTCTGAAGCACTCCAGTTCTTGAAGACGACAAATTTAGAATTTGATGTTTGCTATTTCGATCCGATGTTTCCCCAGAAAAAAAAATCGGCGTTACCCAAGCAGGAAATGGTTCTATTTAAAAATCTGGTCGGATCAGATTTGGATGCGGCTGACGTTTTGCAATTTGCTATAGAATCAAAAAAATTTAAAAGATGTGTCGTGAAGCGCCCCGTAGCTGCAGAACCACTTGTGCCTGCATCCGGAGCCATCGAAGGTAAAATCATTCGTTACGACATTTACGGAGGATCAAATGATCATTGAACAACTTAAAAAAATAATTCAAAAAATGTCAGCAACTCGTGCTCAGCACGAAGCTCTGGTGGGTATAGATTTTAAATTGGTCGACGAAAAAGCCGGACTGATGCAATTGTGTTTTTCTGTTTTTGCGCAGTGGCCAGTGGCTGTCGCAATCTTGATTCTATTTTTAAATCCTTTGCGATACCAAATGTCACTTCAGTCCTTATTGGGATTTGACGGCCGAATGATGATGTGGACATATAGTGAAAATTTCTTATTGGGATACGTTGTCTTTGCGATTCTTGGCAGCTTGGTCAAAATTGAACTATTGTGGTTGTCGATCATTGCCTTTTTGATTTCTAATGGCGAGACGCATGTGTTGATTGCCGTCGGGGCTGCGACAGGTGTCTTTTTTTCGACAGCAAGACGTAATTTAAATCTGATTTCTGCTTTAGACGGTCGAATTAAAGGAACTTGGATTTTTTATTCTGCTCTACAAATGGTTTTGGTTTTTGTAGCGGCAGCCGTCAATTACATCATTTACATGAATTTGAAAAACTTTGGATTTTTTAATGCCACAATGTATGTCAATCGTTATGAGTTTTTTTCGCTCGCTGTTTTGATTCATTATGTGATTCAATTTTTAGGACTTAGTGTTTGGGGTCATTTTTATGCACAACGAAAAATTGATCCTGCAGATTGGAAAATTTCATTCAGTACAGGGCTTATATTGCATCGCTTAAGTTTAGGAAAATCTTTTATGACAGAATTGAAAGAATTCGTTGAAAACAAAATCAAACAAAAAACTGACACAAGTGCAACAGTAGGTATTCCTGAACGATTGCTTAAATTAGCCCAAACAGAGCAAGAAAACTTACAAACTGCGCTCGGAGAACTTTCTTGAAGTGTCTTGATTGTGGCCATTCGCTTTCGCTAAATACAAAGGCCAAATTTAAAGAGTGGTCATGCCCAAATTGTTCAGCGAAATTCGCATATATCAGTTATTTCGATAACAAAATTTCAGATTATTCAAAAAATAAAATGTTATCAGATTTGTCTCAAGCCAAAGTACTTAGTAAGTCTGAGTGTTTAATATGCCGATCACGTATGGTGAAAATTTTGGATTTTGTTAAATTTAACGAAATCGAGGCTTGTCCAAAATGTAAAATGATTTGGTTAAATGGCGGCGAGCTGGATAAAATACAAAATGACCAGTCTCATCTAGCAAATACACCTTTAAAAGTAAAAATGCCAAGTGGCTTTGAGCGCCCCATGGATATTCAAATTGGTGCAAACGATGATTATGCTTTAGGGCATTCAGGGTCTGAATCGTTTGGGCAGCTCATGAGAATAATTATAAACAACACTTATCTTGGATCATTTTCAAACAAGCATCCTATTCTGGGTTGGTTTTTAGCTGTTATTTTGATAACGCTACTGTTTTTTGCATTCCTCTTTTTCTTCAGAGTGTTCAGACTGTTTGATTTTTTTAGGATCATAAATAGGAGCTAGCCCTTAGCCTTGTTGATTATTCAGTTGTCATTGGATCACGTCCGCTTTTAAAATGGCTGCATGTCTGATGATGAGATCAAAAAATTAAAAACTGAAATTCTGGAATTGCGTTCTCAATTGCAGATAAAAACTTTTGAGGTCTCGGCGTATCAGAAAGAACTTCTAAAGTTTTCACAAAAGCTCGATCAATTGATGACTCAATCAAATGACGACATTCAAGTTCTGAATCAAATTCACAAATTTTTAGCACCAACTGAGCTTCCACAGTTTCCAGGATTTGAATTCAGTCGAAAATTTGTTTATGGCACAAAATTCGGTGGTGACTATTTTGATATCTTTGAGCACGAAGACAAAATGAAATTTGGTGTGCTTATCAGTTCAGCGACAGGATATGCGATGTCTGCTTTAATGTTGTCGATCGTCTTAAAACTGTCACACATCATGGAAGCTAAAAAAGGGATGAGTCCGTCAAAGGTTATGGAACATCTTGGTACAGAACTTAAACAATTAGCATCGGAGAAAGATAAAGCTCAAGTTTTGTATGCTGTTATCGATCGACGAGAATGGACTTTTAATTTTTGTGCAGTAGGCAAAATTCAAGGTTTTTTCCTTGTTCCAGACGGACAGATGCAGCTGATTTCATCTGACAGTGATGGTTTAGGGCCGACATTGAATCCAAAGTATTCAGAAATCAAATTAAACCTAGAGCCAAAAACAAAAATCGTTCTTGTCACTGAGGGGTTGATGGATATTTTAACACGGGACGAAATGGCTCAGATTATTCAAAATCCAAGATTGCAGTCGCCTCATGATCTGAGAAATGATTTATTAGTTGCTGCGCAAGTGAAGTCAGGTCTAGAAACACCGCTGCGTGATCAGACTGTTGTCGTGATCGAAGTCAAAGACAACATAATCAAGCTAGCCAAGTCGTAAGCGATTTGCTAAAAATAAGATTCACAGAAAAACATAAAAACAAGGAATTTCATATGGCAGAAGTCAATATTTACGAAGGTGCATTAGATAAGGGTTTGGAAGGCGTTGTTGCTTGTACAACATCAATTTCATTTATTGTTGGAAATACTTTAATTTATCGTGGCTATACAATCGAAGACTTGTCTGCGAATTCAACTTTTGAAGAAGTGACTTTTTTATTATGGAATAATCGTTTACCAAATAAATCAGAACTTGAAAGTTTCAAAGCTGATTTAAATAAAAATATGACTTTAGATGCTGGATTTATTTCGGTCTTAAAAACTTTGCCGACAAATATTCACCCAATGGCATGGTTACGTACGGCTGTTTCTTTGTTATCACACTGGGATTCAGATTCAAATGATAACTCTGTTGAAGCAAATCAACGCAAAGCTGTTCGCTTGACAGCGAAGATGGGATCCCTTGTTACAGCTTTCGAAGCCATTCGTAATAAGCGTGAAATTTTAAATCCTAAAGCGGGACAATCGATCGCTTGGAATTTTATGTATATGTTGAAAGGCTCTGAGCCTGATGCAGAGACTGTTAAATTATTTGATACGTGTTTAATACTTCACGCTGATCACGAATTGAATTGTTCGGCATTCGCAACGCGTGTGACGACGTCTTCATTGTCTGATATGCATTCCGCGATGGTATCTGCAATTGGTGCCTTGAAAGGTCCATTGCACGGTGGAGCAAACGAACAAGTGATGGTGATGCTTGCTAAAATCGGCACAATGGAAAAAGCACAGCAATTTGTGAAAGATGCTTTAGCGGCCAAAGAAAAAGTGATGGGAATTGGTCACCGTGTTTATAAAGATGGTGATCCACGAGCAGCAATCCTTAGAAAATTTTCTAAACAATTAACTCAAAAAATTGGAAAACCTGAGCTTTATGAAATGTCGGCTTTAATTGACGATACAATGCAAAAAGAAAAGGGTTTAATGCCAAATGTGGATTTCTATTCAGCAACTGTTTATCATGCGATGGGAATCCCAACTGATATCTTTACGCCAATATTCGCGGTTTCTCGTGTTTCTGGCTGGATTGCCCACTGTATGGAGCAGTACGAAAAAAATCGTATCTACCGTCCACGAGGTAAATGGCAAGGTAAAGAAGGCCTTACTTGGAAACCTGCTGACGCCAGATAGTATGTTAAAATCTTTATTCAGTGCTTTAACATTATCGGCTGTTTTGTTTTTAGTTGGATGTGCATCATTGACTCGGGATCTACTCAAGGATCCCGAAGTTAAAATCCTCGATTTTAGTGTTTCAAATATCACAACTGAAGCCGTCTCTGTAAATGTCAGATTGAATGTGAATAATCCAAATCCGATTCCATTAAGATTGGATCAAGTAGGTTACAATTTGAAATTATCCGGTTTGCAAGTGACAGAAGGTACTTTTGATAACGGAGTTAATATTCCTGCCAATGGAGCAAACGATGTTGTGATTCCACTGACTTTTAAATTTAATGCTGTCGGAAGTTTGATCGATAGTTTTCTTAAAAAAACGATCACTAAAGAATATGAAATCACAGGTTCTGCAAAGCTGGGTTTGTTTTCGATTCCGTTTAATAAAAAAGGCGAGATCAATTTAAAAAAGTAGGTTCCAATGGCTTCTATTTTCACAAAAATAATTAATAATGAATTACCTGCTTACCGCATTCTTGAAGATGATCTGACAATTGCTATTTTGGCGCTCGATCAAGTCAGCCCAGGACATGTGATTGTGATCCCGAAACAAGAAGTGAATCATTGGTTTGATGTACCTGCCGAAGCCTATACGCGAGTTGGTTTGAATGCGCAAAAAATTGCAAAAGCGATTCAAAAATTTTCAGGCTGTCCGCGCGTAGGAACGATCGTTGCGGGCTTTGAAGTGCCTCATTATCATCTCCATTTAATTCCGGCTTGGAGCATTCCAGATATCGATTTCAAACGTGCCAAGCGTCTTCCTGACGAAGAAATGAAAAAAATTGCAGAGACGATTAAGTCGTATTTGTAATAGTCGATTTAATTTTTGTTTTTTTATTTAAAAGCGATCATTAAACTGCCATCTTGAATTTTATCGATAGCATTTTTCAAAAAATCATCTTCGTTCAGAGCAAAGCAACCCCAGCTGCGGCCAATTCGGCCTTGTTCTGCGACCCATTTATCAGAAACATAATCTGCAGTGTGCATTACAATTGCTCGTTGGCGTGCTTTCGAGTTCGTCGAGCTGAGTCCGCTTAACTTTAAAGAGCTCCCATGTTCGCCGCGATATTTTTCTTCAATCAGATAGAATCCCAAAGAGCTCATTTTTGAGTTTTCTTCATTCGAAAATTTCTCGGCATAGAGATCGCCAGAATTTTTTCCATGAGCGACTAAAAATTTTTCGGTTTGTCCGGTTTCTGTATTGATAATGAACATGCGTTCTTCAGAAGACGGGCGGTTGAAATCAACAAAAGTAACATAATTTTTATTTTTGATATTTTCTGAATGAGTTGAAAAATATTCGATCAGATTTTGAACGATAGACTGAGGAATTTTATTTTCTACTGCGGCTTCTGTAACGTGTTTTACATTCAAGGCCCAGCTTAGGTTCGGTAGTAAAAATAGAATCAAAATGATCTGTTTCATACAGATAATGAAACATAAGAAAAATGTTGAATCGATCAAATTTGAAATAACCTCGACGAAAGCTGGTCCTACGTCAGGAGAATCAAGCAAAAATGACAGTTGCATTTCAAAAAATGTCATTTCGTTTTGATCCAAATGTCACATTAATTCTTGTTATAGGACAGATTATAAAAATATTTTTGAGAGTGTTTATTTTTTGAGTTATTCTGTACTTGCTGTTCTTACAGCGCGAAAGGAGGTGGTGTTATGGTACATTCATTTGACATAACTAAGGCGGAGGTGGCGGCTTCATAAGCCGTCCTCAAGCTGAAAGGCTTCGAGGTTTTTGACCTCCGCCGAAAGTCAATGAACTTAAGCAATTGTGCTTAGGTTCGGGTCGGGCCGACGACACCAAAACAGATCCAGTCGGCCCTCCTTTAAAATCAACTGTCTTTTTTTCAATTCACTGCTAAATTAAGCCCATGAAAATCGATCAGTACATTCAGGGTGATTTTGTTTCTTCATCGTCGACATTTACAAAATTAAATCCATTTACAAACGAAGTCCTTGCGACAGTCTCTAATGCGAGTCCGATGGATTTAGTGAAAGCTCTACAAGCCGCACAAAAAGCTGGCCCTGATTGGAAAGCGTTATCGTTGTTTGATCGGTTGCAGTGGCTTCAAAAAATTAAATCAGCATACTTAAAATACAAAGAATTAATCATTCAGTCAGAGTCATTGGACCAAGGGTTATCTTTCGCATTTACAGAAAAAACAAATTACAAAATTGGTTTTAAAATAATAGATCGGTTTATTGATGAGTTGTCCCAGCACATCGAAGCTGCACCCTCGAATATTCAGTATTCCGCAGTAGGTACTGTAGGAGTGATTTTGTCTTGGAATTTATCGAATCGACTATTTATAGAGCGCGCTCTTGCTGCAGTTCTTGCTGGGAATACAGTGATTGTGAAGTGTTCCTCGTTGGCGCCATCCACGGGTCTCATATGGGCCCAAATACTGGCAGAGATTCAATTCCCTAAGGGAGTGATTCAGTTTGTCCACGGTAAGGATCAAAGTTTTAAAGACTTGCTCATTACTCATCCAAGCATCAAAGCCTTATCTATCACATCAACTTTGAAAAATGGTTCGGATATCTTAAAAAAAGTCTCAACTGTTTCGCATAACCAATTTAAAAAAATTCAAATTTCAACAGGCGGAAAAAATCCGGCGATAGTTTTATCAGAACCCACCGCTGAAATAGCAAGTGAAGTTTTTGATTCATTTTTGTATGGACAAGGACAACTGGCCTGGAATTCCTCGCGCTTATTTATTTTAGAAAAACATGCTGTGCTGTGGAATGATTTACTACAGAACTATTTGGATCAATTATCGCCACTAGAAAATATTCGTCAAAACTCGGTATGGTCTCCTATTTTAAAACAAACATCTATAGATCACTTTAACGAAATTCAGCAATTAGCAAAAGAGGATCAAGCCAAACTCATTTTTTCAAAAAAAATTCAATCTTTGCCTGCGAATTTTTTAATTCCGACGTTCACAAAAGATATGTCGAACTGCTCTACGCTCCAGCAGGACCAAGTTCTAGCTCCGTTATTTATTATTTCAGAAGTGAAATATCCATTTGATATTCCAAAGTATTCAAATGTTTCCTATTATGGAATGGGAGCTAGTCTTTGGTCGGATCCACATAAAGCACTCAAAGTGATTGAAGGACTGGACGTAGGTCATGTCAGTTTGAATCGATGGTTCATTGATTCGGTCGTGCCACTGAAATTTGTCAAACAATCGTCGTTTGGTCAGCAAGACTATCGCATTTTTGGCGATTTTTTTTCAAACGCCAAAACTTTGTCGATGACTTAATATAAACTATTGAACTGTATGACTTTTAGAGCGCAATCGGAGTTCGCATTGAGGGCAGAACGCTTCCTCTTTAATTTCGCCGTTATCAAGCACAGAAACACTGAGTTCTAAATTGGTTGTACAGAGTGAACAATTGCTTTGAAGTGATACGAAAGCCTTCTGGAACACATTGGACGTGTTTTCATAGTAATTTATCTGATTGATTGTCATTGTTTGAATTGACGATGTTTTTGTAGAGTTTTCTGATTTCATGATGCTCCTCCTGAGCTATTTTTGAGTTATCCGCACTTCCTATGCATAAACTCTTAACTTTATTCAACGGCAAAG
>JBPOIE010000109.1:0-2345 GCA_052034855.1 Bdellovibrionota bacterium | reverse complement strand
GTTTTTCTTCTGCACTTATTGACGAATTAATAAAAGTCGCTCGTAACCCTAATTGCTGTGCTTTTTGTACCTGGTCTTGCATCAACGCAATCAACGGAGAAATCACTAAGACAAGCTCTTCTGGCTTTTGCAAAAAAGCCATCAATTGATAACAAAGGCTTTTTCCAGTCCCCGTAGGCATTAATGAAAGAACTGAGTGACCTTGAACAAGTCGCTCTAGAACCTCTTTCTGAACTCCACGAAACTCATTAAAATGAAATTTCTCGGCTAAAATTTTATATATCATCTTAAGAAGTATGATATTTTTTTTGTTCGAGCGGTACTGTTTTTTAAATAAACAAGCCTTCACAACTTCTGATTTTTATATTTTCAGTCTTTTTTATTAACAACGAACCTGTTTTTTCATTTTCTGTAGGTAACAATTTTTTTATTAAAGCCTCAGATTGTTCTTTCATTTCCGGAAATGCTGAAGTCCATTTCAAGAACTCTACAACAGAAGGTTTCTGATAGTTTTTATTTTGCTCGACAAGGGAAATCAGTTTTTTCAACATACTCTGTTTAGACTTTAATCCAAACTGAACAATTTGAGATATTTGCACATCACTGACAACATGCGGACTGACAAGTAAAACATCAACAATTGAATCAACAATCATTTGTGAATTTTTAAATTCAAGAACTGAAAAAAGAGAATCAATCAAACTTTGCGAACGACTTGCCTTTGCAAAAAGAGGCAAAAGCACTTTGGCCTTTGTCATACTGATTTGATTATCTTTTAGAAACGAACGTAAAACTTTTTCAAGTGCCGGTTGATTTAAAATTTCAGGGTACTCAGTGACAATTTGTTTTATGATTGGATATTCTGGATTTTTTTTGATCGCAAGAGTAAGCATTTCAAGAGTCGTTTTTGATACTTTGGATTCAGGTCCTTGCCAACCATTTTTACTATTTAATTGTCCATAGGCAAAAACGATTAAATTATCTCTCACGACTTGCTCATTAAACTCAATACCAAAAGCTTCTAACTGTATTTTGATTTGCGCATAATAGTCTTCGACCGAAGATCGATTTTGATTCAATAAAGTTTGTAAAAATTGACTTAACTGCATGTTGGTCACATCAGGCTTTTGTAGCACTAATCTTGCCATCTCGATTTGATTTTTTGATACCAAATCCAAAAACAAGTTTCGTTTGTCTTGATCAGAGATATGAGACTTAGACATCATTTCATTCAGATCTGCCATTTTCATCAATTCGGTCTTAACAATAATTTGCTCAGTCACTGACTCAACTGGAGTATAAATCTGACCTGTTGTATGAGCACTTGGCATATCATGCCCTTTAGAATAAGAATTTCCGGTCGCTTTCACAAGCTCATTGCCAATTCGTTCACGACTTTCAGAATCAAAGTATTCAATGTTTACCGCTGGAGAAGGCTTCGCTGATTTTTGCGCAGCCGACGCAAATTGGTAGTGATGCATTCCTTTGTTACCTAAAATAATTTGTTCAAAACCCAACTCATGTCGAGCATGATAAATGGCCTGAAAAATGTAGGCACCGTATTCAGCACGTAGACTCGCATTGCCGATTTCGTGAATATATAAAGACTTCACACCGTTCACCTTAACTTCTGTGGCATAAACACTCGTTAATAGTTTTCCGTCGGAATCCCTCACCAAAAATGTGCGCTCACTAGGACTGTAAGTATATCCATAGGCATACGTTGTAAAACAATCTCCATTTATACAGCCTCGATAAATACCTAAATGTGGCGAGACCTCAGAGATTTGAAATTGTTCTTTAGCAACCCATTGCATTTTTTTAACTGAAACAGATCGAGACTTTAAATATGCCGTTGCCAAAGTCTGCGAAATGTCTTTTGCCTTTTTTGCATCTTTTGTATCAAGGGATTGCAGTCGACTTAAAATTTGCTCATCAGTGACTTTGTGATGTTGTAAATACAAATTCAACTCGGCTAATAATTCCTCACTTTTTAACAATCTTTTCAGCTCAGCACTTAAAAAGTGAACACTGACCTGATCCGACGAATAGACTTGAGATTTAAAGGCTAATTTCAGTTGCGCGTCTGAAATGTTTTTTAATAAAAAATCCATTTTTTCTTGTAGAGGTAATTTAAATGCGATGGACTTTTGCTCAGCGGGTAAAGCTTGAATCATTCCTGTCATTAGCCCCATCGAAGACTGCCCTTGCATTGACTTAAATAGATTTAAAATTTCAAGGATCACTTGATCAACAGAACCGAAACGACTTTCCAGATTTTGGATCTGATTTTGTAAATGCTCTTGAGCACGAGGACTTAAATCCAATTGTGTTACTTCTTGAAT
>JBPOIE010000121.1:0-22250 GCA_052034855.1 Bdellovibrionota bacterium | reverse complement strand
ATATTCTGTATTTAGCTCCGGTGAACCCTGCAACAGGTTTGTACGCCTCGGTTGTAGATTCCTATATGAACACATTCTTTAGTCAGAATTGGCATCTGTTTGCACCAGAGCCTGCAATTGCCACTGTGAACTTAAAATACCGGTGTGCTGCTGATGGTGACTGGGAAAATTTCTTACATCCTCTTTTTAAAGAACATAAATCAACCTTGATCACGTCCCTTGGGAAACAAGGTTATGTCTATCAACATTTGACCCGCGAAATTTATAATTCTGAAATAAAAAAATCTGATCCAAAAAGTCTTCCCGAGTGGAACATTTTAAATCGAGTGATCTCTGATCGCTGTAAACAGGAAAATCCAAAGAACGCTTACTTTGAATTTAAAACTGAGCGCGTGTTTACAAAGAATTTCTCTGACCGCCACAAAAATCAAAACTTAGCATTTCTTTCAGATTCACAACTCAATTTTACAATCAATTATTTAGGAGAAGCAAAATGGAACTTTATCAATCAATAAAAATTTGGTTCATTGAACTCAATAAAACTATTTATCATCAAAACTCATTATCATTGGCGCGAAAGCTCTATTTTACTTGGATATTTACAAACTACGCCATTTTATCAACGACGGCAGGATTTTTTTATTCTGCGGGAAATTATATTCCAGAGAAAATAACATCAGAAATATCAGGGTATAAATATTTGTTTAACATCCTTAATATAGAGTCATTGAATTTTCTATATCCTCTATTTCTAATTCTCATTTTGATATTTTCAATAATTGGAATCACTGGACGATATCAAAGATGGACAGCCACAATAGTCTATTTATTAATGATGAATCTAGATAGCAAAGCCCACGTCATTCTTGATGGTGGTAACAACCTCATTCATTTGATTGGAATTTATGTCATCTTAATAGATACAAATAATCTCAAAAATTCTTTCTCAATAACACTTACAAATTTGGCAAGACTCATGATTATGATTCAAGTTTGTTTGGTTTACGCAACAGCTGGATTATTAAAAGTGATGGGGCCCCTTTGGAATAAAGGCGTGGCACTCTATTATACAATGGGAGTCCCTGAATTTGGAAATGAAAAACTGTTTCAATTTCTGTCTGACTACCCTATTGCCGTAGCACTTTTCACTTTAGGAACTGTTCTTTTTCAAATTTCGTTTCCTTATCTGATTTGGAATCAGAAACTGAAACCATTTGTTATCGCTGTTGGAACGGCTTTGCATTTATCGATTTCGTTTGTCATGGGGCTGTTCTTGTTTGGCTTCGCGATGTGTCTTGGATACACATTCTTTAAGACTGATAAAAAATCACAGGTCGTTTCATGAAAAAATTTGGACTCAAAAAAATAAGTTTCGGTCGTTTTTTATATCATGTCTGCACTTGGGCACTATTGGGATTGTTTTTTGTCTCTTTTGTTCGACAGCCTGAGGCTGCAAAAACTGAAACTGAATTTATTCAAAAAATAAAAAGACAATGGTCTGAACTGAAAGATAATTCTTTTTTATATGGCAGCATCATCATTATGAAAAACAATTCTGTCGTATTTTCTGATGGAGATCCTAATCAAAAATATATGATCGGAAGCCTTTCGAAATCATTTGTCGGCTATTATTTTTATAAAAATAAGCAGCATTTAAATTCGAAGGTTTGTCTGTATATTGCAAGTTTTTGTAAACACCCTTTTTCAAAAATCACAATTCATGACCTGCTAAAGCATAGAAACGGATTTAAGAGGTATTTTGAATTGAAACATACTTTTTATAAAAAATTTAAATTGTCAGACCTGGATCACTTGAATATGTCGTCTGATGATATTGATTCGGAAATATTTGAAAAGCTAAATTATTCAAATCTTGGATATGATTTGTTATCGCGAGTCATCGAACACATTGAGAAAAAACAATTTCATGAGGTTATTAATAATATTGCCATTGAAGCCGGATTAATTTCGACATCATTAATTCAAAATAAAGATTCTCTGAATTTGAGTGTTTCAACTCCTTATTTCAGCAATTCACTTCAATTGCCCTTTTTTAATATGACGGGAAGAACTTATGGTTCGGGTGGAATTGTTTCTACTGCGAAAGATCTTATCACATGGATTCAATTTTTAAAAAGAAAGGGGGTAATAGATGAAATCATCAAACCGACTGACCAAAAATTATATTATAATTTCGGTCTTGTCTCAACAAATTCATTCGACAAGATTGTATGGCATAATGGTGCAATATTAGGATACAGAAGTTTGATGCTGACAACAGATCAAAACTTACAAATTGTCATTTTAACAAATCATATAAAACCATTTAAATTTTACGAAGACCAATTCAGCGTTTTTGAAAATTTATTTAAACCAACAAACAAGGAAAAATAATGAAAAATATTTTAACTTTACCAACATTAGTGATCGGATTGCTATCTCAGAACTCAATTGCGCAAGAACAACTAAAATTTGTTTCGCCGCAAACTGTAAATTATATTTTAAACGATGCTTACTTAAATATTCCTCGATCTGAATTACTAAAAATCATCTCAGAAAAAGAACTTCTGTCGCTTGAAAATTATAGTCATCTTGATAAAAATCAAATTTATGCAAATGCCTATTTAGCAGCGGCAGTAGGTGGTGCTGCTGCAGCAGCTGTAGATTACGTTTGGAATAAATATGTCAATAGTCATTATGTCAATACAGACAAAGTCGATGACAGATATTTTGACCTTATTATTGAAGAAGCCTCGATTTCACAAATTGTCAGTCTTGACGGCCCTGTTTTTCCTCATCAACCAGTACCAATTAAAGCATTTGCTGTAAGTGCTCATGGCGGAAGTGATCCCGTCGCACTCACTCCAGCTGCTGCAGGAACAGCGTTAGCTGCAACAATTGCTTACAATGCAAGTCGATGGGGACTGAAAAAAGCTTTCGGTGATCCCAATCACGAAGTCTTAAATTTAGACGAAAAACAATTTGATTTAAGTTACCAGTAATAATTTGCCAGTGATCATATCTAATGATCACTGGTTTTAGACTTTAACAGCAGAGACTGCTTTAGACAGAAATCCAATTTCAGTTTGTACGTTTTTGAGACCTGAGTCCTCGATAAGTTTTTCCATCGGATTTTGAGTGTAGTTTTTGTAAAAAGGCTCATGAAAATCTTGAGGAAATCTTTCTAAAGCCCATTGAAAATCAGCATCATCATTTTCTTGAAGTGAGTCGATCATACCATAAAACCCAAGAGATTTTAAAACTCGATGACCCTCCATGACAACTTGTTTTCGAACTTCAGTAGGTAATTCGTGGAATAAAAAACAGGATACAACTGCATCAAAAGATTGTTCCGTAAAATTTAATTTCTCAGCAGAACCTTGAACATAATCAATGCGCTTAAAATTTTGTAATCGTCGTTGTGCTTTATTCAAATAAAATGAACTTAAATCCACACATGTAATCTGAGCTTTAGGAAAAGCTAATGCTAAAAATCGTGTCATCGCTCCAGTACCACTGGCGACTTCTAAAAATTTTAACCCCTCCCCGTTTGAATTTTGAAAATGAATTTTTAGCTGAGGTATTAAGAGTCTCCTCATCGCATTTGCCGCACCAGAGAATAAGATTTCGACTTGATGCTCATACAGCTCTGCCGATTTTTCTCCGAGGTATCCACTGGTTTGATAGTGGAAATTTCTCGTATAATAATTTGGAAGATCTGCAGTAAATTCTTCTGCTTCTTTATCAAAAACATGAGCCGATTTATCATTTCTTCTCTTCGCTGATTGAAATGCATCTTTAATAATTTGTGGAATTCGTAATGAATGACTTAATGGATTTTCTGGTTTTAACACTTCTAAAGGGTAGAAACCCTCAGAAATATTTTGCGCATCTTTTGCCAGAAGATTTTGGATTTTTGGCAAAGCTACTTTTAAATGTTCGGAATAATTCACAGGAGTTTCTCGTTTTTTTCCGGTGGACAGTCGATCAATTATTGGTAATACAAAACCTTGAACTGCAAAATTCCCCGTTCTTAACAAAGAATAGCCTAAAGCCAAATTCTGAGTGATTTTTTTTTGGAGTTCATTTTTCATTTCATTATCCATTACTTCCAACCTTTCGTGAGGCCATCTATAGATTGCCGAGAGCATTTAAACCGAGTCACTTCAAATCCGCGCTTTACGCGATGTTTGAGTTGCCCTTGTTCGTGGGCGCGTCGCCGCCAGCGATCAAAATCCTTCCGAGGTAATTCTGTTCGCATAAATCGTACAAACTCATTCTCAGTCAGACCAAACTGTTGTTCAATCGCTTCGAATGTTGTTCGGTCTTCCCAGCCCATACGAACAAGTCGATCTTTCTCGTTTTGAGAGAATTGACTGAATTTATTTTTTAGCTCAGAGGAAACGCCCATAATCACCTTTTGCAGCTGTCGTCTGACAAAGTTTATGTCACAAATTGGACTCTTCATTAATTCTACAATACATTTTACCAAAAACATATTAGTTTAATAAATAGTAAACTAATTTCCAAGACTATCTCATAGGAGCTCAAATGATGCAACTGACAGTCTACTACGATGAAATGTGTATGTTATGTGCCAAAGAAATTCATCATTATCAAAAACAACTAGGCAGTGAACAAATTCGTTTCGTAGATATTACAGCGGATAATTTTGATGCAAAAACAGAAGGTGTAGATCCCTTTTTAGTTCACAAGATTATGCATGCCAAATTAAACGATGGAAAACTCCATACCAAAATCGATGCTTTCGTTCAAATTTGGAAAGTTTTACCAAAGTATCATTGGCTAGCAAAACTTTCCGAAAATAGAATCGTCAAAAAATTAATGGATGCAGGTTATGTGGTATTTGCAGAAGTCCGTCCCTACTTACCGAAAAAGAAAAAAATGAATGATTGCAGTCAAAGTCCCTACTGTGAAATCCACGAACATTCTCATCAAATAAAGGAAACTTAAAATGAATCAATACCCTCTTGTTTTTAAAGCCGAAGCTCATTCTATTTCAGGTGTACAATCTTCATGGACAATGAATTCATATTCCAAAGAAACGTCTTGCGCAATACCTCCCGAATTTAAGGGCCCAGGAAATGGATTTAGCCCTGAGGATTTATTCGCACAAGCTCTGACAAATTGTTTGATTGGAACTTTTAAAGTCTATGCAGAAAATTCAAAACTGACTTTTGATCAAATCAAAATTCAAACGGAATTAAGTGTGGATACAAATGAATCACGTAAAGTATGTATGAAGAAATGCCACTTAGAAATTCAACTCATAAATCCATCGAGCCCAGAAAAAGCTCTGTTATTAATAAAAAAATCATTTGAATCAGGATTTATTTTAAATTCTGTAAAAACTGAACTCACATACAATCTGGTGATTCAATAAATGAGTTTCGATTCAATTGTTCAATCAACATCATTGATATTTAGTTTGCATGCTTTCAGTTGTTTTTTTATGACAGGACTGATTTGGTTGGTTCAAATGGTTCACTACCCTGCTTACAGATATATGAATATCGCCGTATTTAAGAACTACCAAAATTTTCATACAGCAACGATCACATTTATTGTTGGTCCAGTAATGGTCCTCGAGATATTCACCGGACTTGCTCTGCTTTTACAGTATAAATTTAATCTCACAAGTTCTGTCAATTTTTTAGGATTAATCCTTATTTGGGTTGCGACAGCTGTATGGAGCGTGCCTAAGCACGGACATTTAGCACTCGGCTATAATCCCTTAGTTATCGAGTCGCTCATATCTACGAACTGGGCAAGAACAATCATTTGGACTTTAAGATCAATTTTAATTCTGTATTTAATGATCGAAACTTTGAAAATAAATCAACAAACCTAAAGAAATAATATGTCATATTTAATTCTAACGCTCGGTAATCAATTATTTCCTGTTGAAAAAATAAAAAAACTGCAAAAAGAAAATACAAATGTGCTGGTCTTTATGAAAGAAGATCGAGAGCTCTGTACGTATTACAAATTTCATAAGCATAAAATTATTTTTTTCTTATCAGCGATGAGAACTTATGGACAACAGCTACTTGAAAATAAATTTAATATCGACTATTACGAATTGACCTATAAAACTGAAACATATGAAGAAACACTAACAAGATCTATTTTAAAATATAAAATTGAAAAAGTTTACCTTTACGAGATTGAAGATAAGTTTTTTGAAACCAGAATCTTAAGTCTTTTCAAAAAGCTTTCTATTGATTTCGAAGTCTGGCCTTCGCCGATGTTTTTAACTTCAAGGTCTCTGTTTGAAAACTATCTAAAAAATTCAAAAAAACCATTTATGAAAGTTTTTTATGAGCAACAGCGAAAACGAATGAATATCATGATCGATACAGATCAAAATCCCGAAGGCGGCCAATGGAGTTTTGATGCCGAGAACCGATTACCGTTACCCTTAAAAATCCAACCTCCAGAGATTGAATTGATTCATAAAGATCAGATCACAACAACTGTTTGCTCCCTAGTTGATAAGGAGTTCGCTTCACACCCTGGTCTTACAGAGCAATTTTGGCTTCCCATTGACCGAGATGGTGCAAAAAAATGGCTCAAAAAATTTATTCAGGAACGCCTTTCACAATTTGGACCTTATGAAGATGCAATTCCCGAACATTCAGATTTTGTTTTTCACTCGGTCCTCACACCATTTTTGAATTGTGGATTATTAACGCCAGACGAAATTATCAAAGAAACTTTGAAATACTCAAAATCTGAAAAACTACCGATCGCCTCGGTTGAAGGATTTATTCGACAAATCATTGGTTGGAGAGAATTTGTCCGTGGAATTTATCAAAATTATTCAGAAAAACAGGAAACTTCAAACTTCTTTCAGCACAAAAAGAAATTGTCTGAACATTGGTATCAAGGAAATACGGGGATAGCGCCCCTAGACGCCACAATCCGCAAAACCATCAAGTACGGCTATGCTCATCATATTGAACGTTTGATGGTCGTGGGAAGCCTGATGTTATTGCTCGAGATCGAGCCTCAGTCAGCCCATAAATGGTTTATGGAAATGTTCATTGATTCGTCGGACTGGGTCATGGGACCGAATGTTTACGGAATGGCCTTGTTTTCTGACGGCGGAGTATTTGCGACGAAACCTTATTTTTGTGGATCAAATTACTATCGTAAAATGGGCGGTTATAAAGCCAGCGAATCATGGTGCGATGGTGTTGATGGACTTTACTGGAGCTTTGTAGAAAAGAATAAAACATTGTTTTTAAAGAATCCACGCTTGTCGATGATGGTTAGAACTGTGGAGAAGATGGACGCCGCTAAAAAAAATAAAATTTATTCAGCGGCGGATCTTTTAAGGAAAAAATTAACGGTTTAAATCACCCTTATTTAGAAGGCTCTGCAAGCGACTTCATTTGACCATTTTGTTGAACGGCCGATATTTTTTTCAACGTCAAGCGCACGAACTGCAACAAAGTATGTTCCCGCAGCAAGTTTTGTCGTATCAAACGTACACTGAGTCTCTTTACATGAAATCGTTTCTAAATCTGAAACTAGATCAGAATCAACTTGTGTCCAACTATAAAGAGGACTGAATTTCCATTCAAATTTCATTTTTGAACGATAAATTGTACTTTGCATGAATGTGCAAGAGCTCGCGGTCGTCGTGACTGTTGAAATAAATGGAGTTTGCGCTTCACAAGACGGCGCTTGCGGTGCCGCTTGTGCCAATGTGGTTAACATTAAAGTCGAAAGTAGTGCGATCAAAATATTTTTCAAAATTGAATCTCCTTATTTCGTTTTCCAATTTAAAGTTGACATGTAATCAGCTTTCCCAAGATCAACGCCATTTGCGCGTAAAATCATATACGCTGCAGACATATGGAAATAGAAATTAGGTAATGCGTACTGAGCCACATAGTCTTTACCTGTTAAGTATTTTCCTGGGTACCATGGAAATTCAATCATTTTTGTTTCATAACCATTAAACTGCTCTGGCTTTATACCTTCAAGAAAAGCCATCGTCTTTTGGATACGGTTGATGTAGTCATCAAAAGTTTTTTCAGTGTCTTCAAAAACGGGAGCCGTAACACCAGTTAAACGAGCGGCTGCACCTTTTGCATTGTCACACGCGATTTGAATTTGACGACCTAATGGAAACATATCTGGAGCCAAACGAGTTTGGAAAAAAGTTTCCATTTCGATTTTCTTAGGCTCGCCCCAAGTTTTTGCTTTCGTCAAAATACCTTTTAACGAAACAAGTGCATTCATGAACTGACCTGTTGTAATTTCTTGTACTGTAATTTGCATAGGAACTCCTTTTAGTTATTATTTTTTTTAGGATTATTGTTGTTATTGTTATTTTGGTTCTGATTTTGATTTCTATTTTGATTCTGTGGGCGACGTTGCTGTTGTCCTTGATTTTGGTGACCATTATTTTGTGGACGATTTTGCTGAGGCTGACCTTCGTGAGACGGTGTTTGTTCTTTTGCAGCCTTTGGATCATCAACTAAGATTAAAGTGTCTTGCTTAGCATGAATGTCTTTTTGGTCTTTAAACTTCACACCTTTGACTTTTTTCTGAGTGTCGACTTTGTTCACTTGCTCAGTCAGATCAACAGTGATCGAACCAAAACAGCGCACTTGGCAACTGAGGCGTCGACCATCCAGAAAATAACTTGTTCCGATCAAATTCAGTTCCGCTTTTGACGGTGGTGGCACACTTTGGTCCCCTTCAACAATTTTCACTCGGCATTCAGCGCATGATGGAGTTCCATTACAAATAGATTTAATTTTAATTCCATTTTCTTGAGCGATCTTCAGTAAACTTTTTTCAGGATCAACTGAAACTTCGACATTTTGTGGCAAAAATTTAATTTTAAAATTGGTATTCATATTACGAGACCACGACTTTCGAAAACTTTTTCTTTCCAGCTTTAAGAATAAAACTTTGGCCGGAAGTCAGTTTCAATTTCAATTTAGGATCAGACACTTTATCTTGGTCAATACTCACGCCACCGCCCGCAATTAATCGAGAGGCTTCACTATTGGTTTCTGTTAATTGAGCTTTTGTCATCAAATGAACCAATGTGATTTCTTGAGCCTCAATTTTGAATTCGGCGATTTGATCAGGAAGTCCTTTATCAACAAAAATTCGATTAAACTCGTCTTCGGCGTTTTGCGCCGCAGATGCAGAATGAAACCGAGTCACTAAAAATTTAGCTAAGGCGACTTTCACTTCTCGAGGATGTTTATTTTTATTTTGAACTTCTGTTTTCAAAGACAAAACATCAGAGGGCTTAAGATCTGTCAGTAATTCATACCAACGAAACATGAGATCATCTGAGATCCGCATTGTCTTTCCGAACATATCCTTTGGTGATTCATTCACACCAATATAGTTATCGAGGGACTTGGACATTTTATGAACACCATCCAGACCCTCAAGAATAGGCATCGTCAAAATACATTGTGGTGCTTGTCCGTAAGCAGATTGCAAATCACGTCCGACAAGCAGATTAAATTTTTGATCTGTTCCACCCAGTTCAAGATCAGTGTTTAATGCGACAGAATCGTAACCCTGACATAAAGGATACAAAAACTCATGGATACCAATTGATGTACCGGACTTATAACGGTTTGTAAAATCATCGCGTTCAAGCATTCGCGCCACAGTATACTTTGCAGAAAGTTTAATGAAATCGATTGAATTCATTTTTACTAACCAATTTGAATTATAAACAATTTCAGTCTTTTCAGGATTCAAGATTTTAAAAATTTGTTCGGCGTAGCTTTTTGCATTTTCATCAATTTCTTCGCGAGACAAAATGGGACGCGTCGTGTTTTTACCCGTCGGATCCCCTATCAGTGCCGTAAAGTCACCGATTAAAAACTGAATATGATGACCTAAATCTTGCAAGACTTTCAATTTATTGATCACAACAGTGTGACCTAAATGAATATCAGGGCGATTGGGATCCGCTCCTAATTTTATTTTAAGAGGTTTTCCCGTTTCTTTACTTTTTTTTAATTTTTTTAAAAAGTCAGCGTCAGTGATAAAATCCACTGCGCCGAATTTAATTCTTTCTAATTGTTCTTGAGGATCTAAAAACATTTCATCCTACAATCTAAATTATCGAGCCATTTCAACAGCGCGTGTTTCACGAACAACTGTCACTTTAACACTTCCTGCGTGAGGTAATTCGCGTTCAATTTTTTTGATTATATCCCGTGCCAGCATTGATGATTGATCATCAGTCACTTTTGCACTTTCAACCAGAACGCGGACTTCGCGCCCCGCTTGAACCGCCACAGATTTAATAACGCCATCGAAAGAGTTCGATACACTTTCTAAATCTTTCAAACGATTAATAAAGTTATCCATTTGTGGACGACGAGCCCCAGGTCGAGAATTAGATAAAATATTCGCCGAGTGAATGATCCAGGCTAAGATAGAGGTGTGTTTATCTTCATCGTGATGAGCACCAATGGCATGACAAACTTCTTCTGATTCACCAAATTTTTTAGCAAGATCTGCTGCTACAGCCGCATGATTTCCTTCATGGGTGTGATCTGATGCTAAACCAATATCATGTAAAATACCTGCGCGTTTCGCAAGTTTCACATTGTAACCCAATTCAGAAGCCAGAAGCGAAGCTATATGAGCCACTTCCATGGAATGATTTAATGCATTTTGTGCATGAGTACTGCGATATTTCAATCCACCGATGAGCTTTACAAGCTCATTGTGAAGTCCAGTAATTCCTAATTCAACGACAACTTTGTCGCCTTCTTCTTTCATTGATTTTTGAAGTTCAGCGCGCTGTTTCTCAACAACTTCTTCGATACGTGCCGGATGTACACGTCCGTCTTCCATCAATTTATCAATTGTACGACGAGCGAGTTCTCGGCGAACGGGATCAAATCCAGAAATTACAATCGTTTCCGGAGTATCATCAACGATCAAATCCACACCACACATCGCTTCCAATGTTCTGATATTTCGACCTTCGCGACCGATAATTTTGCCCTTCATTTCATCTGAAGTTAAACTCATCACTGAGACTGTACGTTCAGATGTATACTCTGATGCAAAACGCGCCAAAGCTCTGGCAATAATAGCTTTTGATTTTTGCGAAGCTTCTTTCGTTGCTTCTTCTTCGATTTCAGCAATACGCTTAGAAGCTTCTTTTTTCGCAGCGTCTTCCATCACCATGAATAATTCACGTTTGGCTTGATCTTGTGACATACCTGCGACATTTTCTAATTTTTTTTGTAAAAATTGAATTTGGTCTTGTGCTGCTTTTTCAGCGTCTTTCAAACGGTTCTCAGAAATGCCGATACGTTCAGCTTTATCTTTTAATTGAAGACTCAGTTTATCGTTCTCGTCGTTACGTTGTTTATGTTGGTCTTCGACTTCTTTTAAACGTCGCTCAAGTTGTGATTCTTTATTTTTCAAAGTCGATTTTTGTTTGTTGATCTCGGTCTCAGCAGTTCTGCGAGCTTTGACTTCAAAATCTTTTGATTTGATTTCAGAATCTTTTTTTAATTTCGCAGCTTCAGATTGTGCTTTTTGAATAATTTTTTGCGCTTCTGATTGAGCTGTTTTCTTTGTGTTTTGTTCTTGGATACGCTTAAATGCAAACATTGCAAAAGCACCAAGGAGTAGGCCGACAACTGTCGCAATAACTAATTCCATCTTAATTTTCTCCTGTATGTATAACTTGTAAATCCGTCACTATGTAATCCATCTTAATATCGTGAAGCTCGTAAGGAACATCACTTGATAAACAAAAATCATAACAAATTCCAATTTTAGTACCTAAAAAATCAGAAAATGTTTTATCGTAAAACCCTTTACCTCGTCCCAACCTGAAACCTTCAGCGTGAAAACCAATTCCTGGAATGCAGAGCCCCGTCAATTGATTCATATCAACAAGGGTGCCATCTGTAGGCTCCATCACTTTCAGTGTCGACGTCTGAAATTGTCGACTACCGGTATAAAAATCGAGGTTGTGACCAACGACCTTAGGATAACACCAGTCGATGTCCGTCACTTTTCTAAACTCAATATCAGGCTCAGTTGGCAAAGGCTGATAGCCGCCCCATGAACCAGAGAAAGACTTTAAAAGTTGCTGCAATCTGAACAAGATTTGATTCGACTTTTGGATTCTCTCAGAAGAAGAGAGCATTTCAATTCGCGAAATTAATTTTTTTCTAAATTCTTTTTTCTCGAACAAAAAGGGCTCCTGAAATAAATAAAGTCGATCAGTTCCAATTCACTTTATTCATTTTAGAGTTTTCAATATCTTCAGATAATTTTTCTGCTTTTTTTTCTAATTTTTCAAGTTCAGCCTGAGCACGCTTTTTAAGTAAAAGCATTTCTTCGGCCATATTTAATGCTGCGAGTACCGCTGCATTTTGAAAAGAATTATTTTTTGTCGCTTTCATCGCTTCAGAAACTTTGGTATTTACTAATTGCACAAGTTCTTGAACAGTTTTTTCATCATGAGATGTTTTAATTTTATAAGAAACTCCAGCGATTTTAAAATCGAAGGTTTCTTTTTTTGACTGTTGGTTGATTTTCTCTTGAGTCGAATTTTGAGCCATAAATAATTTTCTAAAGTCCTTTTTAGCTTTACATCTAGCTTGTCTTTTATCTGTCGAGATTTATCCTACTTCTAAAATGATAAGTCCTTAGAATCATTATAGAAGTCAAAAAGAAACGCGCAAGTCTTAATTCATTTTTTTAACACAATGAGCTTATTTGTTACACAAACAGACCTCAGATGCATTGACCACTTGGCAATCAAGAACATTTGTATTTTTGCCTGAGAGGACTTTTATCTGAGTAATTTTTTGATCAACTCGAACAATTTCGATTTTAAGGCTGTTTTCTCGCAATTCCAAAGTTTTTTGCCAGTCATTTTCAATTTTTGCATTTAAAATAAGCTGATTTACAAGACCCTGAGTCGTCTTATTTTTATGACGCGGATCAATACCAAGCTTAGTCGGTAAATCGTTCTTATCCATTCTGAATATCTCGACAAGATCATTGGTGATTTTGATTTTTCGTTTTTCACCCTTTGTTTGAAAATACAATTCGCGGTAAAGAGTTTTTTCAGATGTGATCAAATATTTTTTTTGAATCTCTGCGTAGAGTGCAGAAAAACTTTTAACCGACTGTAAGTTGGATAATTCTAATTCACAATCTTTGATTTGAGTTTGAAATAACGACAACGGAACGCCGTTTGTTTTTGAAAATGATGAGACACAGAAAAGAAAACTGAAAATAAAGGCGAAATGTTTCATTCGCCTTATGGTATTACTTTCTAAATCTTAAATCGAGCTTTATTTCTTCGCAAAGTTTTGCAGAGGCTCGAGCACACCCCTCTAAACTATCCTGAGTACAATATGATCTTTGATCTGTTCGCCAAACAGCTGCCGCTGAACAACGAAGACCAGTGACTGAAGAAGTTGGTGACGCCAACTGAGCTAATGGATCTGCGGAAGCTTCTGAGGATGGAGTTTTTTCCATCACATCACCTTCAGAGACTTCGTTACCATTCACTTGCGACAAACGACTCTTTGCGAAAACTCTTCGTCCCACAGGATAAGATTCAGATACCACCATAACATTCACAAGTTCAGAAACTTTTCCAGACTCTGTCGCAATTCTATAATGTCCTGGCATGACAGAAACAAAATCAGTTGATTTCACCGGAGCGCTGACGAGATGACGCAAATATCTTTTCGGAAAAATATCTCCTGGGTAATCTACTGCGGCCTCTTGAAAGGTACCATTGGCTTGAAAACGGTACAGATCAGACATATCCATCATGTCTTGGGCCGAATTTAATGTTTCACAAACATAAAGCGCATGTTCTCGAATATCTTTTGCAAGTACGAGATTATTTAAATTATTTTCTGAACAATAAGAGTACGACGTACTGGCTGCCACATCAGCTTCACCAAGACCTGCAATGGATAAATCACCATATGATCTGATCGTTTCTCGGAATAAACTTTGTCCCGAAAAATATTGTTGGAAATAAACTTTCTTTTGTTCAACGAGAGAACCTGTGTCTCTGAAAATTTTCAGATTTTTTTCTTTTGCTAAATTTGATGGAATTGTAATTTTCTGTAATTGAATTTGGAGATTAGAACCTGCTGCAATTTGTACAAATCCTGGATAAATTGTATTTTCAAAGCCGACAATGTAATTTCCGCTCTCAAGATTTTGAATTGCATTTAAAGAAAATTTCACAGGTGCATCACATTTTTTAACTAATTTTCTCATCGCTGTTTTTGCATTCACTGTTGCCTCAGGCACATCACACTTTTGTACAATCACTTGACTTGAGTACTGCATCGGACCAGCTTGACCAACAACTGTTAAAGAACCTGTTGTCGACGTCGCCGCATTATTTGCAATCATCGATTGATCAGAGCGTCCTGAAATTGACAGAGCCGTATTCAAAATACGACGATCGTGTAAATAGACGTCTTTCATAAAACGATGACGACCGGTTTCTGTTCGCTCTACAGTGAGTGGCACAGTATACACAGCTCGAAATTCTTCAGGATTTAATTTCACTCTGATATTAGGTTCAAAGATTTCGCCTTCAGTCCCTTTTGAAATCACAGATTGAATATAATCAGGAGTATATTGTGGGTTGTTTTTCAGTAAGTACTCTGCAAACCATTTTGCTTCTGACAAACGAACACACCCTGAGCTTAAGTGTCGATTTGATTTTGCGAATAAAGACGGATCATCTGTAAAATGCATAAAGATATCATCTGAGTTACTACCGTAAGTATTTTTATCAGATGACATCGGAAATTTATAAACGCCCAAAGCATTTTTAGGACCTGGATCCATAACAAAAGTGTGTCTCTTCGCAATTCCACGCGAATCCGTCTGCCAATTTAAAGTCGCAGGATCAACTTCGGTGCCTGTTTCTTTACTGATGATTCTCATACGAATTCTCTTTAAAAAATTCACATCTTTTTGGATTTCAGGAAGTTTATCTTGTAAAATAACACTGTCTGTCGCAGTCCACGTTGTATTTAAAACCACATGAGTAAGCCAAGTTTGCATCATTGGCGTACGTCGCAAGGCACGACCATTGATTGTATTCATCGATTTAATGATTTGGTTATTTTCGTACACTTTCATTTCTGTCGCGTTCGTGTTCACAAAAATCATGTTGGGTTCTAATTTCTTAGGTAACCAACGTAGTTTTTCAAGTGTCGCCTGGGTCTGTAAAATCCGCGAATCCACAGTGGAACCCGTCAGAACATTCCAAGCTCCAGAGTCTGCAAGTAAATCCTGGTTCACAAGATATCCATTTTCTTTTTGAATGTCTTGAATCACATTCGATAACTCAGCATCGTAAGTGGTATCTGTCGTTGAACTTAATTGATATCCTTGCTGAATAACTCTTGCACGCAGCGATGGAACAACGGCGTGTTTCGCACCCAGCTTAATGGTCACTTTAGGATTTTTAACAACTTTGTATCCGCCTTGTGCTTTGATAGCATAAAGTTCAGCAAGAATGCTGATTGTATTCTTATAGTATAAATGTTCTGGCGCCAGTGTTTCAACTATTGGCGACATCATCGCCGGCAATGAAGAGACAGCTTGTGCTAATACTTTGTGATCGACAAAAGTCCGTTTCTTGAAACGCACATCATTATCTATAGTTGTGGGTTCCATCCGGCCATCAGATAAATGTGATGCTAAACGAATATATAAATTTGATATTAATATTTCAGTAGCGATTGCATTTTCGGCTGTTAATCCAGATAAATAGGCTTCAAGTTCAGACGTGTAATAATCCGACGCAATGAGACCGTGTTTCAGAGATAGTTGGTCCACCATTTTTTTATAAGCATCGACAAACTCTGTTTTCTGTCCATCACGAATCCAAATCGCTTCAAAGTTTCTTTCCGCATAAAGCTTCATTAAATCAGATGTTTCAAAGATTGTTGAACCGGCTTTTAATACAGTACGAGTCGATAAGACATTTTGCAGTCCTATCATATTCGCTGCAGACTGAGCGTTCGCATGGAATTGCGATAATACAATCGTCGTTGATAACACATAGGATAGAACTTTATTCAACTTCATGGATTCTCCGATTTAAATACCAATTTTAACTTCTCATGTTTTATACAAATCTATCGCCAACATCAGAACGTCTTAATTTGAGATAGGTGTCAAAGAACTGAACACCTGACAAACATGGGCTGCAAATTATGGTCACTTAGAACTACGAACAGTCGTTAAATGGCCTATAGTCATTTTAGCAAGCTTCAAAATTGAATAAATTAGAGTAGGAGAATTTTATGATTCAATTATCTTCAATCGTGACTTCATTTTTCACCCTATTTTTATCTGTTCATCTTTACGCCGAAAATCTTCGAAATTTTGCCATCAAACCATTTGAACCTTCTCTGTCTTCTCAAGAACAAATCAGTTCAGGCCTCAAAATCTTGAAACTGGAAAACCATCAAAATGCAATTCAACAAGCGGATCAATTTCAAAAAAATATAGAGCAAATCATGAATTCTGAAATTCAAAAAAATAATGGCCAATGGAAGTACTCTTTCACAGAGAAGAAAATGAGCGTTGTTCCAGGACTTAACGCACTTCGAGAATTAACGGTCCGATTCAAAAGTCTTGTTCAACGAGAAGGTGATGATTCATCAAATACAGTTGTTGCTCGTATTTACATTCCAGTTGTTTACCAAAGATATTGTGACTACAAGTTTCCAGCGAGCATATTTTTACACCATATTTTAAACGAAGTCGAAGTGATCGAAAAAGCATCTCAACTGATGGCAACTGGTCTTTTGAATGAACAGGCGATTTTTGCGGTCATACATATGCCTTACTACGGAGAGCGTACTGACAAGTCCGAGAAACAAAAACAATTTTTAACACCAAATTTAAATGAATTCCAAAATAACATGGCTCAACTCATTTTAGACACACATGTTTTGAAAAATATTTTAGAATCGTTACCCGAAGTCGATTCTCAGAGAATCAATCTCTCTGGCATATCATTGGGTGGCGTTCTCGGCATAACCGTCGGAGCTTTTGATCAAAGTTATAGTTCCTATTCATTTGTTGTCGGCGGCGCAAATGTTGCTGATATTCTTCTGAATCGAGCCGAAACACGTAAAGACAGTGAAGTTGCAATCGCTTTGAAAGACCTGACGGAAACACAGGATCAAGTCCGATTGAAACTCTCAGCAATTGATGGCTATACGTGGCTGCACAAATACAAAAACAAGAAAATTCAAATTGTCAGCGCATCCAGAGATGATATTGTCGACTACGTAAAAAGTGTTAAACCTGTTGTCGAAGAGCTTAAAAATTCAAACCGAGTTACACATCAATTGAACGATGATACACATTCACCCAGCGGCAGCATTTGGTCAAAATATAAGAACGTTTTCAAACCCATGATTAATTTTATCGTCGAGGATGGTAAAACACTCAGGCAAGCATGTCCAACATCAGCAGATGTCGTAAATTAATTTTTTCCTAGAACAGATTGCACATATTCGGTTTGATTAAAAATACGAAGATCCCCAATTTTTTCACCGATGCCGATCAACTTGATCGGCTTTTGTAATTGATCGACAACTCCAAGCGCAACACCGCCCTTAGCCGTCCCATCCATTTTCGTTAAGACCACTCCTGATATTTCAAGCGCTTTGTTGAACTCAACCGCTTGGTTCAATGCATTTTGACCCGAGTTCGCATCAAGCACAATCCAAGTTTCGTGCGGAGCCTCAGGAATGACTTTCGTCATCACACGTTTTACTTTTTTAAGTTCATCCATCAAATTACTTTGTGTATGTAAACGTCCCGCTGTATCCAAAATCACATAGTCAAAATTTTTCGCCTTGGCTTTGGAAACAGCATCGAAAGCCACGGCAGCAGGATCTGTCGTATTTTCTGGCCAAAAGATTTCGACCAAACTTTCTGATGATTTTTCATTCGCTCGATCCGTCCAAACTTTTAATTGTCCGCCCGCTGCCGCACGAAATGTATCACCGGCCGCAACCAACACTTTTTGATTCAGACTTGCAAGTTGTGCTGTGATTTTACCAATTGATGTTGTTTTACCAGCACCATTAACTCCGACGACCATCAAAACTGTTGGACCCGATACAGATTTAGAAATCAGATCCATCACAGTTTTTGAATTTTTTTGTGATTCATGCACAGGAGTTAGAATCAAATTCATTTCTGATTCTAATGCATTTTTAATTTTATTAAGATCCATCATTTCAGATTTTGAAAGATCGTCTGTAACTTTATCCATCAAACGCACGACTGTTTTTGGTCCCAAATCACTTGTGTAAAGAACCTCTTCGATTTCATCTAAAACTTTTTTCTTTTCAGAGGAGTTGAGTGAGAATGCTTTTTTGATACGACCGAAAAAATTTTCTTCCGTTTTTTGTAAGGCTTCTGAGACTGTGACTTCTTTTTCAGGAACGACGGCTAGTTTCGGAGAAACTTTTTCTTCTAAAGCAGAGGTTGTTTTTGCTTCTAGTGGCTGAGCTTGTGGAATTTCAGTCTCAGGCTTTTTTTTCTTCAGTAATGAAATTGTGATTGGTACGGCAATGGCTAAAACCAAAACACCAACAAATAGTACTAAGTACATCATCATATCTTGAGTCGAACTGTTCATTATGAATCCTTTTTATCCGCTTCAGATTTATACGGACAATGTCTGCAGTTGTTATTACAACAAGTTCCTCGGTTTTTTAAGAAATAACTGGTCATGACTTGATAGCCCGTAAGGGGATCAATGTAGGAATCTTTTTTAGCTTCACACGCTTCGCTATGAGCTGCCGCTAAAAACAAAGGGATTGATTCATCATCAATCCCTTGAGGTTTGTTCTTTGACATCGTTATTAGCGAATATCTGCTAAAGACACAGAGACCATTGTCGATACTCCGCGCTCTTGCATTGTCACACCGTAAAGTTTTTGAGCCACTTCCATGGTGTGTTTATTATGCGTCACAACGATAATTTGTGAACGTTTCGCCATTTCCTTCACTAAGTCATTGAAACGGAAAACGTTGGCGTCATCAAGTGGCGCATCAACCTCATCCAGTAAACAATATGGAGATGGTTTAACGAGGAAAATCGAGAATACAAGCGCCACTGCCGTCAGGGCTTTTTCTCCACCCGACATCAATGAAACGTTTTGCATTTTTTTACCCGGAGGTTTAGCAATGATTTCGATACCCATCTCATTTTTCTCAGGATCATCAACGATCTGAAGCATCGCTTCACCACCACCGAATAAGACAGGGAAAACTTTTTGGAATCGCTCATTCACAAGATCAAAAGTTTCTTTGAAACGTTTTGAACAGATTTTATTAATACGATCAATCACTTTACGTAATTGCTCTTTAGCATCTGTTAAATCTGCATGTTGTTTTGTTAAAAACTCATAACGCTCTTGTGTTTCAGAGTATTCAGCAATCGCTGATAAATTCACTTCACCGATTTTTGATAATTTTTCGCGAAGATCTTTTAATTGCTCATCGGCTTCTAAAGGATTTCCTTCACGCTCTTTATATTTTTCAACAATGTCTGGTAAAATCAGCATGTACTTTTCACGCGTTTGATCGATCAAGTATTGCTCTTTCATTTTAGCTTGTTCAAGCTTTAACTGAGCATCATTCATTTTTGCTAAGCGCTCATTGCGCTCACGAGAATTGCGATTCACTTTATCTTCAAGTTCACGAATATGAGCGGTTTCAATTTCAAATTGATTTTTGAAATTCGCCATCTCAACACGTTTGACTTCGATATCAGCAACCATACGTTCAAAATCAATTTTTGCTTGTTCTAAGGCATAGTGACCTTCAGACATCTGAGACGAATAGCCTTCAGCTTCTTCTGACATACGAGACAACTGATGATCTAAATCATTCACTTGTTTCGTCACCATCTCAAGTTGACGTAAAAGACCTTGGTACTCTTGTGATTTTGATGCTGATTGGATTTGCAATTGAGTTAATTCAGATTGTTTTTGTTCAAAACCATCTTTCATTGATTCATATTCTGAATTCAAATCTGCAATCGTCGTTTCAAGTTCAATTTTTTGCGTGCGAATTTGGATCAAATTCTCTGAGTATTCGGAGATCTTTTCATCCATTGAATTGATTTGATCAGAAAGTCTGCGCACTTCTTTTTCTTGACGTTCAACAGCGTTTTTCGCTTGTTCAAATTCATTGTCTGCGCGCTCTAAATCTTTACGTAATTCAGCGACTTTAATTTCTTGATCTTGGCGGCGTTTTTGGGCGCCTTCAAAATCATTCACGATATTATTTAATTGTTCTTCCGTTTTTTTCAAAGCGGCAGTGGCTAATGCCAATTTTCCTGCCCATTCTGATTTTTTATCAGAAAGCTCTTTAATTTCACGGCGACGTTTTAAAACACCGGATTCAGCAGATTCTTTAGATCCACCTGTGAGGACGCCATCAGCTGATAACGTATCACCATCTGGAGTCACAAATGTCCAACCCGCGTAATTCGGACGAAGCTCTAAAGCGGTCCGAATAGAGTCTACGATCGCAACACCTGATAAAATATGCTGAACGCTTTCAGAGAATTTTTCCTCTGAAGTCACAACTTGATTTAATAATCCCAATACACCTGGTTGGTTTTTAGGATTACTTTGAGTCAAACTTTGCGCCGTCATTTCAGCCGAGTAGAAACTTGAACGACCAGAATTATTATGTTTCAAATAATCAACAGCTTCGATCGCATCATTTTGTTTTGTTGATAAAAGCATTTGAAGCTTTGAACCCAATGCCGCTTCCATCGCAATTTCAAATTCCGCAGGAACAGAAATCACTTCTGAAACAGGAAAGAAAGACTCTGTCACTGTACCATCAGCGTGCATCTCTTGTTGAGATTTAGCTTTTGACCAAAGCATGACTTGCTTAACACCCTCTTCAAAACCTTCGAAATTTGAATGCAAATTCTCAAGACCATAAAGTCTTGATGCTGTTTCATTCAAATTATCTTTGAATTCTTGAACTTCTTCGTTCTTTTTTTGTAACTGCTCAGAAAGAATTTTTTTATTGGCCTCGAAAGACTCAACGTCATTTGAAAGGTCTAATTGCAATTGGCGATTTTGATCAAGCTCTGTGCTGACTTTACGACGACGGGCTTCAAATTCATGAGACGTCTCGCGCAGTTCATTCAGCTTTAACTCTTCATCCGCCGAACGATCAGCGATCTCTTGGCGCTGAGTTGAAATTGAATTCAATTTCGCATCAATCGAAGATTCGCTTTGTCCTAAAGCAAATTGCTCGCGGCGTTTGATAGTGAGGTCTTCGTCGATTTCGGTGTAACGCTTTTGGTTCGAAGAAAAAGCTTCTGCTTTTTGTTGAGCTTCTGTTGTTAAGTATTCAGATTCAGACTTTAATTCCTCACAAGAGGCCTGTAAAGTTTCTTGATCGCGAGATAGTAATTCGTGACGAGCTTTTTGCTCGTTCAAAATACTTCCTGTCATTTGCTCATTGCGTTTAGCTTGTTCTAAAGTAAAACGTAATTCTTGAATTTCGAGTTCTTTCTTTTGAACTGAAGATTGATGATTATAGAAATCTTGTTGTTTTGTTTCGACAGCTTTTTCTTGCTCTAAAATAGTTAATTTTAAAGTTTCAAGAGTCGCTTGCATTTGCGACAAATCTGCTTCGCTACCCACTTCTAAAGATTGAGCTTCATCAAAAATCTTTTGAGCTTCATCCGCCACACGCTTTAATTCAACGTACTGGATTGATGATAACCATAATTCAAGATCTTCGATTTGATTTTTAATGTTTCTGTAACGTTCTGCGCGCTGCGCTTGACGCTGCAACGAATCGATTTGGCGTTTTAATTCGCCAATGATGTCTTGTAAACGAACTAAATTTTGATCTGTTGAAATAAGCTTTCTTTGAGATTCTTTTTTACGAGCTTTGAACTTTGTGATTCCCGCAGCTTCTTCGATCAACATACGGCGGTCTTCTGGTTTCGACGTGATGATTTTACCGATCATCCCTTGAGCGATGATTGAGAAACCTTTTGAACCAGCTCCTGTATCCATGAAAATTTCTTGAACATCTTTAAGGCGCGAAGGTTCTTTATTAATAAAGTATTCACCTTCGCCGTTACGGTGAAGTTTGCGCGTCACCATAATTTCTGAGTGCTTTAAATACTTTGC
>JBPOIE010000050.1:0-3668 GCA_052034855.1 Bdellovibrionota bacterium | reverse complement strand
TGGTTGAAACCCCTCATGAATAGTTAGATAGGCACCTTCATTTTTCATGATAAGCATACCATCACTTTTGGACATATCATGAGCCACTTCAAGACCCAGCAAGTCGATATAGAACGATTTTGCAGTTTCCAGTTTACTTACAAAAAGCATTAATTGACCTAAGCTCATACATTCCTCTCGCGTGTTTTATATTTTTCAATTTCTAAAAACAATCTCATTCCTAGACGCGAGTGTCGACTAAAAATACAAGGTCAACGACCTATACACTCAATATCAATTACGTTCGTTATCGTTGAAATATGCGCTAAGCCCCCAAATTGCATTATCTGTTTATATCAATTAAATGCTCCGGGGGGAATATGACATTGACTAAGAAATTGACGTTATTCAGCTTAGCGACAGCAACGATGATCCTATTTCAAAACTGTAAAAATGCGAATTTCATTCAAATCCAGGACGAAGCACAATCTGCTGCTGCAAACGATCCCATCATTCAGCTTCCGACAGAATTAGTCACACCAGTGACCTTGAATCCCGCCGTCCCACCCGTCACGCAAACTCCTGCGGTTCAAACTCCACCAGTGACACAAACACCAGTGACACAAACACCAGTGACACAAAACCCACCGACACCAATTCCTGTGCCTGTGCCAGCGCCCGTCGCACAAAGTAAATTGGGAGATTGCGGGACAACTTTCAGCACAACAATTGACGGAGGCCAAGGAGCTGATAATTATTTCGGTTTACTTGTCGCCGGACGACAAACAATTCCAACTCTCATCGTTCGCCCCGGTGATGGCAAAGACGCTGCGGACATTACGATGCAACAAGGAACTGACGCCTATAAAAATTTTGCGTTACAGTTTTCAAACTCAGAACTTTTATACATTGGAATTTTTAGAGCAGATAATGCAAAAATCGATTTAGGTTTTAAATGCGGTCAGTTTGTAACAACAACGTCTTCAGTCGCAGCTGGCAGAACTTATACTTATAATGGTTGCAGTTTAGATACCGATTTAATCTCCGCTCAACTTGCCCCAGGTGAATCGATCCTTTTTCGAGCTGGCGCATTTAGCAAAAGTGACATCGACAATGGCGCCGCTGTTGTTAGAAACTTTTCAGCTTGCGTACGAGTGCAACGCGCACTGAATTAATTAAAATCGGTTTAAACTTAATCTGAGCAGGGTCATTCTCAGAATGAAACACATTATTTATTTTCAAAGAGATTAACATTTAGAATTTTGTCATTCAGTCCGATACATAAGAGTATGTTTAAAATAACCCACCTGATTGCCGTAGCATTACTTATAACTTCTGTTTTGAGCTGTTCGCGCAGTTTTGAAAACAAAACCAATGTCTCTCTCTCTTTACCCAAATTAAATGAAATTTCCAGCTTAAGTCAATGCCTTGGAACTTGTCTTAAATACATCGTGATAAAAATTGAAGGCCCTGGATTTGATAAAATAGTCAGAAAAATAAATCCAACGAACCTTCAAGAATCTCCTGACATTTCAGGTGATTTTAGTTTTGATATTCCAACCGGCGATAACCGCAAATTTAAAATTGCAGCGATATATGTTCTTGGTTCAAAACATATTTTAGCTTACGGCGAAAACACGGTCAATTTACAAGATACAGAAACTAAAACTCTTGAAATTTCAATGGAAAATAAAGGCGAAATTCATGGCGGAAGCCTTGTTGGTCGCTATATCACGGCACACTCGAATGGAAGCGACATTGGACCGACCGGAACTGTCGATGTTATTTTAAATTATAATTCTGATCCAGATTTTGATATGACAATCACTCAATCACAAATTCTGAATGGTTGGTTCGATTTTATGGCGTCTGAAAATTTGGAAATGACCTATAAGTTAACCAGTCAAAATTTAGTTCTGTTTGAAAAACAATCGTTAAATACACTTGTCAAATTAGATGGGTCTAATATGACAACAAAAACGGGGCGGATCGTTCGTCCTGCTGAATACCAAAGATATAATGGTGCAGGTTGGAGTGTTGAAAATGAAAAACACGATATTGTCTATGGTTTTTTTCCTATAGACACAAGTTTGACTGCAGACAAAAAGGTCTGTTTTGAAGACTCATCTTCGTTTTCAGCATTCAATTATTTACTGGATATTGGTGGTGCGTCACTTACATATACAACTGGAAATGGTCGAAATGGTGGCGTGTATGCATTAGGTCTTTCAATTGTAGAGAGCGCAGACTGTACAAGTCCAACGACTGCAGATCGCTTCGCTGAAAACAAAATCTATGTCAGTAAAAATCAACTGGACGGAAAAGGCAACGACACGGCAAAAGGTTTTGGAAATGCATTCACATATACTGTGAGTTCAGGTAACGTGACGAAAGCAAGTTACTCGGCTGGAACATTCAGTATAAAAACTCTGCCAGGTTTATTTGGTACAACTTCAAATGATCTATTTAATAACATCCTGTTGTACAAAAAGCCGAATTCGAATAACGGTGGATTTGATGACTTACAATGTACCGACACTTGGTTAGAAACCAACGGATTTACCCCTGTAACAGCAACCAAAACTTTATCAGGCAATGCGATTAACTTTTCAATCGCATCTTCATTAGATTCAACTGATGGAACTGTCGCTTGCCCAACAAAAGAAGTGAGCGGGGTACAAACCTTACAAACGTACGGTGGTTTTTATTTGGGCGGACTTAACTTCTCTCAGTTGGCAGGCCCGGCCTCAGTAAATATCACGACACCGTCTCCAGGATCTGTTTTTATCAGTATTACAAATATTGGAAATAAATCCGCGAATGGCATAACTGGTACTCTTCCCGGTGGTACTATCACTTTTGTTGGTGGAAACTTTATCAACGCTGGAGATTGCACGACGACTCTTGCTTCAGGATCAACCTGTCAAATACAGCTCAGTGCGACGTCCACTGGAACGGCCAGTTTAATTATCACATACGACGACGGAGTTCTCACTATACCTATCACGTCGGGTCCTTAGTTTAACCGTGCTCACTGAAAGATTTTCACTCTAAACCCTCTATACCCGAGTCAAGTCACTAAACGCCTCTAACGCGTCACTTGTGACTTGAAAATCACCCATTTTCAGATACAACCGTAGCACAAAGATTACGTTCTAAAAATACGAGAGAATACTCTCTCGAAAACAAGCTCATATAAAGCTGAAAAACAAGAAAAGAAAAAGAAACACATGGAATTTAAAGATCTTCAGCTCATCGAACCGATTCAAAAAGCTATTGCAAAAACAGGCTATACAACACCGACACCCATTCAAGTTCAAGCGATCCCTCACCTTCTCCTTGGCAAAGACATTTTAGGCTGCGCCCAAACAGGCACTGGAAAAACTGCGGCCTTCGCATTACCCATATTAAACCAAATCGCAACTGCGAAATACCCTGCTCCTTCAAATAAAAATGCGTATGCTTTGATCCTGACTCCGACACGTGAACTTGCTGTTCAAATTTTTGAAAATTTTAAAACGTACGGCGAAAATGTGCGCTTTAACATGGCTGTCGTTTACGGCGGTGTTGCCATCGGCCCACAAATTCGAAATGTTGAACACGGCGTGGATGTGTTGATTGCAACACCGGGACGTTTATTAGATCTTATCGGTCAGCGCAAAGTTTCAATTCAAAATTTAAAAACATTA
>JBPOIE010000131.1:0-1511 GCA_052034855.1 Bdellovibrionota bacterium | reverse complement strand
CACACAAAGACCGTCTCAAAGTTTTAAAAACTGCGGGAATTTTGGATGAATCTGAAATCGCGTACCTTGAAAAGGGGGGGCTACAAAGTGTAGACCTTGGTGAAAAGTTTGTCGAAAATGTCTTAGGCTATTTTCAAGTTCCATTAGGTGTAGCCACAAATTTTCTGATCGATGGTAAAGAATTTATTATTCCGATGGCCGTCGAAGAAACTTCGATTATCGCAGCGGCCAGTAAAACTGCGAAGTGGGTCAGAGAGAACGGGCAGATCACGACTGAAGTTGTGGGTACCGATATTATTGGTCAGATTCAATTTGCGAAAATTAGAAATATTGAAATTTTTGAGAGAAACATCTTACAACAAAAAAAGTACTTAATCGATCTGGCAAATAAAGAAGTTGCCTTCAGCATGGTTCAACGCGGTGGCGGAGTAACTGATTTACGCGTGCGTTGTCTTGATCGTGGCGATGGATTTTTTATGGGAATCGTTCATATCCACATGAATCCTTGCGATGCTATGGGTGCAAATATCATAAACCAAGTATGTGAGTTCCTTAAAGACCCCTTACAGCAGTTCACTTCAGAAAATGTGACAATGTGTATCCTATCAAATTTAGTGGATACAAAACTGACAAAAGCGACAGTGGTGTTAAACCAAATTGATCCCGTTTTAGCATTGAAAATAGAAGAAGCTTCACGTTTTGCGGAACTTGATCCTTATCGTGCGGCAACCAATAACAAAGGTGTCTTGAATGGTATGGATCCGATCCTTGTTGCCACAGGAAACGATTGGCGAGCTGTAGAAGCCGGTGTTCATGCCTACGCCTCTTTGTCTGGTCAGTATCGATCAATCACAAAATGGCGAGCTGACGGTTCTCGTTTAAAAGGTGAAATTATCGCTCCCATTATTGTTGGAACAGTCGGCGGGATGACAGCTCTTCATCCGACGGCAAAATTAGCCTTAAAAATTTTAAATGTCAGATCAGCAACAGAGTTATCAACAGTGGTAGCGGCTGTTGGATTAGTTCAAAATCTAGGTGCTTTACGAGCGCTGACGACAGTTGGAATCATCGAAGGTCATATGAAGCTGCACATTAAGAACCTATCTCTCGGAGCTGGAGCAACTGAGGTTGAAATGCCTTATATTGTTAAAAAACTTGAAGAAGTTTTAACTTTGAAAAAAAGAATTTCGTTATCGAATGCCATAGAGGTACTCACTGATTTTCGTAAAAAGCAGAATTCTTAGTTCAAGTGATCAAAATTCCTGGTAAAACTTTTTTGGTGGGTGAGTATGCTGTTCTATCTGGTGGTGAAGCACTTGGATTAGCAACAGCCCCGTTCTTTCAGTTATCAGAAAAACATACTGATTATCATCCAAAAAGCGCGGTAGGATTGTATTGTTCTCAATCGAAAATTGAATTTTCGAAACAAATATTAAATCCCTACGAGGCTGGGGGTTTTGGTCAATCGACAGCAGAATTTTTATTTGCATGGTTTCAGAAAAATAATGAAA
>JBPOIE010000140.1:0-11697 GCA_052034855.1 Bdellovibrionota bacterium | reverse complement strand
AATCAGCGGTGCCGCGATCGTCTTGTAACATAACGGTTGAGGTGTGGAACTCATCCAAAAGCCCCTAGGACCGGCCGGGGGATAATCGAATAAAGATAGAAAAAGCCTTTTATTTGTCTTAGCCTCTGATTATAAAATATGTTTTCTCTGCTCTTTTTCTCTCTCGATCCAGCTGTAAAGAGTGGTCGGAGAGCATTCAATAATTTTTGCAATAGATCTTTTATTCACACCTTTTTTTAAATACGACTGAATCAGAGCTCTGTGAGGATCAAGCATTACTTTCGGCGCTCGCCCTTTTGGTCTACCCATCGGAAGACCACTTTCTTTTCGACGTGTCAGGGCTTCCTTCGTGCGCATTGAAATGAACTCTCGCTCAATTTGAGCTGCTAATCCCAAGATCGTAGCTGTGATGGTGGCTTGGATAGAGCCATCCATAACAAGTCCATTCTTAACAATATGAACAGAGATTCTTTTCTTTGCAGCAAGCTCTAGAATTTCTAAAACTTGCAGTGTTGATCTCGCTAATCGCGAAATCTCAGAAACAATCAGAGTATCCCCTGGCAAAGCTTCATTAAGGATTTCACCGATCTTTCGATCACTCCATCCGATTTGAGTTGAAACTTCGTCAGAGACAATTTTCAAAGGAACCAAGTTTTTAGAATTGCAGTAATCAAGAACGCCGAGTTTTTGATTTTCAGCGTCTTGGGAATTTGTAGAGACTCGTAAATAAGCAAAATGTGTCATAGCTTGTGATTAAATCCGAGAATTCCAGAAATAACCAATACAGAATTTAAGTGGACGAAATGCGTCCATCAAAAACCTAAAAAACAGCGCTGTATCTGTTCATAGGAAACGGTGGTTTTTTCTGAACGATGAATCGCAAAAAAGAATTATTATGTTAAGTAGTAACAAGCAATAAGATGACAAAAAATTTAGGCGTCGGAGTTGTTACATAGTTTTCAAAATAGGTTAGGCTGATTTAGCGGACTACAAACAGGAGTTATTATTGTAAAAATAGCTATAATAGTAGGCATTATGTGTTTCTTTTAATAATTGACCTAACTTTAAAAAAGATACCTACTAATAAAGTAAGGAAGAAACTATGAACTATTTAATATCAAATTTCAAAGTCGGCGAATTATCAGAAGTTTTGGGAATATCGAAAGCAAGCGTTAGTGAGAAACTAAAAACTACCTCTGCGCAAGTAATTAAATCTAAAGCAGACCGAGTTGTATCAATCAGTCCAGAAGCGGTTCAAGATTATTTTGTAAGTAGAGGGTGCGGCGCAATATACCAGCGATCACATATTTCAATTGTATATAGCTGTTCTGGAGGAAGTTCGAAGAGCACGGTTTCTCAAGGACTATTCTCAAGCGCCAGACGAATGAAATCTAGAAAACAAACTATTCTAAATGGTAAAACAATAAGCGCAGCAAATATATTTTGTGATGTAGACTCACAATCATCTTCCACCATTTCATTTATCGGAAAACCTCAAGACGATGACAAACCAGTATTGAAGAATTATTTAAATAACGAGTGTTCCTTAGAAGATATACTTATTGATTTAGGAGATGAAAATTATTTAATTCCATCATCTTTAAACAATCTATACATAGATAAAATTTTGAATTCTGTTCAAGCATTAAAAAATGCAGGAACTAAATTTATCAACGATTTAGATAAAAAATTTGGTCAAGGATACAATTTAACAATAGACAGTCCTCCTGCCATAAATACCTTTTTGCAGACAATAACTATCGCAATAGCACAATTAGATAGCTCAAAATATAACGCTTATCTTTTAAGTCCTATTAGAGCCTTAGATGTTTACGGAATTAAAGGAGCTGAAATTTCAATTTCAGAAACAAAAGATTTAGTGAAAGCGTTTAACCTGCCAGAGCCGAAAATTTATAGTTTCTTAACAATGTATCAACGCAACGGCAAGACCTCTGTAGAAATCATGAAACGAGTCCTTCAAAATGAAGTCATCAAAGATACTTTACTTGATGATGTTTGTCGTTATACGACTGAATACAGCAAGTCTAACCTAAAAGCCTCTTCCATATACCAAGGTTCAAAAACGACCGCAACAGAGGACATTACGAATTTATTTTTAACTTTAATTGGGTATCAACGCCCAGAAAAAGGTAATGCGTAATGAAATTATCGGAATTAGTAAAAAAAGAATCACTAAGAACAGGTGAAGAGATACACATAGAAAAACCAAAGTTTAAAAAAGAAAGAAATTGGTTAGAAGACAATGTAGAAACCAAGGCTAATTTATCTATAGAAAAAAACATAGATAAAGAATCGAAAAACGCTAAATCTGTAGAAAAAATATCTTTAAAATATGTTAAAGATGTAGAAAAAGACTTAAACTATAGAAAACCTATTTTAAAAATAGAGAACAAACTATCTTCTAAACATAGAAAAGATATTTTAATTTCTACAGATAACTCATTTAATTTCTTTTCTATTGTAGGATTACAACAAAGAACAATGTTCTTAATTTTTGAACATTGTAAGTTAATAGGCAGTAAAGAAACAAGCGCATTGGGTATCAATTATTTCACAGAAAAATTGAATATTTCACAACTGAACGCACACAACGCTTTGAATGAGTTGCTAAGAAAAAAAGTTATATTGAAAACGGAGTTTAAAAGAGGTCGTGGCGGATATTTCCGTTTAAAATTTGAAGACCTCATATGGAATATAATTAACTTAAATATAGAAAAAATATCTTTAAACTATGTTAATAAAAATATAGAACAAACTATAGAAACGTCTTCTAATAGTAGTAGTTCCTTTTCTTTAAAAGATAAAAAAGAAACTACTATTGAAATGGAAATTCCAGAAAATCTCAAAAATATAATTTCACAACGAGAAATAAAAAAGTTGATAGAAAAAGGAATGGCTGAAGAAAATATAGAGTTTTCCTTAAAGAATTTCAGTTATGATTTAGAACATAATTTAGTAAAAAGCAAAACTTCGCCAATTAATTTATTTTACGGAATTGTAAGAAGTGGAAATACTTACAAATCTTTAAAACTCATGGAAATTGAGAATGAAGAACTAAAGTTGTATCAGTCGCAATTACAAATTTTAGAGAATAGAAACAAAGCTTTAAAAGAAAACGAATTGATTTTGAAGTTTCAAGAATTTAAAATTAATAGCCAAACAGAATATGAAAAAATGAAATCTGAACAAAATACGTCAGGGCTAAAGATTAACGAGGACGTTTTAGATAAAATTATTTTTCAAAAATTTGTAGAGGAAAAATGTGTTTAAAAAAATAAAAATGACAGGATATTTTGAGAACATGATTCTCAAAAGAAGACCTGAATTCCAAAACAGAGAAGATGACATTTTATCTTGGATTGACCATCCGAGTGAAATAAAAATCCAAGACGATGGTAGAAAAAAGATCTTTTCTTTTGATAGCCAAAGAGGGAAATGGGTCAGAATAATTTTAGAGCAAAACATGATACATAACATTTTTTACGATTCAAACTACAAAGGATAAAAATATGAAAATTGATTATTTTAAAGAAACCGATAGCCTTTACATTTCGTTTTTAGACATACCTGCAACAGAAACAATTGCCGTTAACGAAAATATTAACGTGGATTTAGATATTAATAAAAATTTAATCGGAATAGATGTTCATTCTGGTGCTTCTAAGTTTAATTGGAATTCCCTTGAGTTAAATAACATGCCTCAGCTTAAAAATATAAAATTTGGATAAGAGACCTTCGAAGAAATTTAAACCCTGATTTTGAAAAAATCAGGGTTACCGAGGGGAAGGGGGAGCAGGGGCTCCCTTTTTATTTGGCTAAGATTACTTTTTAAAACAGCTCTGTTTAGCATTTAAAAGCCCAAGGTTAACTTTTTAAAACACAAAGTATATAGTTTGATGGGTTGAAAATTATTTTTCAACCTTGAGGCGTTTACGATTAAAATCAAAAGATTGCTTATTTTTTCTGCAAAAATTCAATTTAATAACTACATCATCAGTCAAGTTTTACCACTCTACCCACTTGGATACCCTCTTAGATGGGTAAAAATCGCTAATCTAAAATAATTACATATATTTACGAAAGTCGTCAAAGTCCACTATTTCTCCTGACTTCCCACCCTCAACGTGCGGGAAGTCAGGAAAAAAAGCGGACTGTGGTGAGAAGAAGGTTAGAGGAAATAAGGAAAGATAAATTGAGGGTGGTTTTAGGTTTGAAGGGTTAAGAAGGAAGAAAAAGGAAGAAAAAGGAAGAAGAAGAACAGAAGAAAGATAAGTTGAAATAATGAGCAGTTTAGAAAAAGTTGTATTACAGGATCGAGATTTGGATATTTTAAGATTTTGTCTTGAGATGAAATTTTCAGATATCGAAAGTTTAAATTGGAAGTTCTTTGATCCAAAAAGCTCGGATATGTTTGCAGCCAGAAAAAGAGTTCAAAAACTTGAGGCTTGTGGTTATTTAAAATCCGTTTCGTTACTTTCTGGAACTGCTAAAAAGTTCTATCTGACAACTGCAAAAGGTTACCGAGAGATTTTAAAAAAACAACCTGACCAAATCATTCCGGCTGTTGTTACAAAACTCAGTGTTGTTACTTTTGAACATGATTTGGGTGTTTTAAAAATTAGACGTCTACTTGAGGAACAACAAAGAGCTACTTTTTGGAAATCAGAAAGGTTACTGAAAACAACCACGCAAGTTGCCTTGCAGAGTTTAAAACGTGAGTTTATGCCGGATGCTTTATTTACTTCTAAGCAAGGAAAAGTGATCGCCTTTGAGTTTGAAAATAAACCAAAATCAGAGGCGCAGTTAAAAGAAAAAATATTTCGGCTGAAAGCTGTGATCGAGAGTCATGACGCGCCTTTTGAGGCTTGCTTAGTGGTCGCATCAACAGATAATTTAAAGAAGAAAATTCAAGCACTGACGATCCTCATCCCGAATAAATTCATCGTGCAATCAGTTCAAGAAATTGAGCAGGCTTTGGCTATTCAAAAGTCAGAATCTAAAACTGTTTAAAGGTGGGGGTATAACTATGAGTCAGGATAAAAATAACGATCAACAAATTGAAGTCTTCGGAAAATTGGCTGGAGCCTTACTTTGTTTTATTCTTTTTATTTTCACGGCTCCAGTAGTAATTTTATCAGGGGTGTTTTCATATCTCATCTGGGCATCATATTTTGAGCGAGAGGAAAGAAAGTGGATCAGACCTCTGGTCATCGGTGCGGTTGGATTTTTAATCACAAGGTCTGTTTACCAGACATTTTATAATTTCTTACCGCTGTTGTTATCGGATTTATTTACGTTGTCGAAAATAAAAAGCATCATGAGTTCTGATCTGGTTCGATTTGCTGAGTATGGATATTTTCCGATTGTAGCTCTTGGTGTTTATCTATTTCAAAATAAGCTTAATGCAGAAACTCTTCCGTACTCAAGATTAAGAGTCCTCGTTCTTAAAAGTTTTTATCCCTTTAAGATGATTTTTGTATTGAGTGGGTTTTTGGTCGGAATTTTTACAGGCGCTTTGGGAATAAAGCTAGATGAGAAGCGATCAATTATTAGTCTTGTGTTTGCATTTATAGTTTTAAGTTTTGCGAGTAACATAATTATTGTTGCAAGCGTGCTTTTAACACAGAAGACTTTATTTGCTATTTTAGCCGGTGGATTGTCTTCGGCCTATGTCGCGCTTTTTTGGTATTATTTTTTAACAAATAAATTCCGAGCGGATGAACTGCCGTCGTCTAATAACTTAATAACAAAAAAAATGTCTAAAGAAGGAATCAAAATTGGACGGCTCACAAGTCCTAAACGAGTAGATTTAAATTTAAAATGGAATGATATCAATCATCATATCCATATTCTAGGTCAACCAGGTGCTGGAAAGTCAGTTCTTTTAAGAAACATATATTCTCATCAAATCATGAACGGTGAGGGTTTACTGATGATCGATCTCAAAGCTGATATCAGTGTAAGAGATGATTTTTTAAGCCTTGCGCAGCTCTCAAACAGAATGAATGATTTAATTCTTATTGATTTAAGTCACCCTAAAAAATCCTGTGGATATAATCCGCTTTCTTTTGGTAATGCCACAGAAATCAAAGACAAAATCATCGGTGCTATTGTTTGGAGTGAACCCTATTATAAACGAGCATGTGAGAATGCTCTTCTTGTCGTGATGAGGGGACTTGTCTGGATCAGAGATCATAAAAATCTTAATCCCACACTTGAAGATGTTTTAGAAGCGTTATCTGGAGTCTCTGGTCTTACCGTTCTTTCAGAGCTTGTGGAAGACGAAGGGATTCGTCAGAGTATTTACTCACTGATCACAGAGAATAAAAAAGAGCTCTCAAAAAGCATTGAAGGGCTTAAAGCTGAAATTGGTCTGATGGTTCTGTCTGAGTTTGGAAGTATTTTTAAGAAAGAAAACTCACTCAATATTTTAGAGGCCATGAAAAGTAAAAAAATCATTCTTATTAATTTGGATGGTCAAACGTATTCAGAGTCAGCGAAAAAGTTTGGTCGCATGCTTTTAGGTGATCTGCGCGCGGCAAGTGGTGCCATTGTCACAAACATTGCAAAAACTGAGCGGCCCAAGTTCACAGTCATCGTGGATGAGTTTTCTGATATCGTTTCAACCATAGAAATGGCTGAATCTTTTGTTGGATTTTTAAATCGATGCCGAGGCTCTGGAATTGGGGTTGTGATCGCACACCAGTCACTAGGTGACTTTAAAGATGAGACTTCTAGAAAACAAATTATGGATTCAACAGAGACTTTTTTTAGTTTCGTGCAAAAAGACCCTGAAACTTGTGAAATCTTAGCTTCGATCGTTGGCACCGAAGAGACTTGGAAAGTGACCGAACAGACCAGCGAAAGTATTTTGTTTAGTGAAAAGACCGGTATGGGGACGCGGCGACTGACTCAGGAATATATTTACCATCCGAATGTTTTTAAAAATTTAGATACAGGAATGGCCGTTTATGCGGCTAAAAAACCAAGTCGATTTGGGATTGTGAAAATTGATTTTATTGAAATACCACAGCCTGACCCATCAAAAGTTGATGAGTGGAGTTTGGCTTTAGAAAGTAAACCACCGAGCTCATTAAATGTCGGAGGTATTTTAAGGTCTCAGAAGGGTCATTATAATGAAGCTTTAAAAATCAAATCTCCGATGGAGCAAAGCTTGGATATTTGATCTATCATATGTCCGATCCACAAAAGGCTTGACACATTGTATCCAGTAGGATACAATGTGTTGAGGAGACAAGATTTGGAAACTAAGCCAAGAGAACTTTTTATATATCAAACGCCTTCTGGATCTTCTCCATTTGAAGACTGGGTCAATGGACTTCGTGATATTCAAGGAAGAGCCATCGTTCGAAAAAGGTTAAATCGAATTCGTCTCGGCAATTTTGGAGACTCCAAGTCTGTTGGAAAAGGTGTCTTTGAATTAAGAATTGATTTCGGGCCTGGTTACAGAGTTTATTTTGCTGAACAAAATGAAACTATCGTCGTTTTATTGTGTGGAGGAAATAAATCAACTCAAGAAAAAGACATCCAGATGGCGCAACAATACTTGTTGGATTTTTTAACTTAAAAATTGGAGATACTATGTCAAAAAATATTAAAAGTTATGAAGACTCTTTAGTTGAATCTCTTAAAAATCCTCAAGAGGCGGCGGCATACTTAAATACGCACTTAGAAGATTCTGAGTCTGATAGTGAAGATCTTTTTTTAATGGCACTTCGAGATGTTGCAAAAGCATATGGAGTAGCTGATATCGCAGAAAAAGCTCAGCTCGGCCGAGAAAGTTTGTATAAATCACTTTCCGCTGAAGGAAACCCAAAGTTAGCAACATTAAGAACCTTACTTAAGGCTATGGGTTTAAAGCTGGCTGTAGAGGTTGATAACAAAGAAGCCTCAGGATTTTAATTAAGTTCATCTGAGTTCTAAATTTGCAAGCCATGACTCCACGCCATGGCTGCTGTCAAAAAAATCATACCTGATCTCAAATATCATCGTCGTCATCCGGAAAGCGGATTGTTATTTCGAGTTGTTGAAACCTATTGGCCATTATTTTTAACGGAACAAGAACGGGTAGGACGAAATATTCCAGCCTTTATTAAAGATGAGTTTTCTAAATATCTTCGTTGCGGCATTCCTGAGTATGGGTTTGTAAGAACATATTGTCACCAATGCCGAGAGTCTGGGATCGTAGCATTTTCCTGTAAGAAAAGAGGATTTTGTCCGAGCTGCTGTGCCAGGCGGATGAATGATGAGGCTGCGCATTTAGTAGATCAGGTATTGCCAGAGGTGGTTATGCGCCAAAGCCAGTTATTCTAGTTTAGATGAGGCCTCTCATAATCCATTGGCTAAATCATTGTTTGATGTTGCTGGTGTTCGCCAAGTTCATTATTTTCAAAATGTGATCACAGTCACTCATCAGTTTGATATGGATTCTGAAGATATTAAAGAGAATGTCTGTGCTGTGATTCAAACTAGAATGGCGATTCATAATCCAAATCAAACTCCAGTCGACGAAAAAAAGATGGCTCGTCAAAATCTATCCCCAGAATTACAAAAAATTGAAGAAATTTTAGATCGTACAATTCGCCCAGGTCTTCAAGGAGATGGTGGGGATATCGAAGTTGTGAAGCTTGATGAAAATAAAGTCTATGTTTCATACCAAGGCGCTTGTGGAACTTGTCCTAGCTCTACCACAGGTACATTGATGGCCATCGAAGGAATATTAAGAGATGAGTATCATCCTGAAATAGAAGTGATACCTCTGTAGTTTTCTAAAATATTAGATTAAGGAACTTGAATTACCTCAACATATGAACCAGCTCTGATGATAATGTTTGAAGCATTAATCTCACTAGCTGCGCGAAGTTGTACTGTGCCACTCGCAGAAGGGACTATTAAGCCTTCGACTGTTGCAAAGTGTACTGTGTTTGCTACAGGAGATGCAGTAGACATAACGGAATCACCACTGCTATTAATTATTCCTTGAAAAAAAGCTGCAGTACCATCGGCACCAGATGGTATGTTTACAGCTGCTGATGCAGATGTCACTGCCGGGATGGTTAGACCTAATCTTATACCTGTAGTTGTCGCGGCAGAAGTATAGATAACATTAAATTTGAATTTATATGTTATACCAGAAGTAACTGCAAACGAAAGATTAGTTACATCGGCTAAACCAGTGACTGCAAAAGTTTGATTTGCCGTTGATTTTGCAAAGCTTGGAAAACCTGTTGTTGGTATCCATGAAGAGCCGTTATAGACAAGAGCTTGTCCTGTAGTTGGTGCAGTCGCATTCACAGCAGTACCTTTAATTTTATCAACTGAGATTGTAGAATTAGTTCCTGAGATATCACCAGAAAAAGCAGATGATGTTGTTAATGCAATTGATGGTAAAGTTGAATCTGGAATTGTCGCAGAACCATTAAGCTGAACTACATTATTAGCTGCTACCCCAACATTTAATCCGGCGGCAGTTCCTAAACCAGAAATATCAGCTGATGCTAAAGTAACTACACCGGTTCTACCGGCCACACTTGTAACCGCATCTGCCGGAATAGCAACGGGCACATACTGTGAGCCATCATATTGTAAAATTTGTCCGTTCGTAGGTGCGGTAGCGCTTATTGCAACACCTTTAATTTTATCAACTGAAACTGCGGATTGTGTTCCTGAGATGTCGCCAGCAAGTGAGCCAGTAAAGTTTGTCGCAGAGGCAGCCGTCGTCGCTGATGTTGCCGTTGTTGCGCTGACTGCTGTAGGAGCTTGTCCGCTGATTGCAAAACTTTTTAAATTATTAAATCGCGTACTATCGAAAAGTAAATCAGCTAAATTTGTTTGATTAAGTTGAGTTGTGATATCAATAGTTAAAATTGAAGAAGGCAAAAGGCCTCCAACTGATTCTGCTTGAATAGCATAAGGAGTTGATCGCATATTGAAATTAGCAATTATACTTTCGCTAGAAACTATAGTTGCAACTCGAATAATTCTTTGATCAGTAGCCGCCGGTGTAAAAGTTTGTGCAATTGAAATTATATTATTATTTGAGTCAACGCACGACAAACCAGATTTGACAGATGAGTTATTATAAACTTGATTCAATGTTAAATTGGGATCATTAGAGCCGCGAACACCAGAACCTAAAGTCACTGACAATGCACCATTAGATATGCTTACACCTGAAAAGTCCTCTTCTCTTAAGATACAATTTGAGGAAGGTGATAGGACCATCACTTTAACATTTAAACCAGACTCTGATGGATAAGAGCCATCTGGTGCTTTTAGTTTTAATTGAACTGGAATTCCCATTTCTACTGCGAAAGAAAAATTTGCAAATAGAAATGAAGTTAAAATTAAAAATATATTGCGGCAATTATTCATAAATAGCCTCTACTGTCCAACCATTCGGCAAGTTCTGATGGCTTAATGTTTCGTTTGTGTTTAAAACTAATGTCCACCCGTTAACTAAAGTTGCTTCGCTAAGGCTTATTTGCTGTTCCCAATCAGCAGCAGCAGGTGGATTACCTGTTGTGTTGTCCGGGGGATTTTCAGCCACAGGCTCTTCAATTGGAAGTTCAGACGGCGCAAATCCTTCTGATGATGGCGCTGAACACGACATCATTGTAACAAATAAACAAAATAGCGACAAAACTAAGATACCGCGCATACTTATGTTAGACTCCTAAAACGTACGAGTAAGTTAAAATTTCAATAAAATACCTTAATAATTATTAACTATTTATTAATAGTGGCTTGTTATAGTATACAGAAACTCGTTCATTTTTTTGAATTATTCTTAACAAATATCTACTTAAGACGAGCTATTATAAGAAAACGTCCTGCATTGATGCACTTTTTTAGTTGTTTCACATTTTTTATGACGTAGACTTTGATCCATATGAAATCATTTTTAAATACAATTCTCGTTTTGATATTTATTACTTTAGAATTACAAGCACTTCAATTGACTAAGACTAATGTTTCTACAAAAGATTATGAAGAACCACCAACTCCTTGTTATGAAGGTTGCACGCCTTGGATGGACTCAGTTTTAAATGATTTTCAAAATAACTCTGGTCTCGTCAGCCTGAAACCAGCGGTTTACAGTGGTGAATGTCGCGAATTAAGCCAACATTACAATCCTGAACAAACTAATTACGCTGTTGTTATGATCGATCAACATCCTACAAAAAATGAATTTTATTTCTCGACCATTTTTGCTTATTTTTATCCTGAAAATCCATTTGCGCTTTGGAATTTAGAAACAGCGAGAACTGAAATGAATAGTTATTGGTTAGAAAATGGAAAAATTTTGAATAATTCAAAAACTTCCAGAGTAGAAGTTACTTATGAAGATGGCAGACCAGCTTACACATATTGGTTTCGGCAAAATAAAAATACAGAGGATCTTAATTATATTACTTATGCTGGCCCCACGAAAAAGACCTTCTGCCAGCTTAAAAAGCACCTGAATTGAAATTATTTTAGGGACATTTGATAAATGTCCTAGGATTATTTTGAATCTACTGACATGTCTAAACAGAATCAGCGGTGCCGCGATCGTCTTGTAACATAACGGTTGAGGTGTGGAACTCATCCAAAAGCCCCTAGGACCGGCCGGGGGATAATCGAATAAAGATAGAAAAAGCCTTTTATTTGTCT
>JBPOIE010000034.1:0-10065 GCA_052034855.1 Bdellovibrionota bacterium | reverse complement strand
ATTAGAAAAAGCTGCGATTATTGATATGTTTAGTCACAAGTTAGATAGTGCTATGGCCCAGTATGTGGGATTTCCAAAGGATGAGTATTTTTCAGGAATAGAAATTAAAGAACGTTTGCGAATAAATGTAAAGTCGACAGGATTAAGTTATGAAGACTTAAATAATAAAATCCGAATATGGGGATCTGATTTGGATAGAGAAATGAAGAAACTAGATTGATGATTATTTGCTAACAATTTATGAAAACCAAAAAATTTCCAACATTTATGTAAGATTTTAATAAATGTCTTAAGCAGAATAGATTCAATATTTTATCTTGCAGAAATATTATATTTTAATGATTAATTTTTTAAATACGCGCTTTTAGTTTATGGCCTAGAGCTTGCTCTGTAATGCTAGTAATGGTCTTAGTGATTATAGTGAATAATATGAATATTTATCTAGGTTTTTTACATATATGTAAAATAATTCGACAGTAGTGAAGGCAGTATGAATAGAAAAAAAGTTATGGCTGAAGCATACAAATTAACATTTGAGTTGCTTGGAATTGCCCTTAAAAGAAATGCTTCAGATGAAGGTTTATATAATAATTGTGCTTTAGCACATCATGAGTCATTTGATTTAAGCCAATACCAATCTATATATATGGCTCCTGTGATTGAGGTGGCTCCTGTGATTGAGGTGGCTCCTGTGATTGAGGTGGCTCCTGTGATTGAGGTGGCTCCTGTGATTGAGGTGGCTCATGTGATTGAGGGTATTATAGATCGCAGTAAAGATAAATTAGGTATTAATCCAGTTTTGGCAACAGATAAACATAGATTTTCAAATGAATTAAGTAAAGTTCGAAATACAAATTATAATTATTTTTATGAAGTAGAACAACAAGGCAATCATAGAGCTAAAATGATAAAAGCAATAGCGGCATCATTGGTTATACACATTTTAGTTTCTACAGCAATAATTAGTGAGACTGATAATCATGATCAAATATCGAATTTAAACAAACAAAGTATTCATAATAAAAATATATTTGGTAAATTTAAATGAGGCACAATCAAATGAATTTGACAGAATATATTTTTTCTAAATTAGGTGACGTTCAGTTTGATTATACTGATGAAATCTTATTTCAATTTGACGAAGAAGAAATAGAGTTTTCAAACGAAATTATTAGTCAATTCGAAAATTTTCAAAATGGAAACGAAGTCAGAGTAAGTGATCTTGTAAATAATCAAATTTTAATCGAAAATCAAGATGAAGACTTGCAACTTTTAATTTCTTTGCTTTGTATGTATCGCAGTCGAAGTTTATGTGTTCAAGGCGATAGTTTTGCAAAGGAACAATTGAAAAGAAACTTATCAAAAATTTGGTATAATGATAGGCTAGGTATATCAGATCTATTGTTCGATAAACTAACTCAAAGAATATTTTTAAGTGGTTTAAATTTTGTTACACCAGAAGATAAAACACAAATTAGTAAGTTGTCTTCAAATGTCTTTGAAAATAAGACAAACGATGAATTTGATTCAGAAATAGAAGAAACTATTACATACAGTTTATTGAGTTAGGAATAGGACGAATAAAGTTATGACACAAGAAAATAGAGATTTATGGATAGAAGCAATGAGATCATTTTTTCAAAGAAAAAATGGTAATTGGATAGTAAATCGTAAAGAAGTCGAAAAGTACAATTTTGACAATTCTATTCCGTTCCATGTGAGAGAATTTCTCTCTTCATATAAAAATGAAGAGAGGCATTATTCATTAACTCATTTTAAATTATTACAAGAAGAGGTTCTTAAATTTCGCCCTACGAAAGATAATGTACAAGAATTTAAGCATAAATTAATGACTACGGGTCAATACAAAGTTCTTGAATGTTTAGATGTTCAGGTACGATTGAGTCAAGGTGACGTAATTGCTCATCTAAACTCCTTAAATGAAGATGCAATTATTGATCCTTTGGTAATTGAAATGAATCCAAATCTTCTTAGTCGGAGTATTTGGGGTTTGTGTGAAATTGAACATCTTGGCGGTCCACTTGATGGGCGTTCAAGTAGAAATAATATAAAGGTTGTAAATTTTAGGCCAATTGAAACACATAACGTCAATCCGAAGGCTGTTAAAGACGCTTTTACTTCAATAGGAAAGTCATATGGTCTTGATCATTGCATTCAAATTTGGGCTCAAATTATGCTGGCGACTTTAGGACTTAACCCCAATAATTTTGATTTGTCGAAAGAAGAAGATTTTAAAAAATATTTAATTCAAGTCACAAGGATTATACCGCTTGTCTGCGATAATGTTTTTTTAATTGAAACAGGTAACCCAGGTAATGGAAAAACGACTGCGGCCAATCGTTCTGCATACTCAAGAGCTATACCTATAGATGCTGTAAGTATGGCAAAAGTATTTTTTCATTCGGGCACTAGGCAGCCTGGTGTAGTTCAAGGTCTGGATTATCTTGCATTCGATGATATCCAGACAGGTGGTTTAGCATGGAAAAAGATAGACTCACTATCTGCTACTCTGTTGAGTTTTATGAATAACAGTACGTTGGGACAAGTTGTAGTTCCGCCAAATTATAACAGTAATTCAGGTTGCTCAATTTCATTTTTAGGGAATACAAAAGGAGAAAGTTGTCTAGTGAATCCGAATCAATATTTTTCTCACGTACCTGAATCAATGAGGCAAACTCAATTTTTAGACCGTATTAATGGTTATATTGACGGGCATTCAATTTCAAAATTTAATACTTCGTGGGATGGCGAAGCTCTGCAGGCAGATATATTTAATAGATTTTTGTATGAGGTCAGAAGAAATAAGAATCTAAAATCTGATTTCTCTAGGTTTTTTTCAGAAGAATTTGTTGAATTAAAAAATGTCGGAGCACGTTGTAGATATTCAATTCAGAATGTTGCAACTGGAATTTTATTGTTGATCTACCCAAATTACGTGAACGTTAAAGGCACAAGAAAAATGGATCAACCTGATTCTAGCCTTTTAAGATTAATTTTAACTCATGCTATTGAGCTCCGTCAAAATGTTAGGTTTTTAGCTTCAAGATCAGGAAATTATCAGCCAGACAAAACTGCTAATTATAACGAGCCAATTACATTTTCTGATAAGTGGGCAGAGCGTGTTTAAGTCAATATTTAAAAAATCTGATTCTCGTTGCTCCGAAGTAGAAGAAGATTATTTTAATGATACTTTTGAAATGTTAGGCAATTTTGAAAAGCAAATTAGGCCGAAACTTAATTTGCATTCAGAAAGAAAAGGTATTGATAAAGTTTCAAAAACAGACTTGCAAAATTTCAAATCTGAATTAGTTGACCAAACAATTGACCCCATATTTTCTGTAAAAGCAGATTTAAAAGATAAAAATATTGCGAAAGTTACGAAGTTTATAAATATTTTGGAATTGAGAGATAGAGAATTTGAAGAATGGTGTCTTGATTTTCTGAACAAGAATTATTATAGGGCTGAATTAACTCAGCAAACAAACGATAAAGGTATTGATATTAAAGCTATAAAAGAAATAAAAGATTGCAATGGTAATATTTTGTACCAAGAAAATATAGTTTGCCAATGTAAAGGATATGCGCAATCAGCACTTGTAGGTTCGCCTGAGATTAGAAATTTTTTGGGATCTATGGTAATTGCAAAAGTTCGAAAAGGTTATTTTTTTACAAATACACGTTTTTCTGAAGAAGCTAATAATGACGTGAATAGCGCTAAAGACCAAGGATTTGACATTATTTTGTTTGATATAAATCGGTTGACTTAAAAAAGCATATCAAAGCCAATGCACTGTATCGCCAAGTAAGTGCCTAACTCTGTTTTTAGCTCAGTAAGTTCAGCACCGATTGTTCTGTGGTAATCCAACAATTTACTCATTTTTCTCTCTTACTTCTACTTCCAGCTAATTGAATGTTGACCGCATTTACACGTTATTTTCTTTTCGGGACTATTCTCAAACTCAGTAGATACAAGCCTTGAACATTTAGCACACTTAAAAATAGTCCGGAACTTCTCAAGGTCTTCAAAGGCAACCTTTAAATCTGCCATACTTGGATTGTACGGGTTATCATGTGATCCCTTATTGCCGAAGAATTGAGTAGTTGCAAGATTAGCTACCTCAGTCATAGATCCAACCACTTGAGATTTCTTATTAAGATTTGACCTTATATAAGAAAATAATTCCTCAAATGCTCGACTTTCATTTTTGTCATTGAATCGAAATGGTATTGGTGTTTCAAGTGCTTCTGCTATTTCCTTTAGTGATTTTTCTGAAAATCTTCTAATAAGATTACTGAGATCGCTTTCATCATTTTTAGTTAATTTGTCTACTATGCGCTCACGAATTTCATTTGAATGCTGATCAATTGAAGTTCCTTCATTTGCGGACCATTTAGTTTTGAGAACACTCCAATTTTTACCTTTTACTAAAGAGCTGAGATAGTCGAACCACTCATTTTCATGGGTGAGTATCAGAATCTGAAGATCCGAGAACTTTTGGTCCAATAGCCTCGCAAACATAGTTCGGTGTTCGCGGTCGAAACTTGAAATCACATCGTCGAATACAATCACTTTTGCGACTTTATTAAATGCCCTTACTGTAGATAGGAATAAACATAAGCCTAATGCATTTATGTGTGATTCACTCAGATATTTTCTCGCCGAATCTACAGGTTTTTGGTGAAAGGTATAATTTATAGCTACGCCAACAAATTCACCATTTTTATCATTAAGACAGACAAGCTGAATGTTGTCGACTTTGTCATTAGGATTCATAAATAAATAATATTCATTCATACTTTGTGAGATGCATTTTAAGAATGATTCCATTCCATTTTTCTGTTGAACAATAAACTCAGCAGTCACTTTATCCAATGAATCAACTTGTTTTTTAATGAGGTCAAACTCAGCATTAAAGGCTTTAAGTCTTTCAAATGAATTATTAGCAACGGAAAGTTTTGCTACTACTGCTGTCGCAGGATTCGTACTTTCTTTTGTTAGCACTGTATGTTCTTTTTCGATTGCAATCTTATATTCGAGAACCGACTTTTTAAGCTGATCGAAATCAAATTCTGAAAGCATTTGCTTGTCAGGTGAAACTTCTAACCCTTTGACTAAATTTGCTATTCCAGTTAATTGCGCATTAATAGCTTCGTTAGATTTTTTTATCTCCTCATTAAGGCTAGTTTTTGTTCCAGATAGAAGCGTATTTAAGCTAGAATTAATCCCAGATAACTCACGTTGTAGCAATTTGCTTTTCTGAAGAATTGCTTCTGACTCCTCTTTTATTTTTTTCAGCTCCTCAAGACGCTTAGTAACCTGCATTTTTAAGTCATCTCTGGGAATAACTTGTAAACACAAAGGGCAATCATCAGTTGGATGTGAGTTTAGAATTTTTGAAGCAGATTCGAGCAAACTGCTTTCAGTAAGTTTAGCTAACTTAGCTGAGTCAATTTGATATTTTGAAAGTTCGATTTTATAACTATCGAATGATGTTTTAAGTGTATCGAACTTTGTTGTGATAGATCCTGCATCCGCAGCTAGCTGATTGAGCTTAACCCCTTTTGTTACATCTTCACTGGGGGCGCTAGCCGAAAGTGACTTAATGGCAGCTTCCAGTTCTGTAAAGTTATTTGCAGAAATACTCGAATCAATCGTGCCAATTAGTTGATTTGCTGCTGCAAGGAACTGCGTTTCATCCCCAATAACAGCATTTAAATTCTTGGCGATAGTTTCTTTTTCGGTAGCTATAAGACTTTGAAAGTTTTTAGTTTTTAAAAGATTTCGGAGATCATTACTAGCCTTTTTTAAGGTAGCCTTTGTATCTGAAACTGTTTTAAATCCAATTATTGATGAAATATCGTTAAGCCTGTCAGACTTAGTTCCTAAAACAAAGCTTACAAGGTCTATTCCTCTAAGCCATACTTTGTCTTGCCCTATTTTTTTTAAAGAAGCATTTTCGATATCAGTGAACTGCGGCGTAAGTTCGGATTTAAGTTTGTCTTTTGCAGTAACAATTTTTTTTATTGAAGATAATCCTGGATTTGCGATTACTAGTTCAACTGACGTTTCTGAGGTTTCTGGAATAAGAGCATGGCGAAGGCCACCATAAGTTTCAACTTCTTCTCCCTTAAGGTGAGATACAGCATCAGTAAGAAACCACTCAATTGCATCAAGAATTGAACTTTTTCCGCTACCGTTGTCTCCATACAATAGCAACGACTTAGAATTTGGTAGCGCTAATTCAAGTTCATCTCTTACGCCCCGAAAGCCCTTGATTTTTATCTTTTCAATTGTTGCCATTTAAGACCTCTTTGCGCAATTGCTCTAAAGAGTTAGAAATTTGAACCGGAGTAAGCTTACTTTCCGCCTGAAGTCGACAAAGAGTATCAATGACAGCCTTGTCAAGATCGGTACGCTCGGCAAGTTGATCAAAAAACGTTTTAATTAGCTCTTCACCTGTAGTTGAATTATTTTCCATTGTTTGTTTCTCCGTCAAAATGCTGCCAGTTTATTTCAAGTTTAGTATGGAATCCTTCTCGAAATTCTGGAAAACCAACTTTGTTATTACAGATCGGATAAACTCCATACTTATTTAGAAAGTCCTGAATAAAATAGCTTTCTAGATCCTCAACACTTTGCTGCCAGAATGATTTTAATGACTCAAAATTAATGTATGTGAACTTTAATTCTTGGACTTTCCGATAATTTAGTATTCCCGCATTTCCAGAAGTGCCTTCGTAATGAGATTTTAATCGAGTAGCGATGCTATTCGATGGCTTTTCGCTCATCCCAATATAAAGAAGCGGTGATGACTTAAAGGGATATGGCACTGAGGTAATCTCGGAGCAAATAAAGTAAAGACCAATCACTCGCTCAAGACCGTTTAAGTTTTCTGGTGAAAATGTTTTCAATCTATCAAAGTTTATCTTAAGGGCCATGGAAAATTCCTTTATACTTCATAATCAGCCCGCAACAATATTAAAATTAATCAAAGAAGTTGTAAGCTGAATTACATTTGATGTGTTTATCAGTCTTTCCCAATTTTCATAAAATTCTTGTTTTTCACGAACACTTTGAGGACTAGCAAATGTAATAAAAGAAAAAATCGATTTTGCTTTTTGGTCTATGCATAATGCGAAATTTCCCTCTGACTGATCTTGGGATAAGACCACTTCGTTTTTACCATCTGGCAGGTTCTTAAGAAGATCCTGAACAGACAGCTCAATTTTTAAATCTCTTGGTATTTTACTGTACGACTTCTTAAAATCCTCAGTTTGTTTTCGAGCTGCATTTGAGGCCATAAATGTTTTTAAAAACCATTCAGTTTCAATTCGTTCACCTGCAAGTAGTTTGAAAAATTGAATTACTGGATTTTGAGATACAAAATGATCCGATGGACCTTTTAGATCAAACAAATATTTCGCAGGGTGATCTTTAGGCTCTTTTTCAAAAGCTTCTAGGTCTTTCCACGTTAAAGTCCATACGATATGCGGGGACACACCATCGCCATTTATAAGTGCTTGTCGCTTTTCAAAATCAGCAGTGATTCGATCACCACTTTTTGGGCCAGCATGATATTTGAATCCATCCAAATAAAGTGCGATATTTTTACCAGTCTCATTATCTAAAGGCTCAAAATAGAAGTCGGCAATAGTCTTTAGACTCCCGTCATTCAGAACCTTTTGAGACGTCATTCGGTATGAAAATATTTTTTTTGTTTCCAGATTTTGAAGCTTCAAAACGATTGGGCCATCTTCTTGTCTTGGTAATTCGAGAGAATTTACTTGAATATTGAAACGATCAAGTTTTCGAACGATGTCTTGCTCTTTCAATCGTCGCATAACCGATAGAAATCTATATTCGAAATCTGAATCAAGAAACGAATCAATATCGACTTCATCCAGACCATTTTTTAATTCCACAAGCTTACTTTTATGCTCCAAGATCATTTTTAAGTAGCGAACGGCTTCGGTTCTTGAAATATTATGCAGTTCATATTGACCTGCTCCCGCAAACACACACCGAGGACATCCGTCTAACTCAGGTGAAGAATTACACGAACATGATTCCATAGCCTCTAAAGAAAGCTGAACTAGTTCATAAAACGACTCTTTATTCCAAAGCTCTTTTAAAAAACCTGTGCCGCCAGGGACTGAATCAAAAATAACTAAATACCTTCGAGCCATTTTTTCAGTACCTGTTGTTATTGCGATTTGCTGGGCAATTTCTAAGTGAATTGGTCGTCCACCAAATTTCTTGATGAAGCCGAGCATAATAGCAGCCTTGATTGAGGCAACTCTGACTTCTGCTTCAAATTCAGAAACGGGTAGTAACAGTCTGATCGCTTCAGATTGCAGTTCTCGGTACAGCATTACAGGCTGATCTGTTGATACTAATAATCTGTCTGATGGAGTTGTAGATCTCTTTGCTTGTGGACAGTTTGATTGATGTTTAATTTTTTCAATTCCGTCAGCTTGAATTTGTCCAACGCGACCACAGCTGTGGCAAATTTTAAATCCCTTCGGAAGATCTTCCCCAAGTATTTCATGCTTATCAGTTTGAACTTTTGTGTCAGAACCGAAATTAATTTCACGCATTGTCATGCGGCCTATAAATTCGACCCCAAATACAAATTTGTCATCTGAGCTAGCCCATGCACTGCGAACTACGCTTTTGGGAACATCAAAAAATGGGCGTACTTTATAAAATTTCCTTTGGCGATCTTCAGCATCGTCACCAACTTGGCTTGAAAATATTGACTCAGTTGCGATAGCCTTCTGAAATTTCAACATTCGAGTTCTTGAGCTAATGTCTCCCCATTGCCCATCACCACAGTGAGGACATGATCGAGCTTCAAAGCCATCAGATGATTGTCTGGTCAAAAATCCGCAGCATGAGCAGATTTTCCATTCCTCAATAAGCGGTTTTACTTTTCCGCCAATTTCAATTTGATCTATTTGCAATTTGTAGCCCCCTCCATAGAAAGTATTTAATGGCGCTAATTCTCTAAGCGCTAACTTTGCCGGACGATCGAAAGTTTCTTTATGTTTAATTGTGAATCGACCACGACCGTCTTTGTCTTCATCAAGAATGAGACCAATCAATTCAACAGTATCTTCTTGAAAAGCATAGTTCGGAAGAAATCCGTAGCGAGTTAAAAACTCAAAAAAACTGTCTCTAGTGCCCAATAATTCCTTTTGAGCTTCAATTGCAGCTTTTTCGCGTCTCAAATCCTTAATTTCTTCTTTTTGACTCTCGGGAACGGCTTGGCCATTCATTTCTAAAGATTCAAATGGCTGCATCTTTGTCCGAAGTTCGGATGATGCGTGATCGAGTTCATTCTTGTGTCTTAGGAAGCTGTTAAGAACTTCTTTAAGTCTTTCGATAAATGGAATTTGTCCATCTTTGTTGGCACTAAAATCTCGAGCGATTTCAGACCACGTTTCTTCACTGATTTCTTTTGTAGAAAATCTAAATCTGAATTTTGAAATGAGCTGTGGTCCGCTCAAAGTGAGTAAGGTTCGAATATTGGTCAAAACGCCAAGAGCAGTTCCTTGCTGAACTTCGTCTAATAAGTGCTGTAATTTAAAATTTTCAAAACCTTTGGCAATATCATTATATGACTGATCGAAAAGATAGGCGAAAAGCTGTCGTTTCAATAAGTCAGGAGCATCCACAAAGCAGCCCGGGGGTTCAATATGTCCTGCAATTAACTCTTCAGGGTATTCAAAATAGAGCAAATCGCGGGGTCGAGATTGAGCAACGGCAACCACAAGTGCAGACCCAGATTTTCTTCCTGCACGACCAACTTGTTGTTGATAATTTGCAGCAGTTGGCGGCAACGCTCCAACAACCGTTGCGGATAAGTCCCCAACATCAATACCCATTTCTAATGTAGGTGTACATGAAAGAAGATTAATAGCATCAGCACGACGTTTCGCAAGATCTTTTTCTTTGAATTCAATTTCAAGCTCTTCTCGAACGCCACGGTCTAATAATCCAGTGTGTTCGTGAGCAAAAATTCTTTCAATATCGCCTGACTC
>JBPOIE010000049.1:0-8796 GCA_052034855.1 Bdellovibrionota bacterium | reverse complement strand
TTAAGGACTTTAATGTACTGGCTTTGATTGAGTTTTAAATAGAGGGGAACACCAGCGTGTTCAATTTTCTCAAGAATTTCGATACTTACGGGTAAGTAACTTTCTTTAAGAATAGGTAGTACTTTTTGTGAAAATATGGATTCAATTTTTGAGGTGATTTCGGATTCGTTAAACGGTTTGTCGACCCAATTACAAAAAGTAGCACTCCCGACTTGTTTTTTAAATTTTTCAAAATCGGTGCTGACCAAAATAAATGGAGTCTGAGGATTGATTTTCCTTAACTCCAGATAAACATCACCACCATTTTTTCTCGGCATATTGTAATCACAAATGACGAGGTCGAAAGGCCCGTCTCTGTGTAAAATGTCGATTGCATTTTCACCATCGACGGCTTGATAAACTTGGATATCGTAATTTGAAGAGATTAAAAAAGAAATAATATCTCTTAAATCATCATCATCATCTGCAATTAAAAATTTCATTTGGCTATCTCAACTTTTCTGGCTTGAACGGAGTACAGAGCTATAGAATAAAATCGATTAGATCGAGTCACAACAACACAAAAAAAACCTAACTATAAACTAGACCAATTGTTGGTTAGCACTTGGCCAAAATGTTGCTTTGTAGATGGAAAGGTGGCTGAGGCTCAATCACGATGATTTTAGGTCATCAAATGAGGCTGTAATTGGGCTTATGTTTAAATTTTTTACGGAGGTTGTGTTGATGTTAAAATTTTTTTGGACTATTTTAATATTTGTATGGTCTTGGTCGAGTTATGCAGGTTTAACTAAACTAGTGTCATCTATATATTACATTCAAACTATTGATATTGATCAAGAATGTTCAATCAAAAAGACTATATTCAGTACGACAGGTCAGCCTCTATTTAAAGTTTGTAAACAAAATTACAACAGTTGTGTCATTGAAGGGACCTGTGCCTTAGTGGATGACGCGGATTCTGAACCTGAACAAGCTTCGGATTCTATAGAACAAGTTTCTGATGATATTGAACTTTTAAACTACGTGAAAAGTGATAAAAATGGAACACCACTGTTTCAAGCTGTGGATACGAATAGATGTCCTTATGGATTGGGTGTTAGCAATATTTGTTTAGATCCCTATTATACTGTCGCTGCGGATTTAAATTTTTATAAAGCGGGAGATGTTATTTTCATCCCTCAACTTAAAGGATTGTCTTTATTAAATGGCGAGAAGCATTCGGGATTTATGATTGTTCGTGATCGTGGCGGAGCAATCAAAGGTTCAACAAGATTTGATTTTTACACGGGTTTTAATCATTATACAAAAGATCCAAACCCATTTACGGATATTGGACTCTCTCATTCTAAAAACACATTTGATTTCAGACGGGCAACGCCTGAAGAAGCCAGCGCTTTTAAAAAAATGAGAAATTATCCTCACATTCCTGAAAGTGAAATTAAGAAATAGAATCTAAGCAGCAGTATCTTCGGCCTTAATTGAGGCCGGAGCATCATTTGAAAATATTTTTTTCACTTCAGTGATAGAAGCGAACTGTATTACTTGTGGTAAATTAATCGGTGATTTTGGGTGAGTGTAATTGAAATCTTCAATTTTCTTTTTGAGTGTTTTACTGACTAAAATCATTTCATGAATGATTTTGATGATTGTAAATTCATTTTTAATATCGGTTGTCATAAATTCTGGGTTTTCTGGCGCTTTATTTGTATCGACTACTGATTTTAAATCTACATAAGCAGCTTCTGCTGCTGGATCTGCAACCTCTTCATTTTGTTTTTTTAATGCACTGAGTTTGATATAAGTATTTAATTGTTTCGAAAGCACAAAATACTTTTCAAAGTCTTCATTGTTTTCAAAAGTCAAGTCTGCCAATTCAGTTGCGGCCGAATCGAAAGGATCACCAGTTTTAATTGGAACAGGTGATGTGGCACGGAAAAAATTACTTTTCTTTTTTACTTTCGCTTTTAGAATAAGTCGCATGTTCGCCATTTTCGCTTCGACATTTTTAATTTCATCGAAAACAGAATCTTTTTTCTTTTGACGCAAAAAGTTCAATACAAAATAAACGATTGCACAACCGACGAGTCCTTGAATTATTGCTGCTATGAGTGTTCCTGAATCCACAAACCAACATCGGTCTATGTATTTAAAAAGTTTAATTTATTCTTGTCTCATATAGAGATTGTGATCAAATAGATGAATGAAGCAATTGATAGTATGTTTAGGAAGTGGGGGCGTTCGAGGTTTTACTCATATTGGAGTACTTAAAGCACTTGAAGAAAACAAAATTTCAATCAATGGTTTTTGTGGAACGAGTGTAGGCAGTCTAGTTTCAGTACTATCGGCAAGTGGACTAGGCGCTGCTGAAATTGAAAAAATAGCATTAGCATTAAAACCTTTTGATCTCCTTGATTTAACTTTGCCACGAAACGGTTATATTCGAGGGACCAAGCTTAGGCGTCTGGTTGAAAATTATACCTCAATTGTAAAAATTGAAGATTTAAAAGTGCCCGTGCATATTGTGGCAACTCGCGCAGACGACGGGTCTTTGTGTGTATTTTCAAATGGACCTATAGCGGAGCGAGTTCAAGCTTCGTGTGCGATTCCTAATGTCTTTCGCCCAGCCCTGATCGATGGGATAGAATACTTAGACGGAGATTTAAAATCACCAGTTCCAATGAAACTAGCGCGCCAGCTCTACCCGAAATCGATTATTTTAGGAGTCAGTATTATTGCGCGAATTGATCAAGCTCCGCGCAATCACCGGTTGTGGTCAAAATGGGTTGCAAAAGACACGTATCGAAGAAGTCTTGTAGATCATGAAAAAGATGCGGCAGATGCATTTTTGGATATCGATATCGGATATTTTGGCGGATATAAATCATGGGCACGTCATCAGATACTTACGGGGTATCAAGAAACTTTGAAAATTATTCCTGAATTGAAACAATTATTAGTCAGCGTCTAATTCCTGGACACTGAAATTCACTTTATCTCAAATTAAAACGTAATACAGCAGTTTAGAAGTTGGCGCTGATTCTGCTTTGTACTTGTTTGAATAAAACAGGAGTTTTTATGAAAGCATCATTACAGGTTATTTCGGCATTAACAGCTTTAGTCGTTTTTTCTGGCTGCCCAGGCAGCGGTGGCGGTAAGGGCGAAGCGACACCCGCGGTGACTGTATCCGGAATCAGTGGCAACGGTGAGTGTACTGCAGATGCTGCCAATGCATATTATTATATACGAAATAATGGTTACAACACGCAAGCAGCTGCGCAAGTACGTGCTGAGTGCGCTCGATTAACTTCATTGATTGGCACGCAATCATGTCGTTTAACGAATCAAAACATGGTGGTTCGTGTTGCTGATGTGCAGTATCAATGTAATCAAGCCAACGGTTCAACTGGAACTGTAACAAATCCAGGAACAGGAACGACTTTTCCAAATATTCAAACTAAGAATGTTTTATGTAGTATTGACTTAACAAGTGGTTCTGCAGCAGGTTCAATTTCGAATATGCCAGTTCAAGTTTTTGCAAATGGTGGAGACTACCGTTTGTATGCAAATATGCAGAATACAAAATCATATCTAGGTGGATTTATTAATTACACAAAATATTTTAGTTCGGAAAAGCTCGCGCTTTTAAAATTAAAATTTAAAGCCGGAAACTCAACAACGGCAGATACTTTGACATTAACAGCGGACTTAAAAAATGGAAAAATGGCAAGTGCGACTGGTTTTGCAGGTTCAGAAGTTCGCGTAGAAATTATGGCGGACAGTGAACAAGACACATCATTGGTTGTTTCTTGTACTGGACAGGATCAGTTTAACGCAGGCCCTGCGCTTAAAGGCAGTAACATTCGTTGTTCGATCAATGAAAATGAGAATGGCAAAGTGACGAACGTTAAATTTTTAAATTCAGTTGCTGATTTAGATAATTTAGGAATTTTACCAAGTAAATTTTCAAATTTAGCACTTGAAGGTAATGGTCAAAATGTGATGCAGGCGTCTGTGACTCCTTCAACAGCGTATGAGTCATACAAAGTTGTTACAAGCTTAGTTTCACCGAGCATTATTAAAATTAAAGCACCGGGTTATTCTTTAGATTCAAATTGTTCACTTCAATAACTTTAAAAATTTGCACCCCGGCCGACGAACTCTTTCGTCGGCTTGCGTTAAATATCTGTATTGACCATAAAATTTTAAATTCTTAGAATTTGGTCAATGGGATTATTCGATAAATTTGCCGATTATTTTTCAAATGATATTGCGATTGATTTAGGAACCGCGAACACATTAGTTTATGTGAAAGGTCGTGGTATTATTTTGGACGAGCCATCTGTGGTTGCAGTTCAAAAAAATTACCGAGGTCAACAAAACCGCGTTCTTGCTGTAGGTAAAGAAGCCAAAGAAATGTTGGGGCGCACGCCGGGCAGTATCGTCGCAATTCGTCCTATCAAAGACGGTGTTATTGCTGACTTTGAAGTGACATCGGCAATGCTGGGCTATTTCATTAAAAAATCAATTGGCGAAAAAAAATCTCTCGTTCGTCCAAGAATTATTATCTGTGTTCCTTATGGGATCACTCAAGTTGAAAAGCGCGCCGTTAAAGAAGCTGCTCAAACTGCAGGTGCTCGTGAAGTTCACTTGATCGAAGAGCCTATGGCCGCAGCGATTGGTGCTGGGCTTCCAATCACTGAACCTTCTGGAAATATGGTTGTTGATATGGGCGGTGGTACAACAGGTGTTGCCGTTATTTCATTGGGCGGTATTGTTTATTGTAAATCAATTAAAGTTGCTGGCGATAAATTCGATGAAGCCATCGTCAATTATGTGCGTCGTCAGTTTAATCTTTTGATTGGTGAACGTACGGCCGAAGCTATTAAACTTAAAATTGGTAATGCATATCCTTTCGAACAGGAAAAGACGATGGAAATCCGTGGTCGAGATCTTGTCGCTGGCGCACCTAAGACAATTGAAATTACAAGTTCACAAATTAATGATGCTTTAATGGATCCTCTCTCGGAAGTGATCGACGCTGTTCGTACCGCTCTTGAGAAAACTCCTCCAGAATTAGCTTCTGACATTGTTGAAAATGGTATTGTTTTAACTGGTGGTGGAGCGCTTTTGGCAAATCTAGACGTTTTACTTCGTGAGAGAACAGGACTTCCTGTTTCAATCGCTGAAGATCCATTAACTTGTGTTGTTATGGGCTCGGGTAAAGTTCTAGACCAATTAGATCTTCTCAGTCAGTTAACGATCGATTAATATATTCTTGAATGACCGCAAATAAATTTCAAACAGAGTGGATTGTCGCTCATTTATTATTTCCCAATTCTGCTCAAGCCAGAGAAATTTATCTTTATATTACTTCACAAGTTATGAGTCAAAACCAGAGGGGCGACTCGTATGAAAAAAATAAACTCATCTTTAAAATTGCGACCGATATTTTTAAAAAAACGCATGTGATTCAGTCTGGACAATCATTCATAGAATTCAATCAAGCTCAATTTAAACTTTGGCCCAAATACTATAAAAAACTATCTAAAGAGGAAGTCCTTGTTGTTGTCGCCGTTGTTTTTTTAAAACTCAAATTGTCAGACATATCCCTCTTATTTAAGGTGAGTGCAAAACAGCTTGATAGCAAATTTACGCAGATTTTGAATAAGTTAATAGCCAAACCTCAATCTGTTCAGAGCAAGCCGTACGAATTTAAGTTCCGTTCTGTGAATGCCCTCGAAAAGTCAGATTTTATTTTTTACGATGATATTATAAAATGTATTTTTAATCTAGGTTCTGCTGCGGCTGCGGATCTTAAAAGTGATTTATCCAAAGAGACGCGCATTCACCTCAGAAAGTACTACGACAGCGTACAAGAGTTTAATGACGAACTGAATGATTTAAGTCAACAGAGCTATCATACACTTGAGCCGCAAATTCAAAACGTAGCAGAGCCTAAAACTAAATTCCTAAGCATAAAAAAATTAACAGTATTCTTGCCGACGTCGTTCGTAACTTTATCTATTCTAGTCTTACTTTTTTTGCGTCCTCAATTTATTCAGGAAGCCTTTTCGAGTGGAAAAAATGAAACCATAGAAATTCAACAAATAAAAATAGATCGTCATCTTGAAAACAAAGATAAACAAAATCCAGAGCCAGAACAACTGCGCGTTGCCTCAGAAACACAGCCTACGCCGCGTCCGGATTCATTAGATGCAAAATCAAAAAGTGCAGTTGAGAAGCCTGTAGTTGCTGAGACTCCTGCGAAAGTCGTGACAGTAGCAAAGATTGATCAAAAACCAAATGTTGAATTACCTCAAGAAAAATCTAAACCTGCGGTACCTAATTCTGCAGGTGGGTTGTACAGAGGAAAACTTGTAGTCACCGATGTTCAACAAGTTATTAGTGTAGTTCGAGAAAAAATTATAAACTCGGGTGGTAAAAAAGCCGGAGAAGTTGAGTTGGGTTGGATGAAAAACGAAACAACGAGTTACTTCCACTTTTCATTCCCAGAAGAAAACAAAGCTGATTTGGAAAATTATTTAAAACAGTTTGGCAAGGTACAGCTCGCTTATGAGCCTCACCCACGTCTAATGCCAAAAGGTATTAAACGTTACATTATAGAAATTCAGCAAAATGAGTAAAATTAAAAACAAGAAGTATAAATCTATCCGCTCTTTGCTGATTGTTTGGTTTATTATTTTCTCGATTTTACCTCTTGTGTATATGGGTTGGTATTCGATTTTCAAATTTCAACATGCTCTAGAAAATGAAGTCACTCAGCGCCTACAAGGGAATGGACGAGAAATTGAATCACTCATTTCAGACTACTACTCACTTGTTGTGCAAATGCGTGACAAATACAGTCAAGATGCACATTTACAGTATAATTTATCAGTCGCAGATGAAGAACAATTAAGGTTAACAGCAACTGATTGGGTCCAAAAAACAGCAGTGGCTTCGGTGTCATTTTACGATCGTGAGGGTCGACTTTTAGCAACGATCTTTCGTGACGAAAAAAACTTAATTAGACACTTTGGTCAAAGCTCTGAAAAAATATTACTCAATGAAAAATATTTGAATTATTTAAAAGACAAATCTGATATTGGTTTCGTCGATTCGACGAAAGAAAAAATGTCTCTGGTACTATTTTCTAAAGTCGTAACTCCTGCGGGTAAACATGTTGGTTATTTTGAGCAAATGATTGATCTGAAAGAGTTTTTCTTACAACGAATTAAATCACGCCTAAAGATTGAAAGTTTTTTGCTTTCTGATGCTGGGCAAATTATCAGTGCGACTAAAAACGATTTCAAGAGAATTAAAATAAATTCAAAAAATTACAAAGAAGATCAGTTTATTGAATTCGAAGATCAAAATCAAAACCTGGGTTTTATTTTGTACCCATTTTCGTGGGATAGATCAAAATTCTATATGGGTTTAGGTACAGCTAAACAAGATTCTCAAATTATATTAAAAAATATTCGCATTGCATTTTTAACGATGATTTCTATTGTTTCCGTACTTTTGCTCCTGACAATTTTAGTCACAACAAATTGGTTCTTAAAACCAGTACAGCGTTTGATCGCAGGTTTTCGTTCGTTTGATAGTACCGACCAACTCATTCAACTGCCTATTAGTAATCGCACAGAAATCGGTCTTCTGACAGAAACTTTTAATGAAATGAGTTATAAAATTTATCAAACTCGTTCTGACTTAAAAAAGAAGATTAAAGAGCTCGAACTTGCAAATGCTGAACTCAGAGAAGCACAAGGAAAATTGGTGCATTCTGCGAAAATGACAAGTCTTGGTCAATTGGTCGCTGGTGTTGCACATGAACTGAATAATCCTATTGGATTTATATTCAGCAACACCACACATTTGAAAGACTATTCGCAGAAACTTTTTGAATTGATTGATTCTGCAGAGAAAAATCCAGATAAAATTAAAATACTCAAAGATCAGATCGATTACGAGTATATCAAAACTGACTTACCGAAATTAATTAAGTCCTGCCAAGATGGTGCTCAGCGGACGCGAGATATCGTGTTGGGGCTACGGAATTTTTCTCGTCTCGAAGAAGCACAACTTAAAGAGATCGATTTGCGTGAGGCTTTAGATACGACTCTCGAGCTTTTACAAGGGGAAATCAAAAATCGAATTCAAGTGCACCGCCAATATGAAACAATTCCGAAAGTTCTTTGTTATGCTTCGCAGATTAATCAAGTTTTCATGAATATCTTGTCGAATGCGCTGCAAGCTATTCAAGGAACTGGTCAGATTTGGATAACGACAATTCCCCTCAGAGCTAGTCCTGGGCAAGTCGGACGCGTGCAAATTTCGATTCAAGATAGTGGCATGGGCATGGACCCACAGACATTAGATAAAATTTTTGAACCTTTTTTTACCACAAAGGGTGTTGGCCAAGGAACTGGACTTGGTTTGAGTATTTCATACGGAATCATCCAAAATCATGGTGGCGAAATTCAAGTTCGTTCGCAAAGAGGGATTGGTACTGAGTTTGTTATCATCATTCCATTAAGCCCTCCGCAAAACGTATCAAATTGATACAGTGATCGATCAGGACTAAAGTAATGTTTAGATCTTGTCGAAGCAGCTATGAAACCAAATTATGTTTTGTATTTCCTCGGGGGAAAATAAATGAAAAGAAGCATCAAGATAGCCAGCGTATTTCTATTAACACTCATAGCAGTTAGCTCTTTTCAGAATTGCAGTAAATTAAAAACAGCGGATTTAAATGATTTATCAAATTCAGATTCTGTTATGAAAGCTGGATTC
>JBPOIE010000069.1:0-11890 GCA_052034855.1 Bdellovibrionota bacterium | reverse complement strand
GTTTTCATTTTTCTTTTCTCTCCTAAAATTCTTTCTTTTTTTCTTCTTTGTCTTCTTCTTTTTTTGACTCGATTTCGAGTCAATTTTTAATTCAATGACTTCATTTTTAATGTTCTCTTAGTATGTTTATTTTTACGAGTAAGAACAACCCTTAAAACAGGGCCTCAAATGAACAAGGCCCCTTTCGGAGCCTTGTTTTTAAGCATTCTGTAGATCTTGCGATCGTCTGAAATTACTTACGGATATCTAAAGCAGTAATTAAAGCTGTATAGCGCTTAGTATCTTTAGATTTTAAATAGTCTAATAATGAACGACGAGCATTAACACAACGGATAAGACCTTGTTTACCATGGTTGTCTTTCTTATGAGTCGCAAAGTGTAAAGACATATCGTTGATTCTTGCAGTCAATAAAGCCACTTGAACCTCTGGAGATCCAGTGTCTAATTCGCCCTGTTTGAATTTTTTTAAGATGTCTGCTTTTTGTTGTTTTGTAACTGCCATTAACGTTCTCCTTGATATTGAGCCTTCATTTGAAAACCCAGGTTTATGTTCTAAAGGCTTTAAACCAAGTAACCTGCCATGGCTGGCAAGAAACCGAGTAAAAAGCGAAAGCTAGGTATAGCAAGGCACACCCCCCTTTGCAACGGAAAGTTTAGTAAAAACGAGGCAAATCCTTAACTTTGAGCCAGTCATAACTGCAATTGAGGACTCATAAGCAAGCCTATGGGATCGTCGTTTAATTCTACTGATACAAGACACGAAAATAGACCAATTATTTTACTTTGTTAAATCAAAGTGTCTTCAACCCATTGACCTAATTCAAAGGGAACTTTAAATGTACAACATCTTGTTCATCGATAAATAAAAATGAGGTTGATATGAGAATTTATATAATTTTGGGATTATTCATTTTCGCAAGCTGCACAAAACATTACGACTGGCGCGTTGAAACCTACATGGTCGGCATAGTAAAAAACAAAAGCTCTCGGGATGTTTCAATTACTTTTTGTAACGAATCACCAGCTTTGAATTCAGAAAAAGAAACCATTCCTGCTGATGGCAAAGAGTATGCATCTGCAAAGCTTATCGACTTCTACATTGATCATACGTTCGATCGTCCGCAAAATTATATTCCCAAAAATTATCGCTATTTTCAATTCGCCACGCTCTCTGGACAAAATAGCTCATTTGCTAAAATTTGTATAAACGAGAGCTATCGTCGAACATATATGATTATCGATGTTGTTGATCAGTGTCCAGACGGCTATGAATATTTTAACCAATACCAAGCGATGTGTTTTTAAAGAATTAAAAATTCTATCGATGACAAAAAAGAAAAACCTAACAGTTAAAAATCCTCTTAATTCGAAAACCCTTCTCAGGCTCGACCCCGATCAAAGCCAACAACCCCACCCCGGTCGATGGTACGATCTGAATCAACTCATCCTGGTCTGGATTAAATTTAATAATGAGTTGAGTCCTGAGGTCATGACTGATCTGACCATTCTTTAACAACGTCTCGTCGTGACCCTTAACCTTAATTCGCTTTACCTCAGGCAACGCCAATTCCAGCGGAACTAAAAATGAATCCAATTGATCTAAATTATTTTTTAGATGCTCGAGCGTCACTGCATTTTCAATTTTAAATAGATGTGATTTCGTTCTGCGAAGACCACTCATCGCAGCGACTGTGTCACACTTCTCACCCAGAGATTTCACCCATGAGCGAATAAAACTACCTTTTGAACATTCTAAAGAAAACTGAGGGTCAGATTTTATTTCTTGATCTGATTTTTGCACATTCCAAAATTTCATTTTCTTTTGGGGAATTTCAATAGCAAAACCCTCGCGAGCGTATTCGTACATTTTTTTGCCATCAATTTTTTTTGCTGAATACATGGGAATGGGCAATTCAAATTCGCCTGAAAAATCGAGAGCAATTTTTTGCATCTCTTCTTGAGTTTTTATAATAGGTTTTTCTTGAAGCACAGTCCCCGTCGTATCCAAAGTGTCGGTTTCGATTCCGAAACGCACATCAACAACGTAGGCCTTATCACCGTCTGTAATGTAATTACTGAGTTTTGTCGCTTCACCCAAAAGTAAAACCATCAAACCACTGGCCAAGGGATCTAAAGTTCCCGAATGCCCCACTTCTTTGGTTTGAAAAATTTTTCGAGCTTGCGATACGACATCATGACTGGTCATGCCCGGGGATTTATCCACAAGCAATAGGCCACTGTACTTTTTAGACGTCGTCGTCATCGGAATGTGATGATTTTTCAGAGGGCGTCATCTTCGACAATAAATTTTCAATTTTTAAAATCTTTTCTGTCGATTCATCAGCAAAGAACGTTAATTTTGGTAAGTACTTCATTTGAATTTTTTGATTAATTGCTTGCTGCATTTCAGGCGCCCAAGCTTGTAAAATCTCAAGTGCTAAATCCAAGTCATCTTCATTGACTTTTTCATCCATATTTAAATTCAATAAACTGACATAAACTCGGGCTTGGCGCAAATCCGACGGAATTTGCACCCGACCGATTGTCACCAAACCTGGCAGTTCAGGCTGCAATTTTTGAACGATAAATGTGGAGATCACACTTTGAACTTCTTTCTCAACACGGGCGACACGTCGCCAGTCCTGAGCGGATTTAGAATCATTTTTATTTGATGAATCTCTTGAACTCGATTTTTTCATTAGAGCGGTGTTAACTCACGAGCAATTTCTTCTTTGATGAAAGACTCAATCACGTCGCCAGTTTTGATGTCAGTGAAATCTTGGATCCCGATACCACACTCAAAACCTTCAACAACATCTTTGACGTCATCTTTAAATCGCTTTAATGAAGACACTTTTCCTTCGTGAATAATCTTGCCACCACGAACTAAACGCAACATATGAGAACGTTGGATTTTACCCATTGTCACAAAACATCCTGCGATAAGTCCAATTTTTGGAACGCTGAATGTATTACGAACTTCAGCAGAACCCATCGCTTTTTCAACGATTTGCGGAGCAAGTAATCCCTGCATCGCTTTTTTAAGTTCATCAACCATTTCATAAACAATCGTATATGTGCGAACATCCACACCGATTTGCTTCGCTTTAGCAGCGGCATTGCTATCCGGCTTCACATTGAAACCGATCACAATACCTTTTGCCGTGTGCGCTAGCATCACATCAGTTTCTGTAATTCCACCGACAGCCGCATGGATAATTTTATTTTTAACTTCTTTAGAAGTTAATTTTGTGATCATACCTGTGATGGCTTCAAGAGAACCATGAACGTCAGATTTTAAAATGATATTAAAATCTTTCACATCACCTTGAGTGACTTTTGCAAATAACTGCTCAAGAGTGACTTTTTTCTGCTCACCGAGACCAGCAAGAGCATCTGCTTTTCTAATCGCAACAACTTCTTCAGCCGTTTTCTCATCAACAACGATATCAAAACGATCACCTGCACCTGGTACACCCTCAAGACCTAAAACTTCTGCAGGTAAACCCGGAGTGACTCGCTCGATGCGCTCGCCTTTATCATTGATCAATGATTTTACGCGACCTTTCATAGAGCCTGCAACGATGTACTGACCCACTTTAACATGACCGTCTTTAACGAGAATTGTTGCCACTGGGCCTTTGCCTTTTTCAAGCTTGGCTTCGATGACAATTCCTGTTCCAGAGCGCTCAGGATTTGCTTTTAATTCTGCAACTTCAGAAAGAAGTTTAATATTTTCTAATAATTCTTTAATTCCTGTTTTCTTAATCGCTGAAACTTCACAGAAAATTGTATTACCGCCCCACTCTTCAGGGACAATTTCAAACTCTGTTAATTGCTGTTTGATACTATCTGGATTTGCACCTGGCTTATCCATTTTGTTCACTGCAATGATCATCGGAACACCTGCAGCTTTGGCGTGATTCACGGCCTCTGCTGTTTGTGGCATCATACCATCATCAGCGGCAACCACGATGACAGCGATGTCTGTCGCATTCGCTCCACGAGCACGCATAGCTGTAAACGCTTCGTGTCCCGGAGTATCTAAGAAAGTGAGTAGACTTCCGTCTTCAGTTTTTACAGAATAGGCGCCGATATGCTGAGTGATTCCACCCGCTTCGCCTGAAGCGACATTGGCATTTCGAATACAGTCTAATAAAGACGTTTTACCATGATCGACGTGACCCATGACAGTAATCACTGGAGGGCGAATAATTTGTTCAGCTTCAAGATTACCGAAAGCAGTTTCGATCGCGAGTTCATCAGCTGTTTTGAAAACGTTTTGCGCTTCCCAACCAAATTCAGGAATAGTTAATGCGATCGTGTCAAAATCAAGATCAGTTGCCATGTTGGCCATAACACCGCTCTTCATCAGAATTTTAATCAATTGAGGCGCTTTGACTCCGATTTCATTAGCCACATCAGAAAGCTTCATTTTACCATTTACCTTAAGAACACGCTTCGATGCTTTTGGAGTCGTCAATTGCGTTTTTTGCGCATCACGATTCATAATCGTTTGTTTTTTCTTAGGCTGAAATACCATCTCACGTTTACGGAATTCAACAGCATTAAAGCTTGTTAAGATCTCAGCTTGTTCTTTTTCTTTTGCCGACAATCCACCCGTAGAGCTTGAAAGTTTTTTCGCTTTTTTATCAAAATCACGTTTTGAATCATTATTATTATAATCAACAAAGCCGGGCTCTGGAATCACTGCTGCTGCAACGAAACCTGGTCGAATATTACGACCACTGGCCATTGCACCACCAGGTCTTTGTGCACCAAAACCACCTGGAGTTGTTGGACGCTGACCTTGATATCCGCCACCTGTGCCGCCACCAGCTCCTGGCGCGCGCGGACCACTCATTGGGCGATTCTGATTGTATCCACCTTGTTGTTGTGACCCCGGAGGAGCTTGAACGCGGCTTAAATCCATTCGTCCAATGATATTACGTTTTACATTTGATGAACTTGAAATTCCACTATCGCCAATCGCAACTTCTTTCTTACGTGAAGGGACTGGAGCCGATGGAGCTGCTGTAACCGCCGCCGTTGGTGCTGTTGGCGCAACAGCACCTTGTGCTGGAGCTTCGACAACTGGAGCAACGGTCGCTGCGGCCACTGGAGCCACAACTTTTGCAGATTCAGCAACTGGAGCAGAAACAACTTCAGGAGCCATTTCAATTTCAGGTCGAGAAATCACTTTTGCTTTTCCATCTTGAACAGGCTCAACTTCTTTCGTTTTTCGACGAATCACAGAACCTGCTGGAACCGAAGCCACCGCCGGTGACGCCGGAGCTGCTTCCACTTTTTTAACGACTGTTTTAACTGTCTTATTTTCTGCCTGAGGAATTGGTTTTGTCGCAGCTTTTGCAGAGGCTTTTTCAGCCGTGCTTGTTTTTGCGGCCGCCGTTTTTTTGGTCGCCGTTTTTTTGGTCGCCGTTTTTTTAGGTTTTTCTTCGCCCACTGCTGGAGCTGGACCTGATAGCTTAATTTTAATTGTATTCAAAGTATCTGGATCTAATTCCGCCATGTGATTCTTCACCGGAAGCTGCCATTCCTTAATTTTATCCATTAATGCCAATGGCGTCATTCCGACTTCTTTTGCGAATTCAAAAACTTTTGGGTTACTCACGCGTATTTTGTCCTTACTTACTTTATTTAAAACAGATCACTTCAAAAACAATTCAATTCATTATTCTTCTGATTGCAACTTCGAGAGTTCCGCTTTCAATTGCTGTTCAGCTTTTGATTTCGCAGAGAAATTCTCTTTGTTTTCTTTCATCATTGCTGCTTGTGGAGATTGCGGTACCGCAACACCATCATCTTTGTACTTCTTCACTAAGTTTGCAGCTTCAGTTATTAACTTTTGCGCTTTGTCTGGATCATCATAGCCAGCAATTGACATGATCTCTTCCACCTTAGCTGTTGATAATGATTGGAAAGATCCGAAACCAGATTGCAAAATGTTTTGCGCCATTGTCTCAGACATATTTGGTAACAACATTAAATTGAAAATTGATTCAGCAGTACGAGCTTGTGTCGCAGATGCAGAAATAATATCTAATTTCCAACCTGTTAATTTAGCCGCTAAACGTACGTTTTGACCGCGCTTACCAATCGCAAGACTTAATTGAGAATCTGGAACAACGATTTCCATTTCTTTATTTTCTTCATCCATGAATACTTTAGCAATCTCAGCCGGTGCTAGGGCATTACATGCAAAACGCGTGATATCTTCGTTCCATAAAACGATATCAATTTTTTCTCCGCGAAGTTCTTGCACGATATTTTGAACACGAGAACCCTTCATACCAACACAAGCTCCCACTGGATCAACAGAATTATCTTTTGTTGTCACAGCAATCTTTGCACGTTGTCCTGGCTCACGAGCGGCTGACATAATTTCAACAACACCGTCATAGATTTCTGGAACTTCCATTTCGAATAATTTTACTAAATAACGCTCATCTGCACGAGACATGATAATTTGCGGACCACGTGTCGTTTGACGAACTTCTGATAAATAACCTTGGATACGATCTCCTGGTTTAAAAACTTCACCTGGAATTTGTTCACGTGGTGGGATGTGTGCTTCTGTACGACCAAGATCAACAACGATCGCGCCTTTTTCAACACGACGAGCGATCCCTGAAGCCACTTCACCTTTACGTTGTTCAAATTCAGAGAAAATAATGTCGCGTTCTGCATCGCGAACTTTTTGTAAAATTATTTGTTTTGCGGATTGAGCCGCGATACGACCCAAATCACCAGACTCAAGCTTAATACCGATGGAATCATCTAACTGAGCACCTGGATCTAAAACAAGAGCTTCGTCTAATGGAATTTCAACTTCTTCATCAATAAATTTTTCACGAGTCACAACTTCTTTGAATTCATACAATTCAACTTCGCCAGACTCTTCGTTATATTGAGCTTCGATCTCGCGATAAGTTCCAAATTTTTTACGAGCAGCCATCAACATGGCCTGTTTCACAGCGTCGATAATGATATCTTTATCGATCCCTTTGTCTTTTCCAACTTGATCGATCACTTTTGCTAAATCTGAAAATGTTTTTTCTGCCATAAATCCCTCTTATTCTATTTCATTTAAAAATTTAAATTCTAATCTTATTTCTTTTTCTTCAAAGCTGGTTTTGTGTGATTTGTTTTCATCTCAAATACCAATTTCGCTTTTTCCACATGCTCTAGGGGTACTCGAATCACCTCTGATCGAATATTAAACACGAGATGCTCGCCATCAATGGCTTCCAAGACTTGGTCGAATTTCTTCATTGAAGTAATCCCCTTATCCTGTGCGCCCATAGTACCTAGACTCTGGGTCAACTGGATGTAAACTTTCTTACCAACGACTTTTTCAAAATGAGCCTTTGTTTTCAAGTGTCGGTCTAAACCAGGGCTTGAGACTTCAAGATTATACATTCCACCTGGGATAACGTCTTCGACATCTAAGAGTAAATTCATACCCTTAGAAACGTTTGAGCAATCCTCAATTCCAACACCTGTGTCTTTATCTATATAGACTCTAAGAACTCGACCTTTACCTGAGCCTATCATTTCAAGATCATAGAGCTCGCATCCTTCACGAAGTGAGACTTCTGAAGCTATTTTTTGAATTTTTTCGAACCAAGATTCCAAATCATTTCCTTCATTGTTTGATGCTTTTTGAGCAAAAAAAAATTGGGCTTGTGGCCCAATTCGTTTGCAGACTATCAAAGATGGTTTTGTAAATCAACCGCTCAATTGAGTTCACCAAACAATCAAGACGCCACTTCAACCATCGAGGTGACTTGAAGCTTCAAATCAATGACAAATTCATAACAAATGCATCACCAGAGTCAGAATAATAGTTTTTTCTCGTTCTTACAGTTTTAAAACCACATTTTTGATACAAAGCTATCGCCGATAGATTTTGAGCGTGAACCTCAAGAGTCAAATTCTTTGACGTGGCGCCGCATTCTGTCGCCAAAGAAACTAAAAGTGCCTTTAAATAGCCCTGACGCTGAAACTCGCTCAGTGTGCCTAAAGCCAAAATCTCGACCCAGTCCGCTGCCGACTGAAAACAAATAAATGCGATCACTCGATCGTCATCAGATTGAATCAAACGAAATTGATACTGGTCCAAGGCCTGTGTGATCGATTCGTCCGACCAATTCATAAATGCAGGATTCAATTTTGAAGTTTCCAGAACCACTTGTGAAAATATATTTTGAATCTGTCCACGATCAACAGACTGACTGCTGACAACTCTCATCGTTTCAATTCATCAATTTTTGCTTGAAAGTTATACTTTCTTTTTAAGAGATCACTCCATGATTTATATCGATCAATTTCAGAGATATGCTTTTCTTTCAAACTCAAATAACTCTGCACTAGGAGTATCTGTCGCTGATCTATGGAAAGGTGTTTGTTTTTTTCTGTTTGTGGCAATTGAAATTCTAAATTTTCGACTTCCAAAAGGCACAATTTAAATAAAATGAACTCTTCCAATTCGTTCTTCACCAAAGACAACAATTGAGGAATATTTAAATCCTTTTTCGCTTTCAAATAATTTTTAAAATCATACGTTGTGACCGCTTCTTGATGAACTTGAAATATCACCTGATTGACCAACTGAATGTCAGCGGCCCGCAATGTCATAACAAAAAATAGAACAAAAGCTAAAATCAATTTATTCATGCTCACATAGTAGAGCAAAAGAATCTAAAAATGAAAAGAGCTAACTTCATCAGTTAGCTCTTTCGGTCTTCAAAATATTAATGGTCTGATTAGAAATTTACGCGCGCTGTAAGACCAGTGATATAGTACTGAGATTTTTCAGGTAATAATGCACCACTCACAGACGATCCATTGATACGGCTCGACATATTGAACATATACTTCATATCAACACCGATCGACATTTTATCATTAAATTCTAAATCAACTCCTGCGATAACACCTAAGTCAACAGCGTGCGAAGTTCCGAACTCAGTGCCCGATGGACCATATGATGTTGGCGTTGTTGCTGCGTAACTACGGTAAGAATAAGATACTAAACCACCCAACACTGGACGTACAAAGCCATCAAGTAATTGATATTTTGCAGCCAGTAAACCTTGGTATTGATTCATCTCAAAATCAGCTAAATACACAAAATTGTTTTGAGCTAAATAACTTGCACCCAAGATTCCATAGTTTGAAAATAAGAAAGCACCTTCAACCATGAAAAAGTCATAACGAGTACCGAAAGCTGCACCTAAAGAATAGTTTCCTTCAATCGCTTTAATATCTGGATATTGAGCTATACCTGCGATACCTGAGAAATATTTTTGCTGAACAGCAGGAGTCACTGCGGTTGCATCTTCGTTCAATGCGGCACGGATCTCTTCACGAACTGCATCGCGAGATAAAGTTTCATTTTGTTGGATCACGATCGGCTGAGGTTGAATTTGCGATGGAGGTGCTTGCACCGGCTGAACAGCCGCTGGCTGTTGTTGCACAGGTTGCTGTTGATTGTTCTGCATGTTTTCAAATTTATCACCAAACAAAACTGCGGCACGGCGCTTTTCATCTTCCATACGACTTTGTTCAAGTTTTTCAACGATCTTAGACTCTGTACGCATCTCTTCGTCTTGACGATTTCTGCGAATGTTGTCGGCTCTTGAATCTGATAATGGTGAAGCTTCAACAACTGTTGTGGGCTGCTTTTGAACAGACTGCTGTGGAACAACCACTGTTTGATTTACAACAGCGCCTTGCGATTGATTCGATCGACCTTTAGCTTGATACATTTGATCGATCTCGCTATCGACATCGGCAGATAAAGTTTCAGATTGAACTTGAGCCTGTGCAACACTTGTTAAAACTAATAACAAGCTCATAGACATCAATAACTTTAGATTCGTTTTCATAAAAACTCCCCAGTGATTTAATTTTACAGAAATAACAATGAGCAACCCAAGTGCCAACTTTTGTCGCTATTTTTGCGTTTCATGCAAAGGGCGTAACCATTTGATTTAGCTTAAGATCTCATTGGACAAGCAAAAAATGAGTTTTCTGAGTGCTTTGAAAAAAGTGACAACCTTTGTGACAGGCCCTGAAAAAAATACTTGAACACCAGAGCGCATATCCTTATATTAATCAGACTTTATATATCTCTTATTTAAAGTGGCTCGGTGGTGGAATTGGTAGACGCGCTGGACTCAAAATCCAGTATCTTCACGGGTGTGCGAGTTCGATTCTCGCCCGAGCCACCAATTTCGAATGAACTCAATAACGACAAATAAAAAAGCCTGCGGTTTTAAGGCAGGCTTTCGTTTCGTTTCATAAATGTCAGAACAGTATCTTTTAATCGTGATCGTCTTGCCCCATATCAACTGAAACAATTTTGCATTCCATTTTAGATTTTCCGAGATGAACAACCGCAAAACTGATGGCATCACCCGAGTGAAAAATAACCCGAGCCGTTGACGATTTCAAAGAAACTTCTGTTAAATCATAACTGGCATAAATTTCTGCAGAATCAGTGAGACCAATCACTGCACCATTATTATTTTTTACCAAATGAAGGTCTGCTTTAGGTTCATCTTGTTCCATCATTTCTATAATTTTATATGACGCTTTCTCAATACAAGAATTTGAAATTCCTTTTTGAGAATATCCTAGGGATGACAAAAGCAAAACCATCGTAAACACAGATTTCTGATTCATATAAATCTCCTTTAAAAATTGTGAAAATAAACTTTGAGTACCACAACAATATAGTGAGCCTCTTCTGCATTATCACCTGTTATATTTTAGACAGTATATAATTCATCAAAGGTTCTGATATGAATGTCATAAATTTTGACAGTTCAGAATTTATTTCACTTGTGAAAATCTTAACACAATCAAATCATAAACCTGTGCTACTTTGTTTTTTATTCAAATTAAAACAAAGGAAAACTTATGACTAAAAATAAATTAATCTATTCTCTGATATTAACGACATTTGCCTCTAGCATAGCTCTGTCACAAACGAATACTTTTTATTGTTCATCAATGCCAGACCAAAAGATCGAAATGGAAGTCGTTGTTCAAAACAACCGGATTCAGAAAGTGACTACAGAATTCGGCACGACTCATTTACCGGATCCATCTTTAATTAATTCTGACCAATCTGCTCAATATCAAATCGTGATCAGTGATTATAATGACACCGTCACAGATTTTGAATTCGACATTAAAAATAATAAAATCGTAAATAAGAAACGATATACATCGGGACATGATTCCGACAATGTCTATGGTTCACTAGATGCGGAAGGCGAATCTGCGTTTACGTGTGTTTACAAATCAAAATAAAAAAGGAAGGTAATTATGAAAAATAATTTATTGATCACGTTGAGTCTGTTAACAATTGCTACGACAGCCATGGCTGCACCCAAACTTCGAGTCTCTGCTGAGTGCGAAAAAATTGTGACTCGCGCAGTAACTGAAGCTTATGGTAAGGACGATGAAACATTTAGCGTGATAGGTTACAAAATAATCTATACAGGAATTTTTGCCGATCTGATCGTTGTTCGTACTTCTGATGAAGTTGAACCTCGTGATGTTTTAGTGTCAGTCAATAGCTATAAGAAAAAAGGCGAAAAAGGCTGTAAAATTAAAATCAAAGAAGTTCTTGCTGATGGCAGTGTTTCTGACATCGATGACGAATTACAATCGTTAAATTAATATTTTTGTTTTAAATTTTATCGGACTTCTTTCAATTACAAATTATTGGAAGAAGTCTTCACCGGACTGAGGCGATCAATGGCAGTGCCATCTCCGAGCTGTCCGTAACCATTGTCTCCCCAGCATTTCACCATACCCTGAACAATTGCACAGGTATGACCAAAGCCCGTCGAGA